>JBKGZK010000056.1:0-13415 GCA_046545615.1 Natronomonas sp.
GTACAGATAATTCGAGCGCCTTCCTCCAGATCGAATCCCGCGACTCCACTCCCGAGAGCTGGTATGACGATTGACGAGGCCTCGAGTTCGTCCGCGGTCTCAAGCGTGTTCCGCGTGGCATCTCGAATGCTTTCTGCGGTCGCCTGCCCGTCGCCGTAGTGTGGCATGGCGGCGGCATGAACGACGTACTCGGCGTCGAGGTCGTAGGCGTCTGTGATGGCGACCTCCCCGAGATCGATCGGGCCCTTCTCCATCGCTTCGCGATTGATCGCTTCGCCCGCTCCCCGTAAAAGGGCGCCCGCGACCCCTGATCCCATCCGGAGGCTCGTCCCGGCGGCGTTGACGAGGACGTCGGCGGACTGTGCGGCGATGTCGCCTTGGATGACGTCGAACTCCATAGTCTACGGTGCGTCCGCGGACGATATATAAGTAGGTCTCGGATGAGTCGATTCGAACGTATTCCGGCGACAGGAGTGCGGTTATAGACTCCGACGGCGTCCGGTGGTCGTTCCGGTCCCGTCCCCGGCTCAGCCGTCATTCCTCGTCCAATTGAGAGTCGTCTTCGTCGTCCTCTTCGTCCCCGTCGGGGGAGTCGGATACGTTTTGCTTGATCGATTCGAGTTCGGCGTCGACGTCGATCTTGATGCCGTCGTCCTCGTCGGATGCCACCGCGGCTTCACCGTCCGTGTCCTCGTCGGACGCTGACCCGTGAGTGGATCGATCCTTTGTTCCGTCCATTGTGGACGGTTCCGCTGTTGCTTCCGGTAGCCGATCGTCGATTTCTTCTCGCAACGACCGTGCCTCATCGAGCAGACGAGCAACATCCGGGTTCGACGGTTCTCCACCTTCTATTGCCGTCTGGAGGTCCGATAGTGCGCCGTCAAGTTTCTGGAGCGTGGTTCGACTGGCCCGCTCTATCCCGTCACGACCCGATCCATCCAGCGGTCGTCCGTCGGCCACCCTGAGGACCCTGGCCAACATATCGAGGACGCGAATATTCGCCTCGAGAATGGCGACGATCGTTGGAATGGCATATCCCTCGGCAAATCGGAGGACCTCCGTCGGGGTCGGAGGCCGAGGGAGACCGAGGGGACCGCGCGGCGCTCCTCGGAGTTCCCCGGAGAGTTCATCGAGGGTAGCGGCAAGCTCCTCGGCAGCGGCCGCGAGTTCGTCGTCCTCCTCGTCCATACCGTCTCTGGGAGGCCAGCGAATAAAAGTCCGGCTCTCCGTCGAACGGCTCGGGCGATATCCTGGCCGATGCAGCTCGGTCGCGGGACTTTCGTCACGCGAGAGAACTGAACGGGCGTTGACAAAATCACTAAGCGACGACGTGGTGAATACCGGGTATGGCCGAATCGAGTATGGACGTGCTGGAAATCGGTGAATCGCCCCCTGGGTTCGACCTTCCCGATACGGACGGCAACCAGCGCTCGCTCGAAGAATTCGCGGACAACCGGGCAGTGCTCCTCGTGTTCACTTGCAACCATTGCCCGTACGCGCAGGCGAAACACCCAGTCCTCAACGACATCGCCGCCGACTACGAGGACGTCGCAGTCGTGGGAATTAATCCGAACGACCCTGGCCAGTATCCCGACGACTCGTTCGAGGAGATGCAGCGACGAGTCGAGAGTGGCGAGATCGCGTACGACGCTTACTGTTTCGATGAAACCCAAGATGTTGCCAAGGCGTATGGCGCCGTGTGCACCCCCGATCCGTTCCTGCTAGCTCGAGAGGACAGCGAGTTCGAACTCGCCTACCACGGTCGGCTGGACGATGCCCCGAACCCGGACGACGAACCTACCCGGATCGAAATTCGCGAGGCGATCGACGCCGTACTCGCGGACGAGGAAATCCCGGTGGATCCCACTCCATCGCGGGGCTGTTCGATCAAGTGGCGAGCGGGAAATGTACCCGACTACTGGTCGGACATCTAATTGCTCGCGGTCCTACTATTCGAATTCGTACTCGATCGATGCTTGCGCGCGAACGGAGACGTCACCCGCGTCGATGTCGGTCGGCTTCGAGCCGTCCGCATCTTCGGCGAAGGCCAGGTTGTATTCAATCCTGAATGGCCTGTGGTCCGTTCGACTGGTCTCGATGGAGACCGGATCGCCGAGGGTTTGCCCAGCTGCCGACGAGTAGAGGTGGGCTTCCTCGCGGGCGTCGTCGACGGCCTCCTGGACGGCGTCGTCGTATAGCTCCTCCCGGCGTTCCTCACTAACCGTGAAATTGATACTTCCGATCTCGTCAGCACCAGCGTCGACACCGACGTCGATGACTTCCCCCACCGAATCTGGGTCGTCGAGTTCCACGAGGTACCGGTGTTCGCCCTCGTAGACGCCGGATCGGCTGTCCTCCCTGAGCCAGTAGCGCGAGGTCGTGATGGCGTCCTCCGAGATTCCGTACTCAAGGAGGGCGGTTTTGAGTGCATCCGCGTCGGTTGCGAGTTCTTCGACGACCGCGGAGGCATCGTCGCGGTCGGAGGCTTCGACAGCGAGCGAAACGGTTGCACGGTCCGGTTCCGTCTCAATCGAGCCCTGTCCGGTTGCCCGAATCGTGTTTCGGTCGGTCTCTTCGACGGTTAGCTCGTCGACCTGTGGGGCTTCCGCCGAGGAAAGACACCCCGAGAGTGCGGTTGCGGAGGCGATGCCGGCGATCGTCACGAATCGTCGTCGATTCATATCTGAACGACGCGGTGTATTTGAATGGGCTTTCCGTAACGTACAATGCGCGTTTGACCGACGGGAAACTCCTGCCGGATTCCAACACGTCTCTTCGACCATCCGCCGGAATCCGGACGATGCAAAGACGTGCGAGTTGAGATCTCTGGGCCTGGTCCTTACTCGAACCACTCGAGGAGTTCCTCGCAGACGACATCCGGACGCTCCTGGTGGAGGAAGTGTCCGGCGTCGCGTACACGAACGATTCGCCCGTCGTCGAGATACGGACCCGCATCCTCGATCAGTTCGATTCCGATACAGCCATCCAGTTCTCCACCGAGAAGGAGCGTCGGCACCCCGACGGGATTCGTGTGGTCCGCCTCGGGTGGGCCATGTCGAATGGCGTCCGAAATCGACGATCCGATGGAATCCCGGTAGTACTGGAGTGCGTGTTCGACGGTTTGTCCCGACCCGAGCGTTTCTTTGACGGACTCGATGCGATCGTTGGGATACTCCCAGCCCGGACTCCAGATGCCCCAGAGGAATTCGACCATCGAGTACTCGCGCCACCGGAGCGCCCGCTCGGGCATGCCGGGCAGTTGGAAGAACCACATGTACCAGCTTCGAAACAGTTGCCGCGGGTGTTTGAAGAGCAACGAAACGAACCGCGGCGGGACCGCAAGTGTGGCCATCCGTTCGAACGCGTTCGGATCCAGTGCCGCCGCTGCGTAGCTCGCAGAAGCGCCCCAGTCGTGACCCACGAGAACCGACTCGTTTGTACTGTATCGATCTGAAAGCGTGTCTTCGAGCGCGATCGCATCCTGCCCGAGGGCAATCCCTGAATAGTCGCCATCGGGTGCGGGATCGGTCGGCGCGTACCCGCGCATGTACGGCGCAACGGCGGTGTATCCAGCGTCTGCGAGTCGGTCGATGATTGGCATCATCGAGCCCGCGTCGTCTGGAAAGCCGTGGAGACACAGCGCGAGTCGATCGCCGGATCCAGCCCGCAGGCAGCCGAAATTGAGTCCGTTCGCGTCGACCGTGATGCGTTCGAAGTCCGCCTCGGAACTGTCGTCGCTCATGTGTGGCGATGTCGGCGGTCGAGTATAAATGGGTTCGCGACCTTGATCCAGTATGACAGTCATTGCACTCCTGAGCGTGGCACCGGTGCGGGAAGGTAGTATGGCAGCTGACGTCGCGGACGCGATCCAGGCGCTGGACGATTTTGATGTCGCCTACGAGACGAACCCGATGGGAACTGTTCTCGAAGCCGACGACGTGGACGAACTCCTCGCCGCCGTCGGTGCGGCACACAAGGCAATCGAAGGTGATCGAGTGGGTACGTTTCTGAAGATCGACGACAAACGGGATCGAGACCAGCGAGCCGCGGCGAAGGTCGACGCCGTTCGGGAGGAACTGGGTCGCGATCCGAGCCGAGATCGGTGACCGATGGTCACACACTGGTATTCAAATCACACACCGGTATTCAAATGTAACTCCCGTGTGTGTGCGTCGGTAGGAACGACACGCGGGGGAATCGGCACCGGTGCCCCGCCAAGGAAAAGGCATATCCCCGGCGGCTCGAACACTTTTACATGAGCACACCGCCGGACGAGTACTATTCGGAAGAGCGCTGGAGCAACTGGATCGGACGCCTTCGGGAGGAAGAGATCGATCCCGAAAACGAGGATTCCGCCCGACTCCTGTTGAACCTGCAGGACGATGCGGCTATTGCTGTCGCGAAGATTATCGCGAACTTTGAGGAGGGAGTCCTCGACGAGGACGGAGCGCTCGAAGAACTCGTCCAGGTCAGGGACATCGTCCTCTCGGACGTTGACTTCGAGGACGAGGAAAAGCTCCTGTTACTGGACGGCGTCCAGACATCGCTGGTTTGCGTCTTCTACGCCGCCGAGGAATACATTGTGGACGGTCCCCCGTCGGATGGAAGCGTCGAGGAATTAGTGTCGGCCGCAGCCGAGGCCGAGGCCGAGGAGGATCTCGATTCGGCCATTTCGTACTGTGCACAGGCCGGGACCCTGATCATCGACGGGGAAGAGCTAGATATCGCCGTCGCCGAAGATCTCGAGTACGGCCTCGTCGCCGAATGGGTCAACGGCCTGGACTCCTTACAGACCGCACTCGCCGAGCCAGAACCCGTCGAAACGGACGAATAGGACGTATCCAGGCGGATCGGTTCGCGAGTGCGTGTTGTTTTTATTTGTCGCCTGCGATGGACCGCTATGCGATTTCTCCCCGATCGCCGAGCCCAGTCGGTCCAGATCGGGGTCATGCTGGTCTTCGTGGTGCTGGTGATCGCCTTTGCAGGTTACCAGGCGGTTGCGGTTCCGCAACAAAATTCGGCGACCGAGTTCAATCACGACCGGCTCGTCCACAGCCAGTTCACGGACGTTCGTAGTTCGATCATGAACGCCGCTGCCAGCGGCAAGAGTTCCTTCAGCGAGCTGACGCTCGGCACGCAGTATTCGACGAGGATATTGGCTACCAATCCATCGAATCCGACCGGGACTGTCCGGACGACGGCACCGGGATTGATCGAAGTCGACGGTGACGGAGCCCCTCCATCCCCGTTCTGTCTCGACTCCGACGAGGCTAGACACCTCGAATACGGGGCGACCTACAACGATTACCAGGGGAATCCCGTCTACCGATTCGAAAACACCGTGGCATACCGGGAGTTCGACGAGGGAACGGTCCGGTTCGACTCCGATCAGCGTCTGCTCAACGACCGCTCCGTCAACCTCGTCTCGATCCAGGGTGCCTTCTTTCGCTCCGGCACGGACTCCGTCGCGATCGATCCGGTCCCTGGATTGACGCGATCCAGAACCGTGACGAACCCGATCGTTCGGGTCCCGACCGAACTCGGCTCCGAAGAATGGAACGAACTCCTCGAACCTGAACTCGACCCCGGTGAAACGGCGAGCGTCGACGACGGCCAGTTGACACTTGACCTCGACGGATCCTACAGGGTTGTATGTGCTCCAACCGGGATCAATGCCGAGCCAGCGGCCGGCCAGCGACTCGGTGGGGGTCTCGGCGACGGATCCATCGAGGATGAATCCATCAACCCGAGTGGTTCGGGGGACGTCGTTCTCCAGGATGTCGGCATCGTTGCAGGGACAGGGAACCGAAACGTGGAGCTACGGTTCCGGAATCGAGGCGACGAAGATCGATCGTTCGAACGGGCTCGAATGGCCCTCTATTACGCCCCAGGTACCGGCCCAGGGTCGCAGGCACAGGAGGAGCTACAGCTTCTCGACACCGGAGACGTACTCGAATTGCGGGGTCCGATGGTAGATCTTTCCGAATCGATCGTAATTCCAACTGGCGGGACGGAGACCATCACCGTTCGGTTTCCTGACGGTGCCGCAGGCGATCTCCTCGGCTTGAACTTCGTCGACGATCAGGACTTCGAGGCGCTGTATCTCACCGGTATCGAGGGGACCCTCGACGAGGAGCCCACGGAGGAAACTGGACCGGCGATCCAGGACGTCACCATTGCCGACAACTTGGGTGACTCGTCGCCGGGAACGCGAGCCGAGTACGACGTGACAGTCGATGTCGATCACGGGGAAACGTTCGATCGGATCGAAGTTCGATTCGATGGCGAGACCGACCAAGATACGCAGACCGAGACCGTACAACAGCCCACGTACACCTTCGAGTACGAGGGCGGGCCCAACACGATCGGGGACTCCTACGACATCGTCGTCGAAGTGTACGATGGAGACGGCGTGCTCACGGACAGCCAAACGGTTACCGACGTAGCGGACGGAACCGACCCGTAGCCGGGTCGAACCCGGACACCTCGCCAGAATAATCGTCGATTGTCGAATACCCTGTCGACAGACACTTATACCTCACCCGTCTGGGTGCGATCATGAGTAGTGTGGGAATCGATGCGATCGAGATACGGACGGGCAAGCTACGGCTAGATCTCGCGGAAACCTTCGCACCGCGACAAGGAGACGATCCGGAAAAGTACACGAAGGGACTGGGACTATACGCCAGTTCGTTCCCCGACACCTACGAGGACATTGTCACGATGGGTGCCAACGCAGCGCATCAGTTGATGGAGCGCAAGGGGCTCGAACCCGCGGATATCGGTCGAATCGACGTGGCAACTGAGTCGGCCTTCGACCAGTCCAAACCCGTTTCGACGTACATCGCTGGGTGTCTCGAACAGGTGTTCGACGGCGACTTCCACCACGCGAACAAGGGCGAACGAAAGTTCGCCTGCGTCTCAGGCACCCAGAGCATCGACGACGCGTACAACTGGATCAAGGCCGGCCGAAACCGTGGACTCGCGGCGCTGGTTATCGCAACCGACACCGCATTGTACGCGCGCGGCGACGCAGGCGAGGCCACTCAAGGTGCGGGCGCGGTCGCCATGTTGATCGACGAAAATCCGTCGGTGGTCGAACTGTCGACCGAACAGGGATACGGGAGCGCCGACGAGACGGACTTCCTCAAGCCGAACCAGCAGTTTCCGAGCGTCGATGGGAAGCGTTCCGTGCAGGTGTATCTCGCCCGGATGCGAGAGGCGCTCGTCGACTACGAGTCGGTCGCCGGCGACATCAAACTCGGCAACTATACGCTCGGACCGTTCCACACGCCGTTCCCGGGAATGGTCAGGAAGGCTGCCGTCTTGGCGTACCGCCACGTGATCCGAGACACCGAGGTCGAGGACGAACTAGCAGAGGAGATCGGTCGCCAGCCTCGGCCCAGGGAGTTCGACGACGATGACGAGTACCTCGCTGCAGTCCGGGACTACACCGACGCCCTCAAAGAAACCGACCGATATCAGTCGTGGTACGACGAGACGGTCAATCCGACGCTTACGCTCTCGCGGGAGGTCGGGAACTGGTATACGGGTTCCGTCCACATCGCCCGGGCCTCCGGTCTGATGGCACTCGCAGAGAAGGGCGTGGACGCGGTTGGGGAGTCACTGCTCGTCGGATCGTACGGGTCTGGAGCGCAGGCGGAGATTCACTCGGAGACGATCCAGCCCGGGTGGCAAGAGGAAATCGAGGAGATGGACATCGAAGATCAGCTCGAATCGCGCTACGAAATCGACTTCGACGAGTACGAGATCATTCACGATTCGCACAACTACGACGAGGAGACGAGTACCGAGGAGTTCACCGCTCCGGATGGCGAATTCGCCTTCGATGGCTGGGGTCGGATGGGCGAACGAAAGTACCGGTACGTCGAGTGACTCCGGCGTCGGGGTGACGTTCGGGGACGGTGGCGGTGGTTCTCCGAGCATATCAACTTGTGGGGGTGCTGCGTTGCTCGATAGCGGCTACGTCCCGTAGGTGGAGCAACCCACTGCGTCTGACACGAGAACGAATGGAAATAAATACCCTAGTCCACCATGCCAAGAAGGCTTTTGTTCGGAGGTTCTTGGTATTCCCGACTCCCGGATCGAACGCATGCAGGTTTTGCACCCCACAACCGGGAGTCGCCTGCGATTTTCGACTCGTATGCTCTCGAGGCCGCTCGAGTGACTCGAATTTTACTGTCCTCGGACGAATCCGTCTTTCAGCCGGTAACAGGTTCAGCTGTCGATAGTGTCACCTGGTGGCACATCCACGCGAATAGTTTACAACAGCTGACAATTACACTCGTGTAGTTCACTAACCGTACCGGGAAGGGGGGAAGCGTTCGGTCACTCGTGATAAATCCAGTCTTCCTTGACGGCGCCGTCTGCGATCACCGTCTTGGAGATCCCGTTCGTTTCCCCTTCCCCGAGTCCGGTCGCGGTCCATTCGTCCATGGCCACACCCTCGTCGATCGGGCGGTCGCCGAGTGTGAACTCCACATTCGGATATCGTTCGTGAAATCCATGAAAATACTCGTCGATGGCGTCGCGACCGACCACTTCGCCACCGGGGACGACGCTGTCGAAGATTGCCGCATCGCCGGAGACGATGCTCAGTTTGGTCAGGTCACCGTTCCACACCGCGACGTAGTCCTCCAGAATTCGTTCGGTGTCGCTTCGTATTGAATCTGTCATGGTGTATTCACCCTGAGCTGGGTTTCTCTGTTGCGATTCGCCATTTTACGGGGCCGTTGGTCTTGATTCATGCTTGTAGTGGCGCTTCGAGTTTGAATTTTTGGACCTTCCCGGTTGCCGATCTCGGGAGTTCGTCCAGTATCTCCACCGATTTCGGACGCTGGAACTCTGCGAGATCCGACCGTTCTCGGCACCATTTGAGCAGCCCATCGGCGGTGATGTCGGAGTTTGGATCGGCGACGACGTACGCGAGAACCTTTTCACCCCATTTTTCGTCCGGAACGCCGACGACCGCCACTTCGATCACGTCGGGATGTTCTTCTAGAATTCTCTCGACGTTGACGTCCGAGACGTTGATTCCACCGGAGATGATCATATTCGTTTTTCGACCTTCCGGCTGGAACCGTCCATCCTCGTCGACGAACCCGACGTCACCAGTGTAGTACCACCCGTCTCGGAACGCCTCGGATGTAACCTCCGGTTTCCCTAGATATCGATCCATCCCGTAGGGTGTTTTCACGATGAGTTCGCCTGTTTCTCCAGTGTCACAGACCGAATCGGGATCACCTGCTACGTCGTTTTCGTCCAGGGTTACGACACGAGTTTCGACGTTCAATGCCGCCGTGCCCGGTGACGTTGCAGTCGACAGGTCGTCCCGAACGTCACGGGTGAGATACCACGCGCACTCGGTGGACCCCATGTGGTTTCCAAAGTATTTGAGATCGAACGACTCGGCAACCGATTCGGCGAGATTCTCCGGGAGCGGGGAGCCGAACGACACGACTTTTTCGAGCGACTCCGTCTCGAATTGGGACGGATCGACCTGCATCATCGCCCGAAGCATCGCCGGGACGGCAAGCAGGTAGGTAATCGATTCCCGTTCGATCCATTCCATCACCGCAACCGGATCGAATTCGGGTAGGGTCACGATCGTTCCACCTGTGAAGAGTGGATTGGTTCCGCCGCCGATACTACCGGCTGCGTGCGCCTGTGGCGCGACCAAGAGTCCCCGTTCGTCGCTCTGATCGAAAGTCGCCTTCACCCACAGGAGCGTTTCGACAAGTCGGTCGTTCACGTACAGACATCCTTTCGGTGGGCCCGTCGTTCCGGAAGTGTACACGAGATACGCCGGATCGGTCGGATCCAACTCGGGCGTAGGTGGTGCATTTCCCAGTCTCTCCCTGACCGCTTCGTCGTACTCGTCGGCCCACCCGGGTGGATTGTCTCCGGCATAGAGATACGAATCGACTGTCTCGAGTTCGTTTCGAATCGCCTCGATCCTGTCGCGGTTCGCCTCATCGAAAATTACGACACGGGTATCTGAATCATCGAGGATGTGTGCGATTGCATCCGGCGACTGTCGATAGTTCACGGTGTTGGCGACGGCGCCAAGTGCGGTCGAAGCGAGTACGGCACTCGTTTGTTCCAGCCCGTTTTTCAGGACCGTCGCATAGGTATCACCCTTTCCGATCCCGCGAGTTGCGAGCGAGCCAGCGAATCCGGTTACGTGCTCGAAGAGTTCCTGATACGTAAACCGTTCCTCGCGTCTCGCATCGATTATCGCCTCTGATTCGGGAGTGGCGATAGCCGTTCGTCGAAACAGCTCCCAGGGTGTGTTCGGCACCGTCTCTGTTCTGGGCTCCATACGAAAAGAACACGACTGGGTGGGTAATGAGCGCATTCGGTGAGAGACTCCCACCCTGTGGGAACTGTTCACGGTGCGATCGATTTATTATCGAGTGACAAGTCATGCGAATATGGCGTCCCCTGTCGACGACGTTGCGTTTCTGGCACGATCTAAAACTCGAGTCGAGGTATTGCGAGCGCTAGATGCTGGACCACACGACCGACAGGAACTCGAAACTGCTACGGAGACGCCTCGATCGACGCTCGGACGCACGCTCTCCGAACTCGAAGATTATGGGTGGATCACCCGAAAGGGGCGAAACTACGAGATTACAACAGCGGGCTCGCTAATTCTTGATCGGTTCGATCCGCTCGTTGAGGTCGTCACAGTCCAAGAAAAACTCGGTGACGCCGTCGAACTCCTTCCAACGGATGGATACGGCCTTGCCGTCGAACATCTCGCGGATGCAACGTTCGTCACGCCATCCGAACACAACCCGACGGAACCGTTCGAGTACGGTGTTGAACAACTCCGGTCTATTGACGAATTCAGGGGTGTTGCGAGTGCCGTCCCCCGGCAGTACGTCAGGGCGATACATCGGGGCGTCGTCGAGAACACCTTCATCGCCGAGTTAGCGTTGACAGAATCGTACCTCGACGGTATCCGTGACGATGAAGACGCGCTGGAACTGTGGTGTGAGGTCGCGAACACTGATACGGTTTTCCGTCGGGTCACGGAGCCCGTTCCGTTCGTGCTACTCGTCCTTGACGACGTGGTTCATCTCTGGCTGTGCAACGCCCACGGCGAAACGGAAGGGCTGGTAGAGAGTGACCACCCGTCGGTGCAGTCATGGGCGAATACGACCGTGACCGACTTTCTCGAGGGCTCTCCACCCGCGAAATCTATCGTGTGTGAGTCCCCTGTGTAACTGGGTTACTGTTGCGTAAGGCCGCCCTACATTGACTCCCTCGACGCGTCCGTCCTTGCCCCCGATGAATGATTTCGAGTGTGGCGAACGTGAAGCCAGACCGCACAGACCACCGCGACGATCCCAGAGACGGCTGCGATCCCAAACGCGACCCGGTAGCCCAGAACGGTGTATAATCGCGTTCCGTCTACGGTTTCTCCGGTCCAGTACGCGTCCAGAATGCCCCCGAGTAGGACCGGGAAGATGGACGCGCCGATCCACCCCATCATGTTGACGAGGCTGATGACCGTCCCGCTCGCACCCTGGTGGTGTCGTTCCTTGATGACCGTAAACGCGAGCGGAACCCCGCCACGGAGGACTCGTGAAATAAACAACAGGACGGCGATGAAAATCAGTGGCGGCGTCCCGAGGACTGCGAGAATTCCCCACGTCGTTGCGAACGCGGCGGTGGCAAGCACGATCAGCTCGGTCCGGCGTTCGAGCCGATCGGAGATCCAACCGATCAGCGTGGGACCGATCAGCCCTCCGGCGCTCCCGATCAAAATGTACACCGAGGCATCCGTCACTGAGATGTCGTAGAGCTGTACCATGAACGGAATCCCCCACAGGCCGACGATGGTGATGCCGATCCCTGTGAGCAAGAAGAGAACGATCCCGAGAAGCCAGGTCTCTCGCTCTTTGACCGCCGTGGTAAGGTGTCCCCGGATGTCAGCGAACGACTGTGAGGGCATGTCGGGGACCTCGTCGATCGGAGGAAGTCCTGCGACCTCGGGCGAATTTTGCGAGAGGAGAAAGATGCCGGCCGCGAGTCCCAGCCCGACTAGCCCGAGTCCGGTCATCGTGGGTCGCCACCCTATTGCCGAAATGGCAAGCGCGAGCGGGGTACTCGCCGCCAGTCCACCGAAGATGCCGATAGTAAAGGTGAGTCCGGTCATCGTGCCGAACTCACTCGGTTCGAACCAGTTCGCACAGAAGCGCAATGTGGACACGAAGAGCACGCTCGATCCGAACCCCACGATCAGCCGTCCGAGAAATGCGACGGTGTAGGTAGGTGCCATCCCGAAGACGATTGCACCGAGACTCATGAGTACGGTTCCGCCGGCACCGATTCGTCTGGCACCCTGTTGATCGGCCAGGACGCCGGAGGGAACCTGGAAGATCGCATAGAGGATGAAAAACGACGAATGGAGAAGTCCGAGGCTGGCACCAGTTGTATCGAAGGTTCGCATCAACTCCTCGGAGAGGACGGCCGTGGTCAGCCGGTGGAAGCTCACGAGAAAGAACGCTGCTACCAGGAAGCCGTACCCGATCCATCGCCGCCGGTATGGGTCGCTGAGGACGTTCATCGTTCCGACTGCGAGGGGGCCTCACGATCGACATCGCCGTGCGGGTGTGCGTGCCCACGCACCACCACCGGCTCGAGTGATTCTCCCGATTGCCCGGACATAGAAGCCACCGCCACCGGAACCATGTTAAATCTCACCATTGCACACGGGATCGTCACGCTGGCCTCATACTTCGACTGGCGCCATCCCAGAGCATATTTGGCCCGCTCGTCGATTGGACGTGTATGGACGATTTGCACGTCCTGTTGACGAACGACGACGGTATCGACGCACCGGGTCTCGCGTCGCTCTACGAACGACTCTCAGACCGCTGGGACGTGACGGTGGTGGCCCCGATGGAGGATCGAAGCGGGACCGGCCTCACGATGAACACCGACATTCGGGTCGACGAACACGAGTTCGGGTACGCGCTCGACGGAACTCCGGCTGATTGCGTCGAAGTGGCACTCGGCGGCCTCGACGTGGAACCCGACATCGTCGTCTCCGGCTGCAATCCCGGTCCGAATATCGGAGTTCATACGCTCGGTCGGTCCGGCACTGTCGGGGCCGCCATCGAGGCCGGATTCGCCGGGACCCCTGCCGTCGCCGTATCGCTGTACGATCCGGATCGCCCGATCCTGTTTCCCCAGGACGAGATCCCACTCGAGGCGTACGCCGAAGCGGTCGACGTCACGGAGTTCCTGGTCGAACGGACGATGGCGTCCGGGGCATTCGAGTCGGCCGATTACCTCAACGTCACGGTTCCGATCCGATCGACAAACACGGGGCACGCCCCGATGCGAGTGACTCGGCCCTCGGAATCCTTCCAGATATATAC
>JBKGZK010000057.1:0-13395 GCA_046545615.1 Natronomonas sp.
TCGTCCGTAGGTATTCACCGACGGCTTGGAGTTCGTCCCGATCCGCGTTTGCCCCGCCGTCGGCTCCGCTCAGTGACGTCGCAAGGCACAGCGAATCCACCCGCGAGTCCCGTTCGTACGCACCACCAGTCAGGACGAGTACCTTCGCGGTCGTCCAAGGGACGATATCCCGATTTCCGTAGCCGAGTTCGTCGACGAGCAGGGATTCACCACGATCGGACAACGTCAAACGTGACCGTCCTCGCCTGATAGAAACGTCCAGGAGATACTCCTCGCCCTCGAAGACGAGAAACGGAGCGGTTGCCATCATCGGAAACTGGGACTCGAGGTACTTTGGCTGATCGATCGCGCGAACTGTGCTTTCGCCACCCGTATCCTTCACCGATCGGACCCATTGACTGAATGTATGCCCTGTTCGCCAAATGAGTTCGATCGGTGGCGAGCGTGATTGATCCCTCTATCCGCTCGGATCAACGAAAACGAATAGGGGCAACCGAATCGACGGTCATCCACGAAATCAGTACGTCCGGTCCGGATTTTACTCGAGGGACATCGATTGGTTTCGAAATGCACCTGTTTCACCGCATTCGGGGCACTCACTCGGACGTTCGTCGGATTCGACGACGTTTCCACATTCGAGGCACTCGTATTTCGACGGCTCGCTGGGATCTTCTTCCAGGTCGTGCATACAGGTGTATCTAGGACTCCAATTATATAATTTACCCTGTAATATGGGATATATATCCATAAGTATGAAATTCATGGCCAAGCATTATCGATCGCCTCGTGTCTTTCACGTCTGTCGATCTATATTATCTGATAACGGTCACGAGAACGGGTGCTCGACGGAGGACGGCTTCTGCCACGCTGCCGAGACGACGGTCGGACTCGTCAGTCTGCCCACGACTCCCGATGACGACGTGGTCGACCTCGTTCGTTTTGGCATACTCGACGATGGACTTGGCAGGTGATCCGATCCACGTCGCTGTCGAGACCGTCCCGCCGTGGCCAGCCGCCATAGTAGTTGCCGTTTCGAGGAGTTCTTCGGCGTCCTCGCGTCGGTTTCGGACCTGCTGGACCCATGAATCGAACTCCCGGGTGGAATCATCCGGGAGCACCGTCGCCAGCTCGATGACGTGAAAGACGGTGAGATCCGATCGAGGATAGGCATCGAGCGCGTATTCGAGCCCCTCGATCGAGTCCTCCGATCCGTCGAAGGGCACTAGAATAGTCCGTGACATCGATTCGAGTTCGGTGGGCACACATATGATTGTGACGCAGACGTCCGAGTCAGATCCGATGACCAGAAGGAAGTAGATCCAAGGTTCCCGCCTCGGTCTTGACTACATGGACGATTCTATGGACGCCCTCAAAAAACTCGACGGTTGGAACACTGAGGGATACGCAGCTCGTGTTCACTACCAGGGTGACGGCGACAGATACAGCATCGAATATTACCAGCCCAGCGACTGCATACTTTACTGGCGAGTAAAAGGTGATGGCAAAACGGCCGTACCCGTTGGGCGGGACACCGTTCCGATGCCACTCCGACATCGCATCCGAATGGATCTTGAGGCGGCGGGTATCGACCCGGCCACGGAAGAAACCAAATTGTAACGGCGGGAGCACCAGAGCGTCATTCCGACAGCTGTTTGCTCTGCCATAGATTACTTTCGCTTCGTAACAAAGATTTATATAGAACAACATACAATCGGATTGTATATGACAACGAACGAGAACTCGCTCACGGACATCTTTCTCGAGGTGTCCGACGACGGAACGATCACCGAATACCAGGAGTCCGGCCCCTCCCACGACCCGGTCGAAGGTAACGCGGCAGCGGTGGAACAGGAGGTTCGAAATACGATCCGGTCGGATGGACTGGACGACGCAGTTGAGGGTGCGGAGGGAACCGGCGGTTCCGCAGTAACCGGGTAATCAATTTTCCGCACGAACGTCAACATTCGAAAGGTCGCACCGATCCGACTCGAGGGAACGATATTTAATACCTGTACGGGGTGAACCACAGATATGTCGGAAACCAACGGCCGCTCTCTCGGAGCCGGAATCGTCGCTTTGGTCCTGAGCCTGGGATCACTTGTCGGCACCGCCCTCCTGTTTTCTGACTGGCGGACGCGGGCACCAAACGAGTTTCCGCCGGAATTAGTCCTCGGATCGGTACTCATTGTGTCGGCATTCCTTTTTGGAATTTACGCCATCCGATCCCTCCATTCCCGGATTCTGTCGAGCGTTGCGCTCGAGCTCGGTTCGATTTCGCTCGGTGTGATCTTCGCACTCGTCGGTGGCTATTACCTCTTCCAGGGGCTCATTCTCGGCCGCACTATTGGGGACGTGTTCTTGGGGAGTGCCCTTTTCGGCACCTCTATCGTGTTCTATCTGCTCGGATTCGCCGCGTTCTGGTTCGTCGGTGCAAGCCTCGAACTGGCTTGATTGTGTTCGATAAGGGGGTGAAGGCAGTCTGTGCCCACCTGGGATAGACCGCTTTATTGTGGTCGGTTTCTCGTACCCGATATGGTACTCAGAACGTTCGACGGCACGGCGCCAACGGTTCACGAATCGGCGTACGTCGACGACACTGCGGTCATCATCGGCGACGTCGTAATCGAACGAGGGGCGAGCATCTGGCCGAATGCAACCCTCAGGGGTGACGACGGAGCGATCCACATCGGCCCGGAAACGAGCGTCCAGGACAACTGCGTCTTCCACGAGGGTGCCCACGTCGAGTCGTCTGTAACCGTTGGACACGGGGCGATCGTCCACGGGTGTACTGTTGAGGAGGGTTCTCTCGTAGGAATGGGTTCGACCATCCTGACCGGTGCCGAAATCGGGTCTGAAAGCGTGGTCGCGGCGGGTGCTGTCGTCACCGGGGACACATCCGTTCCGCCCAAAACGCTCGTCGCCGGTGTCCCGGCCAAACCGATCAGGGAACTCGAAGGGGGTTATTATACCGATGACGATGGAGAGAGCTACTACACTCGACTGGCCAGAAAGCACCGCGAGACGGCCACTCGTGTCGATCGGTCCGATCTGGAATGAACGCAGAGCGAGGGATTGGCTGACACGAAATCGGAGCTCAATCGATTGGCTGGAAGACGACTAGGCATCGATTGAGCGATTGGGTGGAAAGGAACTTCAATCGTTTGTCCGGCAGACTAACGGATTTCGTACAAGCGTCTGGCAGGTGACGGCCACTCTCTCGAACACCTTGGGGACGAAGCCTCACCAAACGAACGTTCCGCAGGACGCATCGAACCTGACCGCCGTCGAAAATCATATGTCGTCCGGACTGCCCTTCCAGATATCGAATGAGTGATGACCCAGTTTACATCGCAGGAGTCTTCGAGCATCCTACCCGGAATGCTCCCGAGAAATCGACGCTGCAGCTTCACGGCGAGGTGCTGCGTGGGGCCCTGGATGACGCCGGCCTGAACGTCGACGACGTCGACGGATACTTCACGGGGAGTAACACGGACTTCGGCTACCACCAGGGGCCGATGGAACTCCCCGAATATCTCGGGCTCGAAACATCGTACGTCGACGCGACCGATCACGGCGGATCCTCGTACGTGAGCCACGTCGGACACGCAGCGAGTGCGATCCGGAACGGCAAATGCGAGGTTGCCGTCGTCACGCTCGCCGGCCGTCCTCGCCAGTGGAATTGGAACGGGTCGGAGGTTCGTAGCCACGCCGAAGCGTTCGAAGCAATTTATGGAACTGGGACGCTGAACGCGTACGGGATGGCGATGCGTCGTCACATGCACGAATTCGGCACGACGCCGGCCCAACTCGCGTCGGTGAAAGCGACGGCTAGCCACCACGCTCAGTACAACGACGATGCGTTTCTCCAGACGCCGGTATACGTCGATGACGTCCTCGACTCTCGTCTCGTCGCGGATCCGCTCAGGCTCATGGACTGTTGCGTCGTTACCGATGGCGGCGGTGCATTCGTCGTCGTGAGCGAGGAGGTGCGATCGGAACTCGACCGCGAATGCGTCGAGGTGCTGGGCCACGGCGAGGCTATCGAACACCATGGCGCCGGCCGATCGATCGACCTCACCGAAACTGCCGCGCGGAAATCCGGCCCCAAAGCATTCGACGAAGCTGGACTTGGTCCCGAACACGTGGAGTATGCGTCCATCTACGACTCCTTTACCATCACCGTGATTCAACAGATCGAGGACCTCGGGTTCTGTCGGAAAGGTGAGGGTGGTCCGTTCGTTGAATCCGGCGGTCTCAGGGCACCCGATGGCGATCTTCCATTCAATACCGATGGCGGCGGTCTGTGCAACAATCACCCAGCGAACCGCGGTGGCATGACGAAAGTAATCGAGGCAGTCAGGCAACTTCGGGGGGAGGCGAACCCGGATGTACAAGTTGATGCCGACATCGCCCTCGCTCATGGGACAGGCGGTGGCTTCGGAATGGGCAGACACCAGTCGGCAACGGTACTACTCGGGAGGGTGGGGCGATGATGGACCGTTGGGAACCCAGACCGATCCCCGAGGTTACTCCCGAGACCGCCGCCTACTGGAAGGGGTGTGCCGAAGGCAAACTACGACTCAATCGATGTCTCGACTGCGAAACGGTCTACCACTATCCCCGGGCACACTGCCCCGATTGTGGCGGCGACGACGTCGGGTGGGTGAGTGCCCGAGGAACGGGGGACATCTACTCCTTCGCCATTATGGAGAACCGCGAAGGTTGGCCAGATCGTGCACTCCCACACGTTCTGGCATACGTGGAACTCGATGAGGGTCCGCTAATAGTGACCAACGTGGTCGAGAGTGATCCCGAGGACATTGAAATTGGGATGACTGTTGAAGTCCGGTTCATTCCCACTGCGAACGACGACATCTCTGTACCGGTGTTCCGTCCGATGGAACCGTAACCGACACCAGTCAGGACGTTTCGGGTTCGGGATCGAACTGCTCGAAGAAACTGTTGACGTTCCGTCGCCACGTCGAGAGTCGTTCGATGTCGGAACGGACGGCGGATAGGTCGGATTGCACGTCGGATAGCTCCGAACGAACGCTGTCGAGTCCGGGGATGTCATCTCGTATCGTCTCGATGGCCTCGTCTACGTCCTCGATGTTGGCTTCGAGTTCGTCGACGGTCCCATCGAGTTCCGTGGTGCGATCGAGAAGGTCGTCAACCTGGTCGACGACCGTATCGACGTCGTTTTCGACGGTCTCGATTCGCTGGGTGTCACCTTCGACAGTTTCTTCGACCGACTCGAGTCGTTCCACGATGTCGAAGACGACTTCGTCCGGCGACCCGCGCTGCTCGTAGATCTCTTCCAGCGGAGCGGTGAACGCCTCGAGGTCGCTCAGACGCTGCTGGAGGTGATCGAGACGGGGCTCGATTGTTTCGGTGTCCGGAGTCACGTCGAAGCTCGAAATCAGATCGCGTTGGACGTCGTGGGAAACGTCGCCGTTCACGATTCGGGTCCGAAGTTCATCTATCAGATCTCGAGTCGAGACGGACGCGACGTCATCCATCTCGTTGCCTTCCCCCACGACAGTATTGGGAGAATTCGTCGTGTCACGGACTCGGGTTCTTGGCTTTTCGCGGTCAGGTGTATTTTCGATTTCGGCATTACGGGCATCGGCCGAATTGGCGTTCGCCTCGGTTGTGTCGCGTCCCCCGATACCCCTCACTTGATCGTCGCCTTCCGACGGATCAGCCGTCTCTCCCAGGGAACCGTTCCCCGTTGCCTCTGTACCGACGCCTGAGATTAGGTCGGCGGTCTCGCTGGACCGTTCGATCCGATCGACGACGGGATCCCGCTCGATCTGTTCGACATCCCGTACCATGGGTGGTTCTCCGATGGCGTCGAGGTCTTCAGACGAATCGACGCGATAACGTAGCGTCTCCTCGCCACCGGGTAGTAGTTCGACCTCAAACCGTAGTGAATTTTCCACGATGCTCCAGATACTTGCGGGTGCTACCGGTTCGATGGCATTGACGTCGAAGTCGGAGGGAAACCGTTTCGCGATGTCAGCACGGACCGGAACTCCGTGACCCGAACGCACCCGGAGCTCGACGGTCGGTGACTCGTGTCGATCCAGGTGGACGGATCGATCGATGTCGATCGATCCCAACCCGTCGGGATTGTGGTCGGTGGGCTGATCCATGGCGTACTACGCATTCCAGACGAACATGAATATTGGGGGTTCGAAACCCCGATATTGACCGTTAATGTGCGCTGACGCGCACCAAAGTTACTTTAATAGAGTACGAAGATAGGGATCACAATGACAGATTCCCTCCAGGTCGACGCCACGGTCAAGCCGGAATCTTCATCTCACGACGTCGTTACGTTCCACGTTTTCAATAACACGACTGACCCGATACACGTTCAAATCGTGCAACCGCTTCCAGCCGCGATCAGTCCCAAAGACGTCGGCACCGGTCAATCGAAATACCGTGAGTCCTGGCAGGCGTCCGAAGATCAGCTCGCGTTCGAACACGAAATCGACTGGGGGATGTCGTTGCGGACGAAGTACGCCATCAGAAACGTGACTCCCGGCCAACTGGTGGCGATGTTTGACGACACGACAGTCACCGCTCAGGACGAGGATCGAACCGTCCTCGAACAGTTCAGAGGCATCACGCTCGAGCTCCCTCCGGAGTATTCCGATGCGACGACCAATCGCGAGACGGCTGACGCTGATCCAAAACAGACTGAACAGGAAGAGCGTACCGCACCGCAAGAACACAACGGGCCGTCCGACCGATCGGAGACTGCAAGATCGTCTGGATCCGAATCGGGCACATCGTCGAAATCTGATCTGGTTTCATCATCCGAATCTGACGAGGGTTCACCTGTTTCATCATCTGGATCCGATGAGGGTACATCATCTGGATCCGGCGAGAGTACACGATCTGAATCCGATTCCGTTACTCCGTCTGATTCAGACGAGGGTCCGGACGATTCGGAGAGAGAATTCAATGCGGCTGGATCCGGTATCGCTCGATCCGAACCGGCCTCGGAAGAAACCCTCACACGTGGGGCTGATCAGGAGACCGAATCGACAGAAACGGATGATTCGCCCCCGCGAAGAGGGGAGTCGCATTCCAGGGAAATGGAGGACATCGTCACCGCCGAACCGTCGACGCAAGCACCGGGTGACGGACCGGAGAATGGGGAAGCCACCGGTCCGAATAGTGACGAGGAGCCGGATGCGTCGATCGTCCGGAAATCGTCGGAGCCAGGCGGAAACGAGGTGACGCCTGATGCCTCCGATGAGTCCACACCGAAGCGGGAAGAAAGCAAATTGACCGAACGGGATTCCACTGGTAATCTTTCCGATCCTGGCTCGATAGGAGATTCGAGTTCACCGTCGTCATCTCCCGGTGAGACCTATTCGGGGTTGCAGAATTCGGGCGATGACGAACCTGACGACTCAACGATCGATCGACCCTCCGAGGCGAATCCAGAGGCGGGAGCCGAAACCGGGACGTCGACCGATTCCGACGACACAATCTCGGTTTCGAAAACGTTTGCCGTTGCAGGGGCCAAAGGCGGCGTTGGAAAAACGACAACGAGCATCAATCTCGGATCGGAGTTCCACCGCGCCGGTCTCGACGTGATCGTTGTTGAGCTCGACTTGGCGATGGCAAACCTCGTCGACTTTCTCGATTTTGACATCGAGGTGGAATCGGACGTCACGTTTCATGAAGTGCTGGCCGGTGATTCGCCGATAGATCGTGCGATTTACGCCGTCGAGGACGGCCCGGACGTCCTCCCCAGCGGAACTAGTCTCGACGGGTATTCGAACACGGATCTCGGCCGACTCCCTGCTGTACTCGACGAACTTCAGGATCGATACGACGTCGTGATCGTCGACACGCCGGCCGGATTGAGCCGGGAGACGATTCGTCCCCTCGAACTCGCCGACGAAATTCTCCTGGTATCGACGCCCCGGATGTCCGCCGTCCGAAACGCCGACAACACCATCGACGTGGCTGGCAGGGTGGGCACGGACGTTACCGGAATCGTCCTCACGAAATCTGGAACGGGAGCGTCACCCGGTGGCCAGAAAATCGCGGACTTTCTCGACCTCGACCTCCTCGGTCACGTGCCCGACGACGATGCGATACCGCTGTCGCAGGACGCCGGTCGTCCCGTCGTCGAATTCGAGCCGTCGAGTCCGGCGGCAACCGCCTACGGAGACATCGCACGAGAACTTCTCCCCGACGAATCGGAATTCTCGGGCGACGTCTCTGAATGGGAGTCCGCCGACCGTATGGCTGCGGATTCCAAGGTAGGGTCAGGCGCGTCTACAACTCCTGAAACTGCTGGGACGGACGAGTCATCGGGAACGGATTCACCAGCCAGCGAGGCGGCCGATGAAACGAATCACTCGAGCACGGACCAATCGCTCGACGACGAGGAAACGACTGGGGCACCGCGGAACCGCGCCGACGGTGATGCCCCCACTGTAGTCGACCAAGACGTCGAATCCGATGCGACAACCGACGGTCGCGAACCGACCGAGATGGATGGAGGCACGACGAACGATACACCTCCACAGGTTGCGGGGACGCCGACTGTTGATGCATCCGTCTCAGAATCCGAATCGGGAGCGGGTTCGCGGTCGCAAGACGTCGACGATTCCGAGGACCGACTCGATCGATCGTCGAGCAATACCCGATCCGACGGTTCGGGGCGAAAACCGGAAACTCGTTCGCTCGGACGCAAACTCAAGTCGTTGTTTGGGTTGTAACGCGACCACGTCGAGGTCTCTTATGAGGTACGGAGGTGCGCCCCTGTGTGATACGATGGGGTGCCGGATCAGTGATCGTCTTCTCGCCAGCTGTGTTCGCACTTCGTGCATACGAAGAATCTTGTTTCCGACTCGTCGGCCGACCGAATCTGTTGCATATACCAGTAGGCTCGATCGTTCCCACATTCCGGACATTCGGTCGACGTCGTTGGGAGGCCCCGATCCTCGGCGTCGCTGGTGTCGATGATTTCACTTTCCTCCTGTGACTCGGTGACTACGTACGACTCGCCATCAGTCGATGATTGCTCGAAGCCACACGATCGACACACCCAGGTCCCGTCCTCTCGGTGCATCATCGAACCGCACTCCTCACAAAATTCCATACCGTGCGAAGGATCGTCGACGTATTTAAGCGACGGGATTTGGCGGCCCGTACGGACCGCGATGAGTCCGGAAAGGTGATGGATCGACCGGCCGACCGTCCGGTAGATGTTTGGAACGGACCGTCGGGTCATCGTGTTGGCATTCGCCCGGATGGCCGACTCACTCGCCAATTCATTTCTCATTATCGTCTTGCCGCTGTATATCGCAAGCGGCGACATCCTGCTTCCCGGATTCGAAGGAACGGTCCTGTTTTCATTTCGCCTCGAATCCATCGGTATCGCCTTCGGGGGCATCCCAGTCACGGTCGAGCTCCTCGTCGGTGTCGCGCTTTCACTGTTTGGATTTCTCAACAGCTTCGCACAGCCCTTTACCGGTCGCGCCTCCGATCGGACCGGCCGACGGAAGGCATTCATCCTGTTTGGGCTGGCGATACTAGCCGTTTCCAGCGTCGCATACTCCTTTGTCGACAGTTACGAGGCGCTTCTCGTCGTTCGAGGTATACAGGGGCTGGGCGGGGCGTTCGTGGTCCCGACGACAGTCGCACTCGTCAACGACCTCGCTCGAAGTAATACCGAACGCGGTGGGAACTTCGGCGTCTTCAACACGTTCAGACTCATCGGATTCGGATTCGGCCCCACAGCAGCGGGTTTCGTGATCGTCACCGGACCGTATTCCCTCCCATCAGGCGCGAGTCTCAGTGGCTTCGACGCTGCGTTCGGCATTGCCGTGCTCGGTGCGCTCACGAGCTTTATGCTGGTGTGGTTTCTCATCGACGATCCCAAACGGACGCGAGTCGAAACGTCGGACGACCTCTCGATTGCGATCTTACATCGGGAGAACGAACAGCTGTTCGATCCCGTGTTCGTCCTCGGTCTCGCAACCCTCTTGATGGCGATTACGATCGCGCTGTTCGCGACTCTTCAGGAACCGATTAACGCGCGACTCGACCAGGGGTCGACATTGTTCGGTCTCCAGTTCGCTGCCGTTGTCATCGCGAACATCATTTTCCAGGTTCCCGTGGGCCGTGCCTCGGATCGAATCGGTCGAAAACCATTCCTGGTTGGCGGCCTACTACTACTGATTCCGGCCGTATTCGCACAGGGGGTCGTGACGTCATCGTTCTTGATGTTGATCGCGAGACTCGCTCACGGGGTTTCTGTCGCGATGGTTTTCGCCCCCGCCCTCGCTGCGGCTGGCGATCTGGCGGGTGAGGGACAGTCGGGAACGACACTATCCGTCCTGACGATGGGATTCAGTTTTGGCGTCGCAATTGGGCCTTTGGCATCCGGCGTCCTCTATGGACTCGGATTCGTGGTGCCGTTCGCCTTCGGGTCGGTGCTCGCAGTCGTTGCTGTCGTTCTCGTCGTAACGCAGGTAGAAGAGACGCTTCCCACCGCATCAACCGCTAGATCGTTGGGGGGTGTCGATGCATAGCCGTCACGAGAAAACGCACAATCGGCAGGGTACGTAAGCGGTATAATCGATTGGTCCAGGCGCCCACGGACCTTCTTTTCAGGATGACGTCGTCTCGTTCGGATTTCCATCCGACCCATCGATGGAGAGATCCACCGCGTCGTCGAGCTGGTTCCGAATTCCCTCGAAGCTCGTTACCGCTGTTTGGCTAGTTCCGATTCCTTCGCTGATCTTGTGGTTTAGTTCCTCGAGTGATTCGGCGGATCGTTCGGCGTGGGTGCCGATCGACTCGACCTGTGATTCGATCTCGTCCGTTTGGTCGTGGGCCCGCTCGGCGAGCTGTTTGACCTCGTTTGCGACCACCGCGAATCCGTCACCACCATCCCCGGCATGCGCCGCCTCGATCGATGCATTCAGGGCGAGGATGTTGGTTCTCTCTGCGATCTCGTCGATAAGCGAAACGATCGCTTCGATCTGTTCCACCGTCTCTTCGAGTTCCGTAATCTGTGATCGTACTTCGCTTGCGGTGATTGCAATCCCCTCGATGGTTTCCTCGGTTCGAGCCGCCGCCTCCTGTCCACTGTTTGCGAGAGAAATGATCTCTTCAATTGGCAAATTGGCTCTCGTGTCCGTTCCCGGTGTGTTCGTGGAAACGCTTCCGTTGTGACGCTCCAAATCGCGAGTTTGGGATGGCCTTTCTGTCCGTCCGTTCCTGTCGGGATTCATGGTCGAACGGTTAGAAAGTCGGCACGGTTTGGTATCGATCGGGGAAACATGTCTACCCAACGTATATATCAGCAGGTAGTATGAATGTTTTCACCACCGAAGAGGGTTCAATCTGCCCCGATTTCGTTCACTCGGACCTCCTAAGCCTTTCCCGGGCCGTCGACGTTCCCCGTAAAGACTCGGTCCACGACGGTAACGCAATGTCTATCGGACAGCACGCTGTACGGCCATCCATGCCCCGGATTAACCTCTCACACCGGAGTGGAAACCACTGCGGCTCCACCACCCTCCGGAATCTCTCGACGTTCTACGGCTGGGGGTTCGACGAGTCGACCTGTTTCGGTCTCGCGGCCGGACTCGGGTTCACCTATCGGGAACTTTCGGCGGGGGCCGAACGTCTGTTCTTCGGGCGGACACCCGATCTGGAACAGGACTTTTTCGAGATACTCGATCTTCCGTATTCACGATACGAGGGCGATCCGTTCGACGTTGCCTGGAGGGCGATAACTGAGCACATCGATGACGGTGACCCGGTGATGATCTTCACCGATCTCTACTACTTGGATTACTACGGAACCGACACGCACTTTTCACCACACTCGCTCCTGGTGGTTGGCTACGATGACGACCGCGCGTACCTCGCTGATTCGGAGTTCGACGAGGTACAGACACTCTCCCTCAATAACCTCCAGCAAGCACTCACGTCGGATCACATGACCCCGTTACAGTGTCGGTATCAGGTCGTCGACGAACCGACGCCAGGATCCGATTTCGAGACGGCAGCGACGGTGGCGATCGAGAAGATGACCCGGTTCATGCTCGAGTCGGCAAGCTCCGAATCGGTTCCAGCCGATAGTGGAATCCAGGGTGTCGAGGCGATTCGGGCTTTCGCGGACGACGTACCGTCCTGGGACGGCCTCTCCGATCCGTCGTGGACGGCCAGATTTGCATACCAGAACATCGAACGCCGGGGCACGGGTGGTGGTGCCTTCCGGAACATGTATGCGGCGTTTCTCGAAGGGGCGGCCGACAGAATCCCGATCCCCCACGATGCCCCGTCTACGATGGTCGACATTGCGGCCGATTGGACGGACGTCGCCGGGATACTCTACGACGCGAGTGAGGCAGACACGACATCCGAGTTACGAGGGCACCTGGACCGGGCGAGTGAGGCCGTCGGTTCGATAGCGGATCTCGAGGCGGACTTGTATCGAACGCTGCGTTCGTCGCTGACGGACGTCAGTAGCTGACGGCACTCGTTTCAGGTTCCGCATTCGATGCGGTAGCCGATACGTATACGGTCACCGAATTCGATGCCCGAACAGACACATGGAATCGATCGGTAGCGGCAACGTCAAGATCGGAATCGAGGGGAATCGTGCCGACGTAGTTCTCAATCGACCAGAAAAGCGGAATGCAATGAATGGAGCGCTGCTTTCGGATCTCGCAGCTGCGCTCGATCGACTCGAAGATAATCCCGACATTCGGGCAATGACCCTGCTCGGAGAAGGTGACGTGTTCTGTGCAGGAATGGACCTCGAGATGATGCGTGACAGAGGCGAACCCGATGGAACGAAACTCGAAACGGGACTCGACGACATCACTGAACGTATCGCCAATTTGCGCATTCCGTCCGTCGCGAGTATTAAAGGTGCAGCGATCGCGGGTGCGTTCGAGCTCGTTCTCCCGGTGGATTTCCGTATTATCAGCAATGATGCGAAGTACGGCGTCATCGAGGTTCGACTCGGCGTGTTTCCCCACGGCGGAGCGACCCAGCGATTGCCTCGACTGGTCGGTCTGTCGAAAGCAAAAGAGATCGTGCTCACCGGCGACTACATCGATCCCGAGGAGGCTGCTGACATCGGCCTCGTTCACGAGGTCGTCGAGGATCGGGAGATCACCGACGAGCGTGCCCGGGCGTGGGCTGACGATCTCTCAGAAAATGCGCCGCTCGGGATGGAACGGGCACGTCGGTGTCTCAATGCAGCGTTCGACGTGCCCCTCGAGGATGGCCTCGAACTCGAATCGGCCCTCGGCGAACAGCTCGTTCATACCGACGACTACACCGAAGGATTCACCGCACGACTCGAGGGGCGTGATCCAGAGTTCGTTGGAAAATAAG
>JBKGZK010000058.1:0-12602 GCA_046545615.1 Natronomonas sp.
GAGCCGAGGTAGCCTAGCCCGGCCAAGGCGGTTGCCTCGAGAGCAACTGTCCGAGAGGACTCGTGAGTTCAAATCTCACCCTCGGCGCTCACCTTCTGTGAAAAGGGGTCTTACGATTTGTGCCGAAATCGACTCCCCGGAGTGAAATCCGAATGTGATCAGCACGTCCAACGAATTTTCAACCGATATCACCCCCGGATTGTTCGATACGACAAGTAAAGTCGGTCCGGCCGAAACCCCCGATACCGAACGATGCCCGATGCCGAGGATCGATACTGGAACCCGACGGCTTCCGTTCCCATCCCGACGGAGGGCCGCGTGTCGCGGTGGGTCCTACTGTCGATTGGCGTCGGCGCCATCATCCTGCTGGTTCGATTGCGCGTATCCACGGCGTCCATCGAACAACGGTTACTCCGTGATCTGACATTGTACGTCGTTCTGCCGCTCGGACTCGGAGCGGCGTACGGTCGACGGATCGGCTGGACTGTGGATCGACGGGCACTACTCGATACGATCTTTCTCGCGGCGTTCGTGACGCCATTTTACGTCGTCGGCTCGACGATTCCGACCGTCAGGGCCTTCTATTCGATGTGGACCATCTCTGCCACGCTGGGAGAGTTCGTTCCGCACGCCATCCAGTTGTTTTTACTCGCGCTGGCCGCAGAGACCTACTATCGCGGCCTGCTGTGTGTCGGGATTCGCGAGATCGGATACACATCCGTCTTCGTCAGTCCGATCGTGTACGCGATGATGCATACGGGCAAGCCACCTATCGAATTCCTCCTTTCGGCTCCGACAGACGTTCTCTTCGGGGCTGCCGATTATCGCAGTGGGTCCATCCTCCCGTCTACCGTCGCACACGGCCTGGGACTCGTGCTTCTCGACTGGCTCGTGCTGCATGACCCGCTTCTCCCGGTCGATAGCGTGCTCAGGTGGCTCGGACGGCTCCCAGTTCCGTTGTAATGACGGTCGAGAGACTATTATTTTTAGACGTTTCGACATGGGTAGCCTCCGTCACCGATGACCGGCATCGAATCAAGCGGAGTCTTGCTGTCATGACAAAAGCTTTGGTCCCCCTTCCGTAGTTTCCAACGATGTCACACGAGGCGACCGTCGAGGGATTGGGCGTCAGCATGGGCGAAGCCGAAGTGCCCGTGGTGCTGCTTTCCGCCCGCGACGAGGTGCTTCCGATCTTCATTAGTGCCGACCAGGCAAAGTCGATCCAGCACGCGCTCGACGGTCGTCCGTTCGATCGACCACTGACACACGATCTCTTTATCGAGTTGCTCACGGAATTCGGGGGCGCAATCGATCGCATACGGATCGACGATCTCACGGACAACACGTTCCTGGCAAAGATCGACGCCGAGCAGTACGTCTCGGGAGATCGGTCTGATGTCATTTTCGACGCCCGACCCAGCGACGCCATCGCGATCGCGGTCCGTGTCGACTGCCCGATCTTTATCACCGACGAGGTCCTCGACAACGCCGGTCGGTCGCCGGAAGAGTTCGAACTGCAGGAGTGATCTATTCGACGGCCGACCGGTGGGCTTTTTGACGTCGTTCCCCAAGTACGGGTACTCATGAGCATGGGATCGGACATGTACCGCCAGCAGATCCTCGATCACTACAAGAATCCCCGCAATTACGGGGAACTCGAGGATGCGGACGTCGAGCACGTCGGCGAGAACCCGATGTGTGGCGATACAATCAAGCTCTTCTTGGAGCTGGCGGACGACGACGAAACGATCGAACGCGCGACGTTCGTCGGTGACGGCTGTGCGATAAGCCAGGCATCGGCGAGCCTCCTCTCATCGCACTTCCGGGGGATGACTCTCGATGCGGTCCAGGAGATGGATCGCGAAGACGTCGAGGACTTACTCGGCGTGGAGTTGAGTCCGATGCGAATCAAGTGTGCCGTACTCGCGGAGAAGGTGGCCCAGGATGGCATCGACATGTACCAGGGTGCGGACGTCGAAACGACATCCACTGAGTAATTTAGGGTCTTCGGACACGACCACTGCATAATTCGGAAGTTTGGTGGATTAACGCGGAGTAATTCGATACTCTGGGAGACTTTCTCGGAAAAATTCGATAGCTCGGAGACGTCCCCGGAGTAAATCCACCCGATGAGATGAGTTTTATAGTGAGGGCTAGTGATAGCCCACTGCATGGATCAGTCCATACCCGAAGGGACCGCTGCCGATTACTCTCAGCCCATCGGTGGTGGTCGATCGCTCGACCGGACGGAGATGAACGATCTCCTGAAAAACAGCATCAGGGAGATCATGAATTCGACTGGTGCGGGGATGCGAATACTCGATACGGAGTTCAACGTGATTGTCGAAAACGACCAGATGGTGGAGATGGGGGGCGTCGAGGCCCAGGGTCGTGAAGAGATCAAGTGTTTCGATCAATTCTGCAACCCGGAAGTTTGTGGCACCCCGAACTGCACGCTCAAACAGATCGTCGACGAAGGGGAAGACGAGATCCGGGTCGAAGTCGAAAAGGAAAGTTACGACGGCCGGGTCATCCCGACTGAGCTCGTGGTCCGACCGATCCACGACGACAATGGGACCGTGGTCGGTATCAGCGAGACGTTTCACGACATCTCTACGCGGAAGGACGCTACCGGGAAGATCAAGGAGTCGGTGGACGACCTGAAGTCTTCCTCGGTCGACGTGGCGGACAATGCCCAGCAGATAAGCGGCCTCGCAGACGATCAACTCGACGCGATCACCGAAGTCGCTGGCGAGGTCTCCTCACTCAGCGCGACGGTCGAAGAGATCGCGAGCACCGCGAACGAGGTAAGCCGGACGAGCGAGACTGCTCGCGATATGGCCGTCGACGGACGCGACGCGGTCGACGAAATCACCGAGATCATGGAGACGATCGAATCGTCTGCCGAGGCCGCCGCGCGACAGGTCAAGGACCTCCAGGACAGCGTCGAGGAAATCGACGATCTCGTCGACGTGATCGACGACATCGCCAACCAGACCAATCTGCTTGCACTCAATGCCTCGATCGAGGCCGCCCGTGCCGGAACGGCCGGTGATGGGTTCGCCGTCGTCGCCGACGAGGTGAAGTCGCTCGCGGAGGACGCCCAGGCCCAGGCCACCCAGATCGAGACCATCGTCGACGGGATCCAAACCGACACCGACGAAACGGTCGACAGACTCGAACGGACCAACGACACGGTTCGGGACGGTTCCGAGCGGGTGGAAGATTCCGGCGAGACGTTCAGGGAGATCGCAGAGATCGTCGAAGAGGCAAACCACGGCGTCTCCGAGGTTGCGGATGCGACCGACGAACAGGCGGCGAGTACCGAAGAGATCGCTGCGATGGTGGACCAGACTGCTGACGGGTTCGAGGCTGTGGCCGAACGATCCGAAGACATCGCCGAGGCAACGGAAGCTCAGTCCGAGGAGATCGAGCGGGTCAGCGAAAAGACCGACCGACTCGACGCACTGGACATCCAGTCGGAGCTGTGAGGTAGACCGAAAGAGCAAGACACGCGATCATCCGGCCGAAACCGACGACATGTTCTATTGGTTTGATGGCATCCCACAACGACCCGAGACCCCACGGACGATCGCGTGAGGAAACCGTCAAGTAACGACGCCCTGAATTTCGGGCATGGATTTCAGCTTCACGGCCGAACAGCGACAGATCGTCGACACGGTCGCGACCTTCGTCGACGAGGAGGTCGTGCCGGTTGCCGGCGATATCGACGAGACGGACGAGTTCCCGTGGGACCTCGTCGAACAACTGGCCGACCTCGGGCTGATGGGGATGCCGTTTCCCGAAGAATACGGCGGTGCGGGACTGGATTATCACGCGTACCCGGCTGCCCTCGCGGAGCTCTCGCGTGGGTCGGGTGGACTGGGGACCATCGTGGCCGCGCACATCTCGCTCGCCGGGAACATGCTTGCGGAGTTCGGCGACGAATCACAGAAAGAAGCCTACCTTACGCCACTTGCGGCGGGCGAGGAAATTGGCGCGTTTGGCCTCTCTGAACCAGGTGCAGGCAGCGATGTCCCCGCCATGGAGACGACGGCGGAACGGGACGGCGACAAATACGTCATCGACGGCGGGAAACTGTGGATCTCGAACGGCTCCGTTGCGGACACGGTGATCGTCTTCGCCAAGACCGATCCCAGGGCCGGCAATCGGGGAATCTCGTCGTTCGTCGTCCGACCCGAGACCGACGAGGGGTTCATCGTCGAGGGAACGGAACACAAACTAGGCGACAAGGGGTGTCCGACAGCGGAATTGCGGTTCGACGACCTTGTCGTCCCCGTGGATCGTCGACTGGGCGAGGAAGGCGAGGGATTCGTCCAGGCGCTGAAGACACTCAATGGTGGGCGTATCACTATCGCTGCCCGATCGATCGGGATCGCCCAGGCGGCACTCAACGCCGCAACCGACTACGCAAAGGAACGCGAGCAGTTCGGGCGGCCTATCGGTGACTTCCAGGCGATTCAGCACAAGCTCGCCGACATGGACACGAAGACGCGAGCCGCCCGTTTACTGATGCACGACGCGGCTGACCGCAAGATGCGGGGTGAGGAGTTCATCAAGGAGGCTGCACAGGCGAAGCTGTACGCGAGTGAAGTCTCGAGGGAGGTCGCAAACGAGGGTATCCAGATCCACGGCGGCTACGGGTACACGAAGGACTTCCCACTCGAGCGGTACTACCGCGACGCGAAGCTCAACGAGATCTACGAGGGAACGAGCGAAGTACTCCGAAACACGATCGCAGCCCAGTTGCTGGAGTAACTCGAAGCGAATCCACGACGAACACTTCGTTTCCGGACTACGCGTCCTCGAATCGTGACTGCATCCATTCGTACTGCGCAACTGCCCGGTTTCGACCGGCCTCCGTAAGGCTGCAGACGTCGTGGAGTCCGTCGACTCGTTTTTCGACGTAGCCGTTCTGCTCGAGTGCGGAAATCGCCCCGTGAAATCGATCTGGGGGAATGCGGCGGCCGTACCGGGATTCGAGCAGCGATTTAGCACGCTGGACACGCAGCTCTCGACCAAACAGGAGGATACAGACGTCTCGACGGAGTCCACTCGCGAGCCATTCCATGGATTCGAAACGGTCGCCATGATGAGATAGGTTGTGATTCGGCAGGTGGTTCGTGGGGGAGGAGACGCGACAGTGGTTGATGTCCACCCCGCCCTGATGGACCGAGACGTCCGCTTGGGTTATGTCACCCCAGCGTCCGCGCTTCGAGTCGTGCTTCGAGCGTTTCCCGTAACTCCTTGGTCGCCCGTTGTAACCCGTCGCTAATGCGAACCTCGTACTCGTCAGGATCTTCGATCTGACGGATGCCTTCCGGGAGAGCCAGTCGGTTTCGTCGGGCCGTCTCCCGGATTTCCTCGAGATCCGGGAGTTCTACGATCCGCTCTCCGTCCTCGATGAAGGTCACGAGTTGCTCTTCACCAGGCAAGTCCTCACCACACAGGCCGACGACGTCACCCCCGAACTCGCCGCTTCGGTCCGTCCGCAGGACGCTCTTTTGTCCGGGGTACGTCACTTTGCCCTTCGAGAGTTTCATCGTTGGCTGGAGTTCCCCGTCGCGTTCGACGGCGACCAGCTTGTAGACGCCCTCGATTTTCGGGGCGTCGGTACTGGTTACGAGTGCCGTTCCGGGTCCGAATCCCGAGCCGACGCCGTCTCGATCTAGGAACTCCGCGATGGCGTACTCGTCCATCCCCGAGGAGATAAACTGGTCGACCCCCGGGATCACCTCGTCGACGGCCTTCGACAGGGCCGCGAGGTCGCCCGAATCGAGTCGGACGCCGCCGATCTCGTCGACGTCGTCACGCGATTTGAGGATGTCCTTCGTGAGTTTCGCACCCTTGACTGTATCGTAGGTGTCGATCAGGAGGACGCTGTCCTCGCCGTACTCGTCGAGGAACGTCTCGAATGAGTCGCGTTCGTTCTCGAAGCTCTGGACCCACGAGTGTGCCATCGTTCCGAAGATGGGAATGTCGAATGCCTCTCCAGCGGCGACGTTCGACGTGCCGTCGAAGCCGCCCACGAACGCTGCCCGCGCAGCCTTCATCCCCGCGTCTGTTCCGTGGGAGCGTCGCGAGCCGAAGTCGACGAGGCTCTGGTCGTCGCCTTCGCGGTCGATTACGTCCCGCATTCGACTGGCCTTCGTGGCAATGAGCGTCTGGTAGCCGATCTGGTTGATGACCGCGGTTTCGAAGAGCTGGGCCTCGAACAGCGGCGCGGTGACCTCGAGCATGGGCTCGTTGGCGAATACGGGCGTACCTTCCGGCAGTGCGCGAACCTCGCCCGAGAATTCGAAGTCGGCAATCCGGTCCAAGAAATCGTCATCGAACGCCTGCGTCTTCAGGAACTCGAGGGCACGGTCGCCGAATTCGAGGTTCTCTATGTAGTGGATCGCCTGCTCGAGGCCTGCAGCCACCATGTACCCCCGATTTGGCGGCAAATCCCGAAAGAAGAGGCTAAACGTCGCCCTGGCGTCGTGGTCCTGGCCGTCGTACGCCTGCATCATTCGCAACTCGTAGAGATCTGTAAACAGCGACAGGTTCGATGGCGACAGGTAACCGAAATTCAGCCGCGACATGTCTCCTATTTGGAAGGCCAGGCACAAAAGTATACCATCGGGGTACCGACCTGGTGCCACGATATATCGGTCGAACGCGCGTTTTGGACGCATCTCTTTCGAGAGGGCAGAACGCGACCGGTCCGGGACGATCGGAAGGTTCGCAAGGCTTCCCTCACAACGACGCGTATGTCGACGGCCGAGGACGATGAAGTCGTGGCAACCTACCGGGAGACCGACTCCGAGCGTCTCCTCGAGTTCGAGACCGATGGACGGACCGCGGCTATCGCCCAGAACGTCGAGGGGTATGCTATGTTGAAGGTTCGAACGGCAGCCGACGGCGACGAACTCGAACGGTACTACGGGTTCGACATGGCCCTCGACCACGTCGCGGAGGTGCTCGGGGTCGAACCGGGTCGCCTTCCCGTCCCCGACCGTGCTGCGGATATGGGGATGTGACCTTCCCCAATACGAACCGACCTGCCGCCAGAATCCACATCGACTACGTATTCGAAGACCGTATTTGACTGCACACCCGGGAAATCGACGTGACGGGACGCTCCCGAAGAGCCGTCTAAGACGTAATCGAGGCTCACGAACCAGGGGTGGGGGATGGAGCAGAATCGTCGAACAGATTCTACGCGGTATCGAGTGGACGTATCATGATATACTCCCTGTTGTCTAATTCTCGTGATTACGCCCGGCCGTTTCGTCACCTGTGAGGACGTCGACGAACGCTGCTGGATGCTCTGCATGGGGGAGCAGACCCGCGTTTTCGAAGACGAGCAGTCTCGCGTTTGCTGTTTCGGCCAACCCATACCCGGCCGAAACGGGGGTGGTGTCGACCTCCCGGCCCCACACGAGCGTGATCGGCACATCGAGTCCCGCGAGCGTCTCACCGAGATCGACGTCGAGGTCGAGCATCCCGGCTAGGAATGACGCGGGGGCGAATCGGGCACCCGGTTGATGACTGATCTGCCAGGCGTACTCCACCCACGCATCGGGGATCGTCGCGGCGTCGGTAAAGCCGTGATCGGCGAGGAAGTACCGGATCGCCCGTTTGGAGACGAGCAGGTTGTACGCCGCCTCCCCGACCACCGGCGACCGGAGTAACGAACGAATCCACGGACGGTGCCACGGAATTGTGGTCGACGTCGGCGTCACGAGAATCAGTTCGGCCACATCGGAACCGCGCCGGGCCACCGCGCACGCGACGTAGGCTGCCGAAAGCGAGGATGCCACGACGGTCGGATTCTCGATGCGGCCATCGAAGCCGTCGGCGAGACACGTCTCGAGAAACGACACGTACAGCGATCCCGAGTACTGGAGTGGGGGTCTATCGGAGTGTCCGAATCCCGGCAAGTCGGGTGCGATTACGTGATAGTGTTCCGCGAGGGCGTCGATGACGTACCGGAACTCGTGGCTCGATCCGGCAAGGTTGATCCCGTGGATCAACAGGAGATCCGGATCATTCGGATCGCCGGCTTCGGTGTAGGAGACGTCGTACCCCCGGAAGCGATAGGTTTCCATGGGTCGACCGAGCGGAGAGTCGACGTCGTCGGCGCTTCGACGGAGAACTGCGTTGCTACCGGCGACGACCCCGACGCCTGTGACGATGCCACCGAGTACACGCGTGAGCCTGCCCATAGTAAAAATAGGATTCTCGCGGGGATAGATGTGCCGCCGGAAACGGACTGGACCGTTCGATGACGGCTAGTCGTGGCGGGTCTCGCCGTGGACGCAATCTGCGAGCGGACTCACGAGCTCTTCGACCACGGAGTAGGGATCCGTCTCCCGTGCGATCACGGCATCGACGTAGGCGTCCATTCCGCCTTCAGCCTCGAGTTCTTCCTCGAGCAGGGCTGCGCCGTCCTCCCTGAGCAACGTCCTGATTTCTGCTGCGGTACGCTGTCGTTCCTTCGATTGCAACTCCCCACTCTCTTCGAGCCACTGGCGGTGCGCCGAAAGTGTATCGAGGTACGCTTCGACGCCCTCGCCGGTTTTTGCGACAGTCTCGACGATCGGAGGCTCCCATCCCTCCGTCGTTTCTTCACCTCGATTGGCGTCCGGTGCCGTCGCGACGGCGGTCGACCCCGAGGCGTCCGCGAGGGTTTCCGCACCGTGGTGGCCGGCCATCGGTGACTCGTCCCGCAGGTGGATCATTTCGCGGAGTTCGCGGACGGTTCTGTCGGAACCGGGACGGTCGGCCTTGTTAACCACGAAGACGTCGGCAATCTCTAGGATGCCAGCTTTCAGCATCTGGATGTCGTCGCCGCTTCCCGGTGGGACGAGGACGGTAACCGTGTCTGCGGTCTTTACGATCTCGACCTCGTTTTGTCCCGCCCCGACGGTCTCGACGATGATACGATCCTTGCCGAACGCGTCGAGAGCCTTCACCGCGTCGGTGGTGGCGGTCGAGAGTCCACCGAGCGAGCCTCGGGCGGACATCGACCGGAAGAAGACGTCCATGTCGCCGACGTTCGAACTCATCCGGATTCGATCGCCCAGTACCGCCCCGCCCGAGAATGGGGAGGAGGGATCGATGGCGATGACGCCGACGGTTTCGCCACGCTCCCGGTAGGTCGCGGCCATCCTGTCGACGAGGGTGGACTTACCGGCTCCAGGGGAGCCGGTGATACCCACGACGGTAGCGGTCCCGGTGTGGCCGTGCAGTGCCGAGACGAGTTCTCGATACCCCGGTGATCTGTTTTCGATATTCGTGATCACGCGCGCGAGTGCCCGATGTTTCCCCGCGAGCAAATCCTCGACAAGTGTTTCCTGGTCCATCGATCAGCGTTCGGGGGCGTTTTCGCGGACGAACTCGATCGTCTCCGCCATACTCGCTCCGGGACCGAAGATCTCGGCGACGCCCAGGTCGTAGAGTTCCGCCCTATCCTCGTCAGGAATGATGCCGCCGACGATGAGGAGCGTGTCCTCGAAGGCGTCGTACTCTTCGAGTCCCGCGATGACCTTCGGCACGAGCGTGTCGTGTGCACCCGAGAGTATCGATATCCCGAGGACGTCGACGTCCTCCTGGACGGCCGCCTGGACGATCTCGTCGGGGGAGTTGTGCAAGCCCGAGTAGATCACCTCGAATCCGGCGTCACGGAATGCTCGCGCGATCACGTGTGCCCCGCGGTCGTGACCGTCGAGACCGACCTTCGCGACGAGACACCGGATGGTCCGCTGCTGTTCGGCGCTCATACTCCTGCCTTTCTCCGCCGCGCGTTTGACTCTAACGGGATTGCCACCGTCAACAACTTTGATTGCGGTAATACAAATGAAGTAGATTAGCACGGTTTGTGGGTTTCCATCCTGATCGATCTTACCCCAGCCGATCCTACTCAGGTCGATCCTCACCGGGTCGATCAGAGTCGCGCCTGGATCTCTTCTCGCAGAATTTCGGAGACGATCTCCCCGTCAGCTTTGCCCCGTAGTGCCCCCATGCACTCACCCATGAGCCCAGAGAAAGCTTCCATCCCCTCGGATTCTACCTGGGATTCGTTTCGTTCGACGACCTCGACGACGACCTCGCGGACCGCAGCTTCGTCCACGCCGGCAAGTCCCGCCTCCTCGACGGCCTCCTCGGCTGTAAGTGTCGGTTGGTCCACCAGCACTGACAGCACGTCGCCGATTCCTTCCCGGGCCAGCGATCCCTCGTCGACGAGCTTGAGGACGGATAACAAATGATCCTCGGTCAGTCGATCGATTGGCACGTCGTCGCGTCGGAGTTCCGTCATCGTCGATTCGAGGGTGTCCGCCGCGAGCGTCGGATCGACGCCTGCAGACACGGCACGTTCAAACGTCGACATCCTGCGACCGAACGCTACCTGTTCGGCCAGCCCGGCGCCGAGCCCGTAGTCATCCTGGTAGCGGTCGACCTTCTCGGTCAACAGCTCCGGCGGTTCGATTTCGGTCGGATCCGGTTCGACTGGTGGCACGTCCGTCTCGGGATACATCCTGGCCGCTCCAGGAAGGGGTCGCAGATACCGGGAGGTGGCATCGTCGTTCGCACCGCGGGTTTCCTCGGGCACGCCCTCGATTGCTGCAACGGCACGCTCTGCCACGGCCCGAATGGCCTGCGTGGCGATCTCCTCGCTCGCGGCTACAATTGCCACGGCATCGTTTTCGGACGCATCGACGGCGTTCCTGAGCTCCTCGACTTCCGCTTCAGTTACCCCGTAGGCCGGCAACTCGTCGGTGTGAAAGATTCCACCGGCACCGTGGCGTTTTGCGTGATCTGAAAATTCAGTTCCGAGTCGACGATCTGGTTGGATTTCTCGCCCCACGAGTCCGTCGAAGCCCTCGAGTCGAACGGCGTGCACCGTCTCCGCCGAGGCGATGACGCCGCTTTCGGTGTCCGCAAAGACGTCGGTTACGTCCTTCGGGTCGGCGACGCTCGCGTCGCGGTCGGTCAGTTCGTCGGCGATTTCGAGCAACGCGACCTGACGTGCCACCTCGCCGTCGACGATGTCGTCGATGTCGTCGAGGTTCTGGACGCCCTTGAGCTCGACTCGGGCTCCACGGTCGATCGAGACATTGACGTCCTGTCGGATGGTTCCCAGGCCGCGCTTGACCTTCCCGGTCGAGCGCAGGAGCATGCCGATCCGTTCTGCGGCCTGACGTGCTTGCTCGGGGGACCCAATGTCAGGTTTCGTTCCGATCTCGACGAGCGGAATGCCGAGTCGATCCAGGCCGAAGACGACGCCCTCGTCGGTTTCCCCGATTCGGGCCGCCGATTCCTCTTCGAGTAATAAATCGTCGATACCTACGGGACCGTCGTCGGTCCGAATGATGCCGTCGGTGCCCACGAGCGCGGATCGTTGGAAGCCGGTCGTGTTCGAGCCGTCGACGACGATCTTTCGCATGACGTGCGCCTGATCGACGACGTCACAGTCGAGAAGGGAGGCGATTTCAAGCGTCACCTGAAGTGCCTCACTGTCGAGGCGCTCGGGTGGCTCGTCGTCCTCCTCGACGAGGCAGGTCGTATCGAACGCCAGGTATTCGAACTCGCGGTCGACGCGGCTTTCCTCAAGGGCTGCCTCATCGAGTTCTCCGAGTTCGGATTTCGTGGGGTGGAGAAAGCGGGTGAACGACCGGCGGGATTCTTCCGGGTCCCGCCGTTCGGTCGGGCAGTTACAAAACAGCTTCGTCGCCGTGTCGAGTTGCTGGTGGATCTCGAGCCCGGCGACGAGGCCCAGTTCCTCGTAGTCGTAGGTCATTATGCGCTCGTCGGGTGGGGACGGTGAAAAAAGGTGCGAGGTGCGACGGCCGCTCGCCAGTCGAAGGTCAGGAGTGGCTGTCGACCGTCGACGACGAACGTAATGGGCCGTGTCCGACCATCAATTAGGGGAACGACACGAGCCACTATCGACCGTCGCTGTGCAATCGAACGTCGTGGGACCGGTATATTCGGATCCATTTGTCCCTGTCGAGTCAGACACTTTCTCGGTCGTCCGCTTCGAGATACTCGTACTCGATCCTGTCGTCGTCCATGATCGACCGAATCGACTCCATTCCTCGTTCGACGTCGAGACCGGTTAGCTTGATGTGCGCGTCCGGATGCTCGGACGGTTCGGTTTCGTAATGTGCGGTCAGTTCGATGCCGTCGTCGCCGTGGTGAAACCCACGAATGTGCACCTGCCACCAGTTGTAGCGTTCGTGGTCGACGTATTCCACCCGCCGAACGTTCAACACTTCGCCGTGGTAGTTGTACGACATCTCCCACCCGGGATCGAAGTGGCGCCGACCGAAGAACTCCACCACCTCGGGTTTGGTCATCTCCACGAAAAACGCGGGTGTCTCGGTGGGGGATTTCGTAAAAAAGGTCTTCCGGATCCACCACAACGACCGTCGGAGGTTCTTCAGCGGCGCCTCGTGGATGTGGAGAAAGCGATCCCAGACGGAAAACGCGGGCTCAACGGTCGCACCAATTTTGACCGGGATGGACAACTCAAGCCAGCCACTTCGTCGACTGGAACTGTCGATCGATCGGTCGTCACCCCGTCCCATACCCTC
>JBKGZK010000059.1:0-12511 GCA_046545615.1 Natronomonas sp.
GCCTCAGGTCGGCGTCCACTGATCGCACGCGTCCATGTCGGCCATGGTCGTCTCGTCGAGCCCACAGTAGGGGACGAGTCCATCGTCAGTTCGGGCGTACCGGAAGTGATCGCAATTCCCACAGTAGGTGTCGGTGATCGGCGTCTCGTCCTCGTCGAGGAAGACGGCGTCATCGGTCGTTCCTCCACCGTCCGAAACTGCGCTAGTCGAGGTGGTCGGCGTTGGAGACATCGACGAGTTGGTCGGTGACGACGAGACGTTGGTCTGCGTTTCGACCTCTCCGTCCGGCGTCCCGCCGAGCAGGCCTATCCCGCCCAAGGTTTGGCGGAGAGAATCGCCCTGAACTTCGACGATTCGAGTTTTGCCACCCCGTGTAATCTCGATCGAAACGGTGCCACCCGGATCGTTCCTGGCCTTGAAGTTCGCGATCGCAGCGAAGAGACTCCAGGTCGCCACGAGCGCACCCCCGAAGTACGTGATCGCGACGAGCAACGTCATCGAGGCGTTTCCCGATCCCCCGACCCAGTCGACCGGATACGCGTTGGCGAAGGCCGCGATCCCCCCGAGACAGACGATTCCGCCGGCAATCGCCGCACTCCGAACGCGCCAGCTCGCTCTTGGTAAGACGGTCATCGTTCCAATGAGGAGGGCCGGAAGCCCGAGACCACCGAAGATCCCGGCGACTTTCCGCGCCTCGAAAAATCCCAGACCGAGCCACTGACCGAAGGACGTCGTCGCGACGACAATCCCGGCCACCAGCAGTATGACGCCGACACCGAACGTCGTGACGCCGGCGTAGAGCCGCCGGAGGCCGGCCCCGTTCCCGTTCTCGTAGACCTCCGTGAGGCTAGCCATGAAACCCTGTACGTCGTCATCACACAAAATCCTACGTCAGACGCACGTACGACACTGTTTCCTGAATGAACACAACATCGGTCCGTTTCGACAGTTGAAACCTCCACGTGACGGACTCCGTAAGCGTTAGGGTGTGAGTCCCCGAATCCGGGTGTATGAGCGAAAACGGCGAGGAGGAAGTCGACGAGCCGGCGATCGAACTCGGGGAAGGCGAACCCGTCGACGGCGCACCCGTCGCACGCATTGCGTCCCGGCTACACTATGCGATCGAGAAAAGCGAGATACGCCGACGCGAAGGTGAGACGACGATTCGGACGCCCGACGGCCCGCGCCAGCTCGGGGACGTTCTCGATTCCATCGACGACGTCTACTTCGACACCCGGCAGTCCTTCCTCGATGCGGTTCGAGAGGAAATCGGGACCGGGGCAATCCCCACGGCCGACGAGTAGCGAACGCCTTCTGTCCGTTTACTGCGTTTTTGAGGGAATCCGGAAGTCGTTGGATTGTTCCTGACCGAATACATTAGGCTTCCCGCTTCAAGTACTTTTTTGGCTGATTCGGTCAGTAATACCAGTCGAAGTCGTCAAAGTCGGGATCTCGGTTCTCGTTGAACGCGTCGCGACCCTCCTGTGCCTCGTCGGTCATATAGCCGAGTCGTGTCGCTTCGCCGGCGAAAACCTGCTGGCCGATCAGGCCATCTGAGTCCATATTGAAGGCATACTTGAGCATCCGAATGGCCATCGGCGACTTTGAGAGGATTTCCGAAGCCCACTCGAGCGCGACAGTCTCGAGATCGTCGTGGGGGACCGCCTCGTTCGCCATACCCATCTCGACGGCCTCCGCTGCCGAATAGGTCTTCCCGATGAAAAACACTTCGCGGGCCTTCTTTTGGCCCACCTGTCGGGCGAGATACGCCGAACCGAACCCTGCATCGAAGGATGCCACGTCGGGGTCTGTCTGGAGGAATTTTGCGTGCTCGGCCGAGGCGAGTGTCATGTCGCAGACGACGTGGAGCGAATGGCCCCCACCCACGGCCCACCCGGGAACCACGGCAATAACTGGTTTCGGAATGTGGCGAATGAGTCGCTGGACTTCGAGGATATGGAGTCGTGGGGCGTCCTGCTCAGGGGTCTCGCTAACGGCCCTGGCCGCGTCGGATTCATCGTCAGCCCTGTACTCGTAGCCGGCGTCGCCGCGGATCCGCTGGTCGCCGCCCGCACAGAACGCCCAGCCGCCGTCTTTGGATGACGGACCGTTTCCCGTCAGCAACACGCACCCGATGTCGGTCTGTCGTTTGGCGTGGTCCAGGGCGCGGTAGAGTTCGTCGACCGTCTCGGGACGGAACGCATTACGAACATCGGGACGATCGAAAGCGATGCGAACCGCATCGACGTCGGTGCCGCGGTGGTAGGTGATATCGCGAAACTCGAAGGCGTCGACCGGCTCCCACCGGTCGGGATCGAATAGTTCCGAAACCATGTGCCTCGTCCGGGGGCCCCGGGCAAAAAGTACCACGTTCCGGTCGTCGGTTATTTATCCACCACGAAAGGCCATTCGCGGACGAATCAATTCACATCGGTCGATTATGATTTTGAAAGCTCCTCGACCACTCGCCGGTGGAGCGACTCGCGATCGTCGTGACTTTTCGACCCATCGACGGTGACTTCGATGATCCGAGTACCATCGCGACCGACCGAGTCGGCGTACAGGTCCCTGAACGTCTCGCGATCGTCCGTCCGTGCGAACTCGACGTTGTAGAGAGCCGCAGCGTGTTCGAAATCCAGCCCGTGGGGTGTCCTGAACCATCCCTCGAACGTCTCGTGGTCGTCGATCGGCAGGAGGTGGAAGATACCGCCGCCATCGTTATTGACGACGACGAACGTGGCGTCGACACAACACCGGTCGACGGAGAGCAGTCCGTTCATGTCGTGATAGAATGCGAGATCGCCGATCACGCACACGAGTGGTTCGTCCGTGGCCGATCCCACACCAAGGGCGGTCGAAATGATCCCGTCGATACCCGACGCGCCACGATTGCCGTAGACAGAGACGTCCCCGAGTCGTGGCGCTGCGAATCGATCGAGATCCCGCACGGGCATCGAGTTCGACACGAACAGCGTGGAGGGATCAGGAGCCAGCTCGATAGTATCCGACAGAACGGCACCCTCGACAGGCTCGGCTCCGTCGACGAGGTGCCAGTACGCTGCCTCCAGTTCGCGGATACGGGCAGCGAAATCGTCCGAGTTGCGGTCGACCCGCTCGGCGAGCACCGTTGCAAATCGCCCTGGATCCGCCTCGACGAGATCGGTCGCTGTGAACTCGGCCTCCGGCCACCCACCGGTCGGATCCACGACGATCTGTCTCGCGTCGGCATCCCGAAGATAATGCCGGAGTGGCTTCGACGTCGGAGACGCGCCAAAGCGAATCACGACGTCGGGGGTTGCATCGAGAGATTCCACGTACGAATCGTACCCCCCACAGACGTCCACCCTATCGACGTGTGGTCCATACCGGAGTCCCGAAAGCGGATCAGCGAAGATCGGGAAGCCGGTCACCTCGGCGAGTTTCACAAGCGCGTCCCGTTCCGCAGTTGTGGAATCGGATGGCCCAGAAACAATCAGCCCCGCATCGGCGGTTTCGAGTACCTCTGCAAACGCCCGCGTGGCCTCCTCCTTCGGCGTCGGTGGGGCGGTAGTGACGTCGACGAACGGACCGTCCCGTCCCTGCACTGCGAGCGACGCAGACTCGGCGAATCCGGAGGGCACATCCTCGGTTTCGATCGTTGGTTCGAGTGGCTTCCTGAACGGAACATCGAGATGGACCGGTCCGGGATCGGTCCCGGACGCCGTCGCTACCGCCCGATCGAGCGCTGTCCGAAGAGATCTGAGCTTGCGGTCAAAAGCCTCTGGTTCCGGGAGCGTGCGATAGTCCCGAACCGAATCGCCGTAGAATTTCTCCTGGTCGATCGTCTGGTTCGCGCCGCTATCGTGGAGTTCGGGTGGCCGGTCGGCAGTCAGAAGGAGCATCGGGACGCCTGACTCGGTTGCTTCGACGACAGCCGGATGAAGGTTCGCGAGGGCCGTCCCCGACGTACAGACCAGCGGTGTCGGTGTTCCAGTTTGGCGGGATCGACCGAGGGCAAAAAAGGCCGCCGACCGTTCGTCCAGTATCGAGTACGTCGTCACGTCGTCGCGTTCCGCAAAGGCGACCGTCAGCGGGGTGGATCGGCTGCCCGGTGCGAGCACCGCCGCGTCGATGCCCGCCTTCGAAAGTTCGTCGACGATGATCCGACCCCAGAGTGTGTTGACGTTCGGAGCAGTCACGGGCGTCACTCGAGTTCGTCGAGGATCGGGCGGTACTTCAACTGTACCTCTTCCCACTCGAGGTCGGGATCGGAATCAGCCACGATGCCGACGCCTGCAAAAAGCGTGGCCACATCATCGCGAGTGATCGCCGACCGTATCGCCACGGCGAAGGATCCGTCGCCCGCCGCGTCGAACCACCCGATTGGGGCCGCATACCAGCCGCGTCGGAACGATTCCGTCTCACGAATCGTCGAGAGCGCCACGTCCGGAGGGAGCCCACCCACGGCCGGAGTCGGGTGGAGCGCCTCCACCAGTGACAGGACGTGTTCGTCGTCTTCGAGCGTGGAGGTGATCGGCGTCTCGATGTGCTGGACCGTCGCGAGCTTTCGCACGTCGCGGTCGCCAGTCCGAATCGAGGACGCGAACGGTGCGAGCTGTTCGCCGATCGCATCAACGACGAGTTCGTGTTCGTGACGATTTTTGTCGTCGTCCAGGAGCTCTGCGGCGAGCCAGTCGTCTTCCTCGGGCGTGTCGCCGCGTCCGGTGGTCCCCGCGAGCGCGCCTGTCTCGACGGTTCGACCCCTGAGATCGACGAGCCGTTCCGGTGTCGCCCCGAGAAAACTCGCCGACCCCTCGTCGAACACGAAACGAAAACAGTCGGGATAGGACTCCTCTAGTCGCATCACGATGTCGGAACTCTTTGGAGTCCGATTCAGCTGTGCCTCGAGTGCTTGTGCTAGGACCACTTTTTCGAGTTCGCCACGCTCGATTCGATCGGTCGCACTCGAGACCGAGTCCCGCCAGACGTCGAGTGACGTCGTTCGAGTTCTCGATTTGATCCCCGGCGGATCCGCCGGTGAATCGGAAGGGGCACGATCGGGGAGTTCCGTACGAATCGTATCGAGCCGTTGTTTCACGTCGGCACGAGGAACGTCGACGGCATTCACCGTCACCCAGGCGCGGTCCTCGTCGTAGGTAATCTGTATCCCTGGAAGGACGAACTTCGCCGCGGGGAACCCCTTCCAGGGATCCCCGCCGGTGTGATCGTGGTGGAATGAGAAGCCACCAAACACGCGTGGGCGAGCAACGGTCGTCCCGGCGATCTCGACCGTTTCGAACAGGGTTTCGGCCTCCGATCGAATGTCGTCGAATCGATCCGGCCCCTCTGCAATGAGTGTCCACGCTGCGCCACTACCGACGACCGTCGGTTCACCGGGAACGGACCAGAACGTCCGTGGCGAATCGGCAGCTTCGAGTGCCGTCCGAACGGGAACCACTTCCGGAAGTTCCGTCGATAGACTCACCAGCTCGCTCGATTCCGGCGTTCTCTCCTCGCTCCGCAACGGTTCCATTGGCCTGGCGTAAGACCCCCATCCACTTTACGTGGGTGGATTGCGGTCGTCCTCGTCGATTCCGTCAGATCCAGATTCGCTGTCGAATCCGTCGTCGGCAATCGGTCGAATCGCTGATCGCAGCTCGGTCACGTCTTCATCCGATATCCGATCGAGGGCCGACCGGGCAGATTGATCGTGGGTGTGGATTTTCTCGGGGGTCGCAACGGGGTCGAGTTCGAGTGCCGCGCCGACCCCACCGCCGTAGAGGTATCGGACGGAGATGCTGAGGTAAACCCTGAGAAAGACACCGACGACGAATGGATAGAGCAGATATGCCAGCGGGACCAATATCCCCTGTATCCCGGCCGCGACAATCCAGGCGATGGCGTAGTCCTCGCTGAATGCCGTATCGACGTTCGTCCGCACCTCGAAGGCGGCACCGAGTCGATCAGTATAGGCGAACCTCGCGACGGCGATCGGGACGATGAAGAGCGCTCCCGCAAGGTAACTCATGCCAGCAAGCGCCAGTATTCCAGCCCCCGTTGCGAGGATCGGTCCTGAAACACCGTCGATCTCCAGCCCCACGACGCCTACAATCCCGGCGAATACGAGTATCCCAGGGGCGAGATACACGGATACGACAAGGAACGATTTGATGCCATCGACGAGGAGTCGTCCGTATCCGCTGAACGGGGGCGGTGTCGGTCGCGCTCGACCGATGGTGGTCCGTAGTACGTGAACGTAGTATCCCCTGACGACGAGCCAAAGGATGAGGCCGATAAACACGAGCGGGAACAGGCCGACTTCGATCGTGGAGATCCCGACGAGGACCCACGCCAAAACCACTAGCAGACCCGAGAGGAGGACGACCCGACCCCCGTGTGGCGGGCGGGTCGGATATCCCAGGGACGACCGAAGCATACCCCGTCATTGGACGGTCCCGGTAAAGTAGTCCCTGCAACGACGGCGACTACACAATAGACGAAGTTTTACCTCCCGGTAGAAACATCGTCTCGTAATGACCGGGACTATCGAAACCGATTCTGGCGACGGGATTACGACGATCACGCTCCTCAACGAGGGCAAGCGGAATGCGATCTCCTACGGCATGATGGCCGAGATAATCGATGCGATGGAGGAACTGGCTGATCGCGAAGAAGACCAGGTCGTCATTTTCGAGGGGGCGGGGGAGTACGCGTTCAGTGCCGGTTTCGACCTCGACCAGGATCGCCACGAGGATAACGGTCGCCTCTGGCAGGAGATGAACGACGCCGTCGAGGCTCACGACTATCCCACCATTGCCAAGCTCAACGGGGACACCTACGGCGGTGCGTTCGAGTTGGCGGCGTCGTGTGACATTCGTCTCGGACGCCGCGGGGCGACGTTCGGGATTACGCCCGCCAAAATTGGCGTGGTATACGGTCCGCGTGCGATCACGCGCGTTATGAACGTCATCGGGCCGGCGAAAACGAAGGAACTCCTCTACACCGGCAATGCGATCGACGCAGAGCACGCCCGTGAGATCGGTTTCCTGAACTATCTTCTTGACGACGACGCAACACTCGACGAAAAGACCCGCGAGATGGCAGAAACGATCTCCGGAAATGCGCCGCTCTCGCTGAAGGGGATGAACACCATTATCGATAGCATTCTCGCCAATCGGAGTCTCTCGGACGCAGAAGTCGAGCTGGGACACACAATCCGCATGGAAGCCTTCCAGAGCCGGGACTACGAGGAGGGTGTCGAGGCATTTTCGGAGAATCGCGATCCGGAGTTCGAAGGACGATAGTGGCGATCGGGGACGGACGGATATTTCAACAACGATGGAAGCTCGCCACACGTCGAGAGCCAAACGCTTATCCAGACAGACAGACACCTGGCTGCCATGTCGGAGAAAATCCTCGAGGACATTACCGTACTGGATCTGTCTACCTTCGTGACGGGTGGATTCTGTTCGTTGATGCTCGCAAACCAGGGAGCCGAGGTGATCAAAATCGAGCGCCCGGGTGCCGGTGACGACATCAGGCACTCGGGGCCGCCGTTCGTCGACGGCGAGTCGCCCTACTTCTGGACCGTCAACTACGACAAACAGAGCGTCGAACTGGATCTCCAGAGCGAAGCGGGACAGGAGGCCCTCTACGACCTCGCTCGAGAGGCGGACGTCTTCCTCCAGAACTTTCGACCAGGCGTTGCATCCCGGTTGGGTGTCGACGTCGAGGCCATCCGTGAGAAAAACGAATCGATCATATACTGCGACATTTCGGCGTTTGGCCAGACAGGGCCCTGGCGTGAGCGGCCCGGGTACGACCTCCTCGTGCAGGGACTCAGCGGGATCATGAGCGTGACCGGCGAACCGGATGGGTCTCCGGTGAAAGTCGGCCTGCCACAGACAGATCTCATTACGGCAATGTGGGCCGCGTTCGGCATCGTCAACGCGCTCTATCGGCGCGAGCGGACCGGCGAGGGTGAGTACATGGACCTTGGTATGCTGGATGCGACGCTTCCGTGGATGACGAAACAGGCCGGCAAGGTCTTCGCCGGGGAATCACCCGGGCGGATGGGTTCGCGTGATCCCGTATTGGCACCCTACCAGAGCTACGAAACCGCTGACGGCTATCTCAATGTGGCTTGCGGAAATCAACGCCTCTGGGAAGGGTTTTGTGCCGCCATCGATCGTGAGGACCTCCTCGAGGACCCGCGATTCGAGACGAACGCCGATCGGGTCACGAACATGGACGAACTCGAAGCCGAAGTAGAATCCAGACTCGAAACGGCTGAAACAGAAGAATGGACAGAGATACTTCACGAAGCGGGCATCCCTGCAGGTCCGGTCCAGTCCGTCGAAGAAGCGCTCTCCAACGAACAGACCGAGGCTCGCGGCACCGTCGGCACAATCGACGATCCAGAGCGGGGCGAAATTCCCGTGATCGAACACCCGCTCAACTTCGAGCGGGCTGAGAGCGGCTTCGAATCCCCGCCACCGAAACTCGGCGAACACTCACGCGAGGTCTTCGAGGCGATCGGTTACTCCGAGAGTGATATCGAGGACCTCGAGCGACGGGGGGCATTCGGTAGCGAATCAGCATAGCGCCACCTGAGGATATTCGGACCAGTTGTAGACCACGAAACCGATCGATTGAGACTCGGGATCACTTGTACGAACGCCTCGATACTGGTCGTCAGTCGAGAGTCTCGGATCGATCCACACGCCGATGACGCCTACATATATGTTCCATCGTCGGGAATCGTTCTCCATGGGAAACGGACCACTGGACGATGTGACGGTCGTCGATTTTACACGCGTACGAGCCGGGCCCTGGTGTACCCAGCTGTTGAGCGAAATGGGGGCCGAAGTGATCAAAATCGAACGCCCAGGGGTGGGTGACATCTCTCGTGGCAGTCATCCCCAAAAGAACGGGTTCGGCGTCAACTTCATCTCGCGAAATCGAAATAAAAAGAGCATCGAGGTAGATCTGAAACAGGAGGAGGGACGGCAGGTGGCGGAAGACCTCATCTGGGATGCTGACATCCTCGTCGAAAACTTCAGCACGGGCGTCATGGACGAGTTCGGACTGGGATACGAATACCTCACCGAAGAAGTCAATCCCGAACTGATCTACGCGTCGATCAAGGGCTACGGCGAGACGGGCCCCTACAAGGACAAGAAGGGCGTCGACCTCGTGATGCAGGCAGAGGGCGGACTCATGAGCGTGACCGGCACCGAAGACGGCGAACACGTGAAAGTCGGACAGGCGATCGGCGACATCGGTGCCGGCCTCTATGCGACAATCGGTATCCTCGCCGCGCTCCACGATCGCCACGAGACGGGTGAGGGACGAAAGATCGAGACGAACCTGTTCGGAACAATCGTGTCGTTCATGGAGGAGTACATCACGATGTACGACATAACGGGCGAGAATCCCGGCCCGAGGGGTACGCGCCACCAGACGGGCGTTCCGTACGAGCTGGTCGACACAAAGGACGGTCAGATGGTGATCAGTGCGATGGGGAACTCCTGGGAGACGTTCGTCACCGAGGTCGTCCGTGACGAATCGATCCTCGAGTACGACACCCAGAAACTCCGCCAGGAACATTACGAGGAGATCATGTCGGTACTGCGACCCCGATTCAGGGAGAAGACGACCGCCGAGTGGAGCGAAATTCTCGATGAGTACGGGTTCCCGAACGGCCCCCTCAATCACGTCAGCGACGTGGTCGAACATCCCCAGGCACGCGAAGCGGGCTACGTCGTCGAATACGAAGACGAAGAACTCGGCGAGACGCTGTTGCACGGACATCCACTCCACGTTTCGGATTCGACGCGAGAGATCCGTTCAGGACCCCCGAGGCTGGGACAGCACACTGACGAGATCCTTACAGATCACCTCGGTCTTTCGCAGGCGGAAATCGACCAATTGCGCGACAAAGGTGCCCTGGATTGAGGCAAAAATTGACTGGGCTGAGTTACGATTCGTTAAATTCGTCGACGAGCCGGCGACGCTCCTCGGTCGCAAACTGCTCCCACCAGACCTCGGCTTCGTAGGCTCGTGCCCCGTCGAGATCCGTCGCCTCTACCGCGTAATTGATCGCATCTTTTGAATGTTTCACGGCACTTGTCCCCGTCTCCAGGATGTTCGCGACGATATCTGAGACGGTCTCGTCCAGTGCGTCACGTTCGACCGCGTGATTGATGAGGCCGATTCGTTCGGCCGTCTCGGCGTCGACGTAGGACGCCGTGTAGACGAGTTCTTTCGCCTTTGCCTCGCCGACGAGTTCGACCGCCCGTCGCGTCGCCCCACCGGTCGGGATTTGCCCGATGTCGGTCACCGGCACGCCAAACTGCGCGGATTCGACCGCGACCCTGATGTCGCAGTACATCGCGAGAATGAGCCCACCGCCCACACAGTATCCATTGATCTTGGCAATGACCGGGGCGTGACAGTCGTATGGTTTGCGATACATCTCATAAAAGAGGTCCTGACGCTCTTTTTGTCCAGGGTCGTGGTCCTCCGAGGGACCGGCGTACTCCGTGATGTCCGCTCCCGCAGAGAACGCGTCATCCCCCTCGCCAGTGAGGATGACGACTTCGATTGATCGGTCGAGCTGGATGGCGTCGAAGGCTCGCCGAATATCTAACATCACGTCATCGTTCAGCGCGTTGTATTTCTCCGGTCGGTGGAACGTTATCGTGACGACCTCGTCGGTTACCTCGACCGAGATGCTCTCGTAGGAGCGATGACTAACCATGGGTGAAATCGGATACGATTCGGGTCCATTTATTGGTGCCCCCAATTCGAAACGGACTGTCGGGATATCGCGAGAACCGGCTCGATCGGAGAGGGAGACCGATTGAAGGGTCGCCGGTTCGTTTTGAAGACTCGGTCCTGGATTTGGCGGGGCGGGGAACAGATTTGACATCCTTCCCGCGCTAAACCGCGAGGCTTGCGCTCGAAAATTACGTCACCGGTTACCTCGATGACCGTTCACAGCTCCGCGAGCAACGCGAGCGCGCGATCGGCAAGCGTTTCAGCATCTGGCGCGACCAGCCGCGCGATTGCCTCCTTTCCAACGTCACCCCGATCGAAGACGACACTAACCGCTTCGTCCGTTCGACCGAATGCCCTGTCGGCCACCCAGTTCATCGTCGACCCCTCTTCATCGGGGTGAGGTTCGTCCGTTCGATCGATCTCGATAACCTCTGCATCAAGTGTCGATAGCGCAGCTTCGATCGCGTCGTCGAAACGGAGGTTAGCGGCAAACCGTAGCGACGGATGGTGTTCGCGCCCCGAGAGCAAAAACCGAGCAACGTGACTCGACGCCCCGAATCGGGTACCTCGATTCGGTCGAATGCCCGAGGTGGTTTTCGTGATCCGTCCCTCGACGGCGACGGTTTCGGATACGGATTCGGCAAACTGCGTCGCACCCACCACGTTGAGGCCGACCTCGGGGACGAGGGGTCGAGCATCGGCCGAAACGAGTCGTTCGATGATATCCTCGACGGCTTCCTGCGTGGGGTGTCGGTCGGCACGCTCACGGAGTTCCGCAAGGTGATTGACGGCTCCAGGTCCCTCGCCGACGGCCAGGTGATACCTGATTGCGCGACTCATGAATTCGATCCCGGTTCCGACCGCGTCGACCAGGTCGTCACCGTGAGAGAGTCGGGCGGCGATCGCGCTGGAGAGGGTACATCCCGAACCGTGAGTAGCCGCGTCCTCGATTCGAGAGTGCTCGAACGTGACCGTGTCCTCGGTGGTGACGAGAACGTCGCTTACGGCCGAGTCACCGACATGGCCCCCTTTCAGAAGTGCCGATTCGACGCCCATCTCAAGCAGTCGTTCGCCCGCCCGGCGCATCGATCGGTGATCTTCGATTCGCAATCCCGTGAGAACCTCGGCCTCGTCGGCGTTTGGCGTGACGACAGTCGCCTCCGCGATCAGATCGTCGTAGGCGTCCTCCGCCTCGGGATCCAATAACCGATCCCCGGAGGCGGCGACCATCACGGGATCGACTACGATGGGGACATCCATGTCTGCTGCATGAGCAGTAACCGTCTCGATCACCGGAGTAGAACCTAGCATGCCAGTTTTCGCGGCACCGAGGTTGAAATCCGAGCGAACGGCTTCGATCTGCGACTCGATTTCGGAAGTCGGGACCGGGTGAATCGAGTCAACGCCGCGGGTATTCTGGGCCGTGACACTCGTGATCGCGCTGGTACCGAATGCCCCGAAGGCCTCCATTGTTTTGAGATCGGCCTGTATGCCGGCACCTCCGCCCGAATCACTCCCTGCGATGGTCAGCGTCACAGGCATATGGACCGCCGCAGCACGCCTCGAATCGTTCATACACGGATTATAGCCGAGAAGTACAAATCGGTAATGGTCGTGGCTACGATCGGGAGCCAGTTCGCGAGGCATCGATCAGGTCCCCGGCGAGCCTGGCCGCATCCACGACCGTTTCGCCGAGCACGTAGGTGATCGGTTCGATCCCGAAGGCGCCGCGGTGATAGAGGACTCGTGG
>JBKGZK010000060.1:0-12369 GCA_046545615.1 Natronomonas sp.
CAATAGTCACAAATTCGTAGGTAATCCTGAGCGTTCGTAATTCTTCGTACAGGTAACAACAGCCGTGTGTGAGGTCAAAAAGGAGCGACAAATCATTAGGAGGTAACCGCCGTAGTCTCTCGAAGAACGTATGTACAAAGATATTCTGCTTCCGTTCGATGGAAGTGAGGGGGCTGAGAAGGCTCTGCACCACGCTGCTGAAATCGCGCACTGGGCAGATGCCACGATCCACGTCCTTTTCGTCGCGGATACGACTCGCCACAGTGTCACCGTCGTCGAAAATCAGGTCGTTGATGCACTCGTTCAACAGGGCGAGGACATCGTCGAAGAAGCGGAGAAGACCTTGCGTTCGCTGGGTGTAGACTACGATTCCGATGTGGTTCAGGGGAATCCAGCCCCGACAATTATCCACTATGCCGAACGATACGATCACGATCTAATCGTGATACCAACGCACGGACGGGAGGGGGTATCTCGATACCTTCTGGGGAGCGTCGCCGAGAAAATCGTTCGTCTATCTTCTATCCCCGTTCTTACAGTGCGGATGCAACCCGACGAACAACTGGTGTTTCCCTATGAGAACGTCCTTATTCCGACCGATGGGGGTGTTGGTTCGACCCATGCGGCAGAGTATGGTCTCACCCTTGCAGCGTCTCTCGGCGCGACGGTTCACGTGCTATCTGTCGTAGACGATACGTCGTTAGGTCTGGACGTTCGATCAACTGTATCCGAGCAGGACAGAGAGCAGGCCGCGACCAGTTCCACTGAGGAGGTCGTGGCTGAGGCTGCGACTTACGGTATTGAAAACACCGTTCAGCACATCGAACGCGGGGCACCGTTGGAGGTCATCCTCGAAACGATCGAATCAAACGATATTGATGTGGTCGTGATGGGAGCGAAAGAGAGACGTGGAACAGATCGCATCCTGCTTGGAAGCGTTGCTGAAAAGACCGTCCGCTCTGCGCCCGTTCCCGTCATCACGGTCAGATTCGACGAATGACAGTTCAATAATGACTCTCGTGACTACCAAACGTCTCTGCATATTCAGGCACACAGTCGTTCGTTCACGACGGTGTTGGTCCGATGTAACAGATCAAGTGAAGTACCTCGGGATCAAGCCCCGAGGCTTCCTGCGTCCGCGACAGAGCTTGCATCCAGCGTGGACACAGCGGTTCCAGTCTCAACAGGCGTGGATTCGGCCTCTCCCCGACCTACTCGGTAGTGACGACAGATCTGACCGTGACCCGGCTTGTTTTCGCCGTGTAAGCCACGTCCAATGAGTAGTGCCGTCACGCCTCGTATTTCAAGATATTGTCACTTAATGGTTTGGTTCGTCGAGTGTCGGCTTCATCCTACGGGGTCAAGCCCCGTGGCATTCGCCTCGCCAACTTGTAAAAATGGACCGGATCCTCGTATAGTGCGAGCGTGACCGTAAACCGGGTGAGAAAGAAACCGATTCCAGCGATCACGAGACCGCTGTAGTGTACCCGGTAGGACATTGACGACAACGTTACCCCACTCGAAGTTAAACGTTTCCGGGAACCGCTACCAGACCGTGTATCCGTTGATACGGTTACACGAGCGCCTCGGCGAGAAGCGGCAAAACGGTGGTGACGTCCTCTTGAAACACGAAATCGGCAACGTCGTCGTGTGGCGTGGGATCGAAGTTGACGATCGCAAGCGTGGCACCCCGTTTCGCGGCGGTTTCGGGAAGGCTCGCGGCCGGTTCCACGGCCAGTGACGACCCGGCCACGATGAAAATGTCGCTCTTTTCCGCGAGCGCGTGGGCACGAAACAGTGCATACTCGGGCAGCTGTTCGCCGAACAGAATGCCGTCGGGTTTGAGCACACCCTCACATTCTGGACAGGTGGGTGGAAGTTCACCAGCCCGTGCCCGACCGATTGCGTCGTCCATCGATCCTCTGAACGAACACGACCGACAGACGACTTCCTTGAGGGTGCCGTGGAGTTCGATGACGTCCTGGCTGCCGGCCTCCTGGTGGAGTCGGTCGGCGTTCTGGGTGATGATAGCCTCGAGGTGGCCTACAGATTCAAGCGTCGCGAGGGCCTGGTGTGCGGCATTCGGTTCCGCATCGCCGGGGAAGGCGTCGTCGTAGATGCCAACCATCGCCTCCCAGAACACTCCTGGGTCGCGCTGGAATGCGAACAGGTTGAACGCATCGGGATCGTGCGTCTCCCAGATGCCGCCCTTGCCCCTGAAATCCGGAATTCCCGAGGCGGTACTCACGCCCGCGCCGGTAAACGCGACCGTCCGGGATGCGTCACGGATGCTCGATGCGAGCTGTTCGATTCGTTCGTCCATGGTCGCCACTTGGACCGACACGGACGAAAAAGCCTCCGTCGAATCTTCGCCCTTCGGCCCCGACGACGATTCATACCGACACCTACCACACACGATTAAGGTGGGGAGGGCCGAACGATCGTTCATGCCAGATCTGGAAGGACTGACTGCGTTCGTCACGGGGGCCAGCACGGGAATCGGCGAAGAAATTGCTGTGACTCTTGCGGGATACGGGGCAAACGTCGCGCTAGCTGCCCGCTCGGACGGCATTTACGAGACCGCAGCGCGAATCGGAGACGACGATCGGACACTGTCGGTCGAAACGGACGTAACCGACGAGGACAACGTTGCGTCCTCGATCGAGGAAACCGTCGACGCCTTCGGCGGTCTGGACATCCTCGTTAACAACGCCGGTGCCGCAGGTCCCACAGCCCCGGTCGAGGATATCGAGGCCGACGAGTTCCTGGGGATGACAGACGTGAAAGTGTTCGGTCCATTTCTCTGTATGAAACATAGCGTCGAACACCTTCGCGAAAGTGATCGTGGCACTGTAGTGAACATTTCGTCGATTGGCGGCAAGCAGCCCTATCCCAACCGGACGCCGTATGCAGCCTCGAACATGGCGATGATTGGGCTGAGTCGAACCTGGGCCCACGAACTTGGCGACGACGGAGTCACGGTCAACACGATCTGTCCCGGACCGGTCGAGGGACCGCGCATTCGCCGCGTAATCGAGGCACAAGCCGAGACGCGGGGTGAATCCTTCGAAGAAGTACGCGACCGGGAGTACTTCGGCGGACTCGCGATCAAGGAGTTCGTCCAGCCCGGCGACATCGCCGAAATGATCGCACATCTCGCGAGCCAGGCTGGTAGACACATCACGTCGCAGGATCTGAACGTTTCGAGCGGTGGGGCCTGGTACTGAACCGCCCCGGGAACGGTGACCGAACCGTCCGTTCGGATACGTGAGTATGGGCGTGGGCGGTTCACCCCAACGAGGAGATGACCACGTCCCGGCCTGCGGTGACAACGGTTTTGTGTCCTCGTCGAGGACCGAACGGTGATGGAATACGAGCGGATCGAGTTGCCCCAGCCGCGCTACGGTGACGTCGCCGTGATCCGGATCGGGGACACGCTATTCGACACGGGGCACCCTGCCCCGGTCAGCCGAAGGGCGTTGCGTGCGGCCCTCGATGGCCCATTGGCCGATATTGAGCGGGTGGTTCATACGCACCCTCACGTCGATCACGTCGGTGGATCACAGACTGTCGACACGGTGGCAGACCTACCGCACCTCGTCCCAGCAGGCTCGGTATCGATTATCACCGACTACGTCACCTACCTCCGACGGGCTCGAGAGGAAATGACGCGCCTCCAGGCAGGGTTCGGGCTGGAACCGGGAACCTTCGAAGAGTACTTTCCGGTGGACGAATCCTACGCCGAGGATCGAATCCACATCGATCGCGAACTCGAAGATGGCGACGTGATAGTCGTTGCCGATAGGGAACTTGAGGCCGTCTCGACGCCGGGACATGCGGACCCCCACCTTGGGTTCTATCACGAACCCTCTGGGACGTACTTTTCCGGGGACCTCGTCGATCCGAACGGTCGATTCCAGTACGGCCCGCTGCTTGCGGACGTCGGGGACTACAAGACGTCGCTACGTCGCGTCCAGTCGCTGTCGCCCGACCAAATCGTGCCAATGCACGGCGAGCCGATTTCCGACCCCGACGCCCACCTCGAACGATCGATCGAGAACGCCGAAACCACCGAACGTCGGTTATTGGAGTTTCACGACGGGCACAGTCGGTGGTACGCACGAGAATTCGTTGCAGACGAACTCGGGGTTACCGACGGGCGGGCTCCGTTTCTCACGCTCGTGACTTACGAATATCTCCGACATCTCGAAGAACGCGGCCTCCTCGAGATGGCGGTCACAGAAGACGGAATTTTTGTTGAGTAATAGACGTGCCCTGTGACGTCACTCGGCGAAGTCGCGACGCATGGCAATCTCGAACCACGGACAGAGTCTGAGCTGCCGGTACCATTCAGGGTGGGCGTGGAGCCGATCGTAGGGTACCCACATCAGCCCGGCGACCTCGTCTTCGTCCGGGAGCACCGTCACGTCGTCGAGCGTACATTGCAGGACCGAACACACCTCCCACTCGAGCCCCTCGTTCTCGTAATACCGTTTGTATTCGAATTTGTCCGTCACGCGGAGGTCCGAGTACTGCGTGGGGCGAATGCCGAGTTCCTCTTCGAGACGATTGCGCGTGGCGTCGATCTGCGACTGGCCCTGTACGGGGTGTGAGGCGACGGTGCCATCCCAGTACGTGTCCCACAGCCGCTTGTGGGGTGCGCGCTGCGCGAGCAGGACGTTCCCGTCGTGGTCGAACACGAGGACGGTGAACGCACGGTGGCGGATTCCCTCGCCAGTGTGGGCCTCGAGACGGTTTACCGTCTCGAGTTCCGTGTCGTCTTCGTCGACCGCGACGACGTGCTGGCGGGCGTTCTCGTGTTCGACCTCACCGTCAGTAGCTCCCGCCGGATCGATGTCGTCCGCGTTCATGATCTGGGCAACGGCAGTCGGTCTTAAGGAGCCTTCGAATCCGGGCCGAGGTCACCAGAAGATAGCCGATCACTCCCCGTATCCAAGCTTTTCGGAGAGGATGAGGCGCGTCTTGGTGGACACCACTTCGTCGAGTTCGCGCGCCTGCGTGATGAGTTCGTTGAGGGTGCCGGTATCGGTGGTGTCGACTACCACGACGATGTCCTCTTCGCCCGAGACCTGCCAGACGAAATCGACGTCGTCCCACGTCGACAGCCGTTCGGACATCACGTTGGTGTCGACGTCGACTGCGACCCCGATCTCGATCATCGCCTTGACGTTCCCGGTGCGAGCGGAAACGGTGAATCGTTCGATGATTCCATCGTCCAACAGCCCCTCGACGCGGTTGCGAACCGTCCCCTCGCTGGTCCCGATTCTGTCAGCGATTTCGGTGTAGGGCGTCCGCGAATCTCGTCGCAGTATCGACAGTATTTGCCGGTCGAGGTCGTCCATCGGAGATCGAAGCCTACCCTCCCATCCCACGTAACGGTTACGAATTTCGCAACGAATCTTCGAACACAAGGGTTAATGTCGGGCTGTTCATACGCATCTCGTAATGACGGACGCCTACGTCGCAATCGAAACCGGGGAGGTGCTCGAGGCCCGCTCCCGTTCCCCCGGGCGCAGCCGTGGCGAACTTGTGTTTACCACCGCCTACACCGGCTACGAGGAGTCGCTCACCGATCCGAGTTACGAAGAACAGGTGCTCACATTCTCCTATCCACTCATCGGTAACTACGGCGTCCGATCGGAACGATTCGAATCTGACCGCGTCCACCCCCGTGCGGTCGTTGCCAGAGAGCTCACGGATGACGTGGCCGAGTGGCTCGCTGACGAAAACGTCCCGGCCGTTGACCACCTCGATACGCGGGATCTGGTCACCGGAATTCGCGATGGCGGGGCTATGCAATGTGGAATTGCAGCGGGTCCCGAGGCGACGCCGGCGGATGCGAAGGCCGAACTCGAGCAATGCGTCGCGATGAGCGATCACACGGATATCGGCGACCAGGTTTCGGTCGAGGAACCTGAAACGATCAACGCAGACGGCACCGGCCCGAGGGTTGCACTCCTCGATTGCGGGGCCAAGGGATCCATCGTAGACTCGCTCGAGGAACGGGATGTTGTGGTAGAACGCCTCCCGTACGATTCAACGGCAGATGACGTTCTTGCAGTCGATCCCGACATCCTCTTTGTCTCGAACGGCCCCGGTGATCCGGAGAACTTCGAGGCGGCGGCTGCCCTCGTCGACGAGTTCGTTGGCGACTTGCCGCTCGCCGGTATCTGTCTCGGCCAGCAGGTCATCGCGAACGCCCTCGGCGGCGCGACTGAGAAGATGGAGTTCGGCCACCGTGGAGTCAACCAGCCCGTGAGGGATTTGCGTAGCGATCTGGTCGTGATGACGACACAAAATCACGGCTACACGGTTTCCGATCCCGGCGAACTCGAGGTCACGCAGGTGAACGTCAACGACGAGACGCCTGAGGGCCTCGAGGACGAGGACCGCCAGATCCTGACACGGCAGTACCATCCGGAGGCAAATCCAGGACCGCACGATACGCTCGGATTTTTCGATGAGGTCGTCGAACTGCTCGACTGACTGCTATCGGGTGGTGATCCTCCCTCGACACGCTTCGATACGTTTTTGACCACTTCGACCGGGAACTCGAACGAAATGGCTGTGTACTGCTTCGATCGGGATTACACGGTCGATACCTCCCCGTCACCCCCTCGAATGGGTGAGTGCGTCCCCCTCGAATGGGTCAGAGCGCTCGCTCACGACGCCGGCCATACCGTGGTCGCGACCGGGAATCAGCACCTTTGCGTGGAAGCCGACATCCCGGGTGACGACATGCTTCGCTCCCGATATTCGGCGTTACCGACTGCGGCCCGCCAGGAGATTCCGTCCCCACCCGGAAACGATGAACCACCGACCCGTCGATACCGGCTCCGACTCGTCGAACGACTCTTCGACGACGGAGAGTTCGTCGTCGTCGACGACGCCGATCTCGGGGATGTCGAGGACGGCGTCTGGACGCACTATTATCCCTGGGAGTTCGTCGACGCTGTTCGGGACGGACGGATCCACGTGCCGGGCGTGACGTCTCCGACTGGAACAACGTGAACCTCCCGACCCGGGACGACGGTGGCGTATCTCGAATTTTTTCGAATAGCCGAAACAGTCGTTCAGCTCACGGGAACGTGTGGTGGTTTCGAATCTTCGTCGGCTGTCCTTAATCCATATATGAATCGAGCACGATCGGTCCCCATCCCGCACAGACTGGCCCCACCGGAACACAGTCTGCCAGCCCGTTCGTGATCTCGTTGGCCATCAGCGATTTCGACCGTGGCGAGGATGCCACCTGTCGTGATCGCCGTCACCGCGATGGTGAGCTTCATCAGGTTTCTGGCGTTCGAACGACTGTAACCGGGCTCGGGGTTCGCCTGACAACCGTCTCTGCGACGCTTCCGAGGAGCACCCTGGCGACCCCTTTTCGTCCGTGGCTTCCGATAACGACCTGGTCTACGTCGTGTTCCTCCGCGTACTCGACGATCGCCTGCGACGGCCGTCCGATGACCGATGCCGTCTCGACATCGTGTCCCGCGTCCGCTGCTCGCTCACTGGCTTCGGCGAGGACTGACTCGGCGCGCTCCTCCGCGGCCGAGACCCAGTCCTCGCCAGTCACTGGTCCCCACGCAGTCGCGCCGTCCACGGGATCCATGACGTACAGCACCGTGATATTCGCCTCCGGAAAGTGCGTCACTGCGTGATCGATTGCAGAATCTGCCGGGTCCGAGCCGTCGACGGGAACAAGTACGTCCATGATGGGCAATAGCGAGCGATCCTATATAAAGTCGGTCGCCGTTTGCCGTCCGCCTACGCTCATGCGAGCGGCGTTCGCTCCACAACCGTTCCGTCGTAGGTCGGATACTGTTCGACGATTTCGCCACGCTCGAGGTCGCCCGATTCGATCATCTCCTCGAGTAACCACCACGCGAGTTCGACGTGGTCGTTTTTCACCGCATAAAATTCCTCTGGGACCCCGTAGGACTTGAGTATGGCTTCGGTCGCCCAGGCCTTCCCGTAGACGATCGTTCCGTCGTCGGTCACCTCATCGAACCCGCGCCGAATGTTCCGAGCCATTCGCTTGAGTCGACTCCGGTGCTGGGCGGCGTCCTTGAAGACGCTCGTACAGAAGTAGACCTTCGGATGGGCAGCCATCTCTTCGAAGATTGCGTCGTCTTTCGATCCCTCGACCGCACTCATGTGGTCCGGCTGTCGTTCGAAGCCCTCCTGTTGCATCCGCCTGAAGTTCCCGTCCGACATCTCGAATTCGTTGACGTTGCAGAACTCGGCCGCTCCGTCCTCGATGAATTCCACGAACTCCGGTTCGGCCCGGATACCGGGTATCTCGAAGGCGGGGGTGAGCCCTTCCTCGCGGGCCACGTAGAGGATCTCCTCCCACTCCGTTCCGTGAAGGTTCCCCCATTGTTCGTACGGCGGGTGGAACCGGATTTCGTCGAGACCCGCCTCCGCAAGTCTACGCATGTTCTCCCGCCCGCCGGTGATTCCCGTGTAGAGATGGATATGATGATCGTCCCCGAACTCGTCCTTCAAGAGGCTGATGTAGCGACACGTCCGATTCATGACCTCCTGGGGTTCGCCGCCGGTGATCGAGGAGCCGAGAGCCGACATTCGTTTTGCCTCCACGATGAGATCCTCGTCCGATTCGATGGGTCGTTCGTTGGCGTAAGCCTGGGTCACGTTCTTGCGATTTTCACCCAGGGGACAGTAGAAACAGTCGCGCTGGTCACAGTAGCCGTAGACGAACACCACCATCTTTCCACCGGCGGCGCACTGTTCGCAGCCCTTCGAAATCATTCGTTGGCCACCGTTGGGCATCGACACGCAAAAGTCGTGTGTTGTGTACCGGTGCCATTCGGGAGGTCCCGAGTTTGCAGGGCCTTACACGCCGTCGCATCGACACCGGCGCCTTTCGACACCCGAATCCTCGTAGCCGTCCGGTCGAGTACTCTACCCCTCCGTTTTATCCACTCTCGAACCGTTGTTTCCGTATGATTTCGCGGGTCCTGGTGCCGATGGACGGTTCGGAGATGAGCGAACACGCACTCGAGTACGCGCTCGAAGTCCATCCCGAATGTGACGTAACCGTGTTGCACGTCGTCGGCGGACCGTCACCGATGTGGGGCGAGGCAACGAGTCTCGCACTCGCGGAAGACATCGAAGCGGTCGCGGAGGAACGCGCAGAATCGATCTTCGAGCGTGCCCGGGAAATCGCCGCCGCCGAAGGTTACTCAGGGAGACTCGAAACGCAACTCGCATTTGGGCATCCCGTGAGCGTGATTCTCGACCAGGCCGAAGACGTCGACGTCGTTGTTCTCGGTACACACGGGGGCACGCTCGCAGAACGACTGTTCGTCGGGAACGTCGCCGAGAAGATTTTTCGCCGATCGCCAGTTCCGGTGACGGTCGTTCGGTGACTCGTCGCGGGCTGGAATCAGTGGTGCTCGCGAGCTCACGAGAGATGGTGCTGACCTGAAGACCGCGAGTCTATCTCGGGTTACGGAACATCGGGGTAACCGAAACGGCTGGGTCGTGAATCGCCAATTCGGGTGATTGTTTTCACTATGGGACCGCCTCATGCAGGGTCGATCCATCCGAGCGTGTCGTCGCGATCGATCTCGTCGTCTTCGTCTCGAACCACCTCGACTAGTTCGCCCGATACCGGTGCCGGAACGTCGACGTCGACTTTCTCGACCTGGACGATGCAGATGGTTTCACCTTCGTCGACGCTTGCTCCTTCCCCGACGAACCAGTCGACGACGACGCCCTCCTCTTCGTCGACGTCCGTCGGCCAGACCGCGTTAACCTCGATCGCCACCCGCTCGCCACTCATTCGAGCACTCCCTTCACGGCGGATTCGATATCCTCGGCGTCGGGATTGACCTCGTTTTCCAGCGGCCGGGCGTACGGAATCGGTACGTCGGGTAGCGCGACCCGCTCGAAGGCCTCCAGATCGGCGAGCGAGTCCTCGGCCACGCGGGCGACGATTTCACCAGTTATCCCGTAGGATCGGTAATCCTCGTCGACGACGACCAGTCGTCCGGTCTTGCGAACGGATTCGAGGATCGTTTCCGTATCCAGCGGTTTGAGCGAGCGCAAATCGATCACTTCGGTGTCGATCCCGTCGGTTGCGAGTTCCTCGGCCGCCTCAAGTGCCCGGTGAACGTGGAGACCGAGCGTTACCACTGTGGCATCGCTTCCGTCACGTTTGACGTCTGCCGATCCGAAGGGGATCGTGTACGGTTCGTCCGGAACTGCTGTCTTTGGACCATCTGGCGCGGGCATCCACCCCAGTCCCATCAGCCGCTTGTGGAACATATACACGACGGGGTCGTCGTCCCTGATCGCGTTGTGCATCAGCCCTCGTGCGTCGTAGGCCGTGCTGGGAACGACGACCTTCATTCCTGGCAGGTGGGCAAAGGTTCCATACAGCGTCTGGGAGTGCTGGGCGGCGTCGTTGTAGGTTCCGCCCACGGCCGTCATGAGCACCATCGGAACGGAGACACTGTTTCCGCTCATGTACGTGTTCTTCGCCATCTGGTTGTAGATCTGGTCCATCGCGACCCCGAAGAAGTCCGCGAACATGAGCTCGACGATGGGGCGCATCCCTGCCTGGGCGGCACCGACACCGGCCCCGATGAAGCTCGTCTCGCTGATGGGTACGTCCATAACGCGATCGTACCCGAACTCCTCGCGAAGCCCCTGCGTGCTGTCGAAGATTCCCTCGTAATCTGCGACGTCTTCGCCCATCACGAACACCTCCTCGTCGGCTCGCATCTCGCTTGCGATGGCCGATACCATCGCCCGGCTCATCGTGAGTTCGCGGCCCTCCGCGTCACCTGTCTGCTCCTGATCTGCTTCAGACATCAGTCCTCACCTCCTGGAACGGCGACGGTGGGTTCGCTATCGGTAACCCCGCTCGGCGGATTCGTAAACACGTCCTCGTATACCTGGTCGGGGTCTGGCTCGGGTTGCTCTTTCGCCCATTCGATCGCCTCGTCGACTCGTCTGTGACCGCGTTCGCGGATGGATTCGAGTTCCTCTTCGGAAACGCCGTCCGCCAAGAGCACGTCGGCGAATCGACTGATCGAGTCGCGCATCTGGTGTGCCTCGACGTCCGAATCGGGTCGATACGTCTGCGGATCACCCATGAAGTGTCCCATTCGACGATGGACCTGGACGTTCAGCAACGTCGGTCCGTTTCCATCCCGGGCCCGACCGATCGCTTCCTCTGCAGCCTCGTAGACGTCGAGCACGTCGTCGTGGGTCACGTTAATTCCGGGCATGCCGAATCCCCCGGCTCGCTGAGACCCGAACTCGACGTCCGTGACACGCTCTTTAGGCATGCTGATGGCCCAGTCGTTGTCCTCGATCACGATGACAACTGGCAGGTCGTGGACCGACGCGAGGTTCAACGATTCGAGGAACGCACCCTGACTGATCGCACCCTCGCCCAGGAATGCGACGGCCACGTTATCCGAATTTCGCTTTTTGGCGGCTAGTGCCGCACCGACTGCTGGCGGAACGCCTTCGGCGATGATGCCGCTGCAAGCGAAGTTGACATCGGTATCGAACAGGTGCATGTGTCCACCCTTCCCACGGCATAGACCGGTTTCGCGCCCAAATATTTCGGCCGTCATGCGTTTCAGGTCGACTCCTTTTGCGATTGCGATGTGGTGAGGGCGATGCGGTGCTGTGACGGTGTCCTCGTCACGAAGATGCGCACAGACGCCGATCCCCGATGCCTCGTGGCCTGCGGCGAGGTGGAGTTCGCCTGGGATTGGTCCGGCCGAGATGTCGAAGGCTGGCTCCTTCCCTTCGAGGTACTCCTCCTGGAGGCGCTCCTCGTAGTATCGAGCCGTTACCATCTTCTCGTACATTGCTTCTTGTTTGTCAACACCAGGCATAGTTTGAATAAACGCGCCCCGAGTACATAATTTCGTGGGGCCGTACCATTACGATTTCCGAGGTGTATACTCGGTAACCGACCCCACCCTACTTCGCTCACCCTGACGGGTTCGCTCGTTGAGGGTGGGGCTTTGATGTGGGACTCACTGTCAGTTGTCGCCGGGGAGGAAGGTCATTCCTCGCCCGTTCCGAACGACCGTCAGTGTCGACATCCCCACCATTCAGGGGCCGGGCTACTGCGGCCCGTGATACCGGCGACATGAGCGACGGTATCACTATCGTTACATCCGTCAGTCCCCGAAAAAAGTGTATCGGATGGTGAGTCAAATAACAACAATCCCACACGGTGTCACCCATCGTGTCGGCTTCCTCCCCGGCCGACTCGTTTGGGCTTGCGACACCCAGTCGGAAACCCTGCGCTCCTTGAGGCCGGAGGCTCCGCCTCGAAAGATGCTGAATACTGGCGAA
>JBKGZK010000061.1:0-12315 GCA_046545615.1 Natronomonas sp.
TTATTCACGCTGGAACGTATCGGTTGACGTTCCAGGGCGTGATTAGTCGTTTCTGTATATAACTTTGAGCCATATTGCCAACTACTGATAAAGATAGGTACATACCGTTGGATCGTCACGATTCAGATATGGCGTCTCCCATTGTCGATATATTCTTGCGCATCGTCGGTACGGACCCATTAATGCAGGCGCTCGCCGGTGGAATCATCATCGCGACGATGAACCTCTTCGGCGCATCGCTCATTCTGGTTTGGCGAAATCCCTCCGAACGTGCACTCGACGCAATGCTCGGGTTCGCTGCCGGCATCATGCTGGCCGCGGCGTTCACGAGTCTCATTATTCCCGGCATCGAGCAATACTCGGACGGAAACCCACTCCCAACCCTGATCGGTGTGGGGCTGGGTGCTCTATTTCTGGACCGAGCCGATCGGATGGTTCCCCACGCCCACTATCTCCTCACCGGGAATCGCCGAACCGATGCCTCCGGGGTCAGCGAGGACCTCCCCGTCTCCGACGAACGACTGGCCGGAGTTGTGCTGTTCATCCTCGCAATCACGTTGCACAACATGCCCGAAGGGCTGGCGGTCGGCGTCGGGTTCGGAGCCTCGGGTCTCGATCCGGCGGAAATCGGCAGTGCGATCTCGTTGATGCTCGCCATCGGCATACAGAACATCCCCGAAGGGCTGGCGGTGTCGGTTGCAGCCCTCAACGCCGGTCTCGATCGTCGGCTCTATGCTGTCATCGCCGGCCTTCGTGCAGGAATCGTCGAGATTCCGCTCGCGGTCATCGGCGCAATCGCCGTGTCGACGGTCGAGCCCTTACTTCCCTACGCGATGGGCTTTGCCGCCGGTGCCATGTTGTTCGTCATCTCCGACGAGATCATCCCGGAAACCCACCAGCGAGGGTACGAGCGCGTGTCAACGCTCGGTCTCATGGCCGGCGTCATCGTCATGCTGTATCTGGACATCGCACTGGCCGGGTGAATGAATACGGCACCAATTCCGAAATCCGCCTCGCGTAGTCGCGTTACAGCGATCCCGACTCGGCCAGGCGATCGACCGCCTCGCTCAATCTGGGTTCACTGGCCGCATACGACAGCCGTGCGTACCCGGGCGTGCCGAAGGCGCTTCCGGGAACCGTCGCCACGTGGGCGTCCTCGAGTGCGCGTTCGCACCACGCCTGATCGTCCTCGTCGACCGGGAGCATCATGTAGAACGCCCCGTCACCGATCGGGACGTCAATTCCGTGGTTGGCGAAGCGGTCTACGAGCATGTCCCGTCGTCGACGGAACGCCTGTCGCATCTCTTCGACGGCTTCGTCGGTGTTCCGGAGCGCTTCGATCCCCGCGTGCTGGACGAAGTTAGCGGCCGAGGAGACGGAGTGCGAGTGGAGTTTCCCGGCCTGCGCGATGAGTTCCGATGGCCCGGCGAGGTAACCGAGCCGCCAGCCGGTCATCGAGTAGGCCTTCGAGAACCCGTTGATCGTGACGGTACGATCGCCCATGCCGTCGAGCGAGCCAAGTGAGGTCGGCTCCACGCCGTAGGTTATCGCCTCGTAAATTTCGTCGGAGATGACGGTCACGTCGTGATCGACGGCGAGGTCGCGAACGGCCTCGAGGGCACTGTCAGAAAAGACCGCCCCTGACGGGTTTGACGGGGAGTTGATCACGAGGAGTTCGGTTTCGTCGGACACCGTTTCGGCGAGGTCGTCGAGGGCCCCCTCGAGCTGGAAGTCGTGGGCCGAAAGATCGACACGGGACAGGGAGCCCCCCGCGAGCTTCGCCATCGCCTCGTAGCTCACCCAGGCCGGATCGAGCAGGACGACCTCGTCGCCGTCCTCGACGATTGCCTGGAACGTTTCGTAGAGCGCCTGCTTCGCCCCGGGCGTGACGATGATCTCGTCTTCGTCGTGGGCGAGACCGTCGGCAGCGAGCTTTGTCGCGATTTCTGCTTTCAACTCGGGGACGCCGTTCGATGGGGCGTACCCGGTGTGTCCGTCGTCGATTGCCCGTTTACCGGCTTCGACGATGTTCTCCGGCGTCGGAAAGTCCGGCTCGCCGACCGAGAGGTCGACGACGTCGACGCCGTCAGCTTCGAGTTTGGATGCGAGATCGCTGATTGCGAGCGTCGCACTCGGTTCGACCCGTCGGACGCGGCTACTGAAGTCCATTGTCATAGTTCCTCCGCGAGTTGGATAGCGCTCTCGACGGCGGTGCCACCGTAGTCGATGCGTTCTTCCGCTTCGGCCTGGCTCATCCCCGGTCCGGTGATCCCGAGTGCGACCGGCGTGTCCCGATCGAGGGAGACCTCTGTCAACCCACGGGCGGCGGCGTCAGCGATCACTCGATCGTGGGCCGTATCGCCGGAGACGATCGCCCCGATGACAGCGACAGCATCGACATCGTCACGGCGAGCGAGACGATCCGCTGCCAGCGGCGTGTCGTAGGATCCCGGGACCTCGATCGTCTCGACGATCTCGGCACCGAGTTCACCGGCGACTTCTCGTCCCCGCTCTGCCATTTCGTGGGTAATCGGCCGTTCCTTGTTGAACTGGGCGACCACCAGTCCGAGCGCTACCATACGAACTGATCCACCGCCGCCGGTAAAAGAAGTGCCGGAACCTACCGGTCGCCCCGACGGAAGCGGCACCCCCCGACCGCTCAACCGGTAGCGGAAGCCCCAAATTCACGCCGGTGGCCGGACTCGTTATTTGCCCGGTGGGACCGCCGGCATCGAAGGAGGTCACTCGAACGTCCGGGCCATCATCACTTCGTCGACGAACGCGTCGTCGATCCGGTAGTGGTCGTTCCGGATCGCCTCCGTGTGCCATCCGTGATTGCCGAGAAATTCGAGGCCCTCCTGGTTGGCGGCCGGGATACTGTTGTACACCTTGTGGAGACCGGCCGCGTCTGCCCATCGCATTCCCCGTTCGAGCAGATGACCGCCCACGCTTCGACCCCGGTACTCCTCGATGACGCCGAGGGTGAGTTCCGCCGTGTGACGGAGTTTTTCCATCTCGGGAATCGACAGGCCGCACCAGCCGACGACCTCGCCGTCGATCGTGGCGACGAAGAACTGTCGATTTTCGAGGCCCGGATCGATCAGCGTGCTGTCGCCGGAAAGCTGTTGTTCGACAGTTTCTGCGACCACGTAGCGCTTTTCGGTCGTCACGTGCCGGATCACATCGACGATCCCCGAGATGTCGGTCTGTCGGGCCGGACGGATCGTCACGGTGAGCCCGTCGATTTCGAAGGACTCGTCGTCGCCCGCCTCGACACCGGGCCGGAGAACCCCGTCTTCCTCGGTGAGGTGTCCGTCGCGTTTCATCACGGCGATCAACTGCCGGACCCGATCCGGATCGCGGAGTATCTCGGAATCCACGAGCTCCTGCTCTGTCACCCCATCCTGATCCTCGACAAATTCGTAGAGTTGCCGTCGATCCCGCGTTTTGAACACCGGTTCGTGGTCGCTCATGGTCCCTGATAGTTCGAAAGGGAATGCCTTGAATATTGTGTATTGCTAACTATAAACACGATTCCATTCGTGAGTGAACTGTCGACACTGCGTAAACTCACCCTCGTCTTTGCTTACCTCATTTCGTCCTACCTCACACCTCGTCGACCATCACGCCCACACCTCTTCACCACGCATAGGTGGCCTCGAAGTCGTTCTCCGAGGCCGCTTCCACGCCATGATCGGCCGAACGCACCCCAACTACGATCGATTGGACCCTCTTCGCTCACAGTCGACCGGAAGAATTCTAATAGGGCGCGCGCACGGTCCAGTCGATGGTCGATCGACGCGATCCGACGGTGTGGGCCGTCCTCGCCCTGACCGCAGTCGCCCTCCTCGTTCGATTCGTTGCGCTGGGAGACCGCCCCGCCCACTGGGACGAGGCTCGTGTCGCCTACTGGATCCTGGAGTACGCCGAAACCGGCGTGACGTTCTATCGGCCGGTGATCCACGGTCCGCTCCTGAAACTGATCAACGCACCACTGTTCGACCTGTTCGGTGCGATCGATGCTGTCATGCGGGTGTTTCCAGCGCTCGTCGGAGGTCTCCTCCCGCTGTCGGCGCTCCTGTTTCGTCAGCGTCTGCGGTCGGAAGCCGTCGTGGCTCTCGCACTGTTACTCGCGTTCGATCCCGTGTTGCTGTACTTCTCGCGATTCATGCGAAACGACATCCTCACCGCGACGTTCATGTTCGCCGCATTCGCCGTCATCGTGCGCGCCATCGACACTCGCGATTCGCGGTACCTCTATTTCGCCGCGGTTTTTGGCGCGCTCGGCTTCGGCGCAAAGGAGAGCGCACTCGCCTACCCGATCGCCTGGCTCGGTGCGCTCGTCCTGTTGGCCGACCACCGATTGTTCCTGGCACGCGGCCTTCCCGACCCGTGGCGTCGACGGCTCGGGGGCGCGTTCGATCGGCTCGCCTCGACGGCTACACGGGTTCGTCAGGCTCGAGCGACCGGATCGACTGTCGACGGCCTCCGGGCTGGCGTAACGACCGGCAGTCAGGTGGCCCGCCGGCCGTTCGCCGTCGGGATTGGCGTCGTACTTTCGTTCGTCATTCCGTTCGTGGCGATCTACGCTCCCCGGGGAGCACTTCCTTCGCAGTCCACGTACTATCGATCCTGCTCGGGCTCTACGGGATTCTTCGACGTGGGGGCAGCGCCGACGCTCGGCGACGCGATCGGGAATCCGTTGCTCCTCCCACGGCTTGTTTCGTTTACGGTCGGCTCGACCGCCGAACTCTATGCGTGCCAGTGGATTACACCGCGCACCGAGGAAACGAACCCGTATCTCGACTACCTGTTCGAACTCGGGGCGATCGCGGTCGAAATATCGTGGCCGATCCTCGTCCTCGCCGTGATCGGTGCGATCGTGACACGATATCGCGACGACCGTCCCGACGATCTCGTCGCCTTTACGTTCTACTGGGGGGTGGCCTCGCTCGTCGGGTATCCGTTCGTCGCCGACATTGGCGGCGCGGCCTGGTTACTCGTCAACGTCGTCGTCCCGCTATCGATTCCCGCTGCCGTCGCCCTCGGCTGGCTCTTCCGAGCAGGACGGAATTCGATCAAGGACGGCGACGCGGTTTCGACAGTCATTGTCGCCCTGATCGTCGTGATCCTCGTCGGGTCGATGATCGGCACGGCGTACTCGACGAGCTTCGAACGGCCACACACCGACGACAACCCGCTGGTCCAGTACGCCCAGCCGGGCACCGATCTCCAGCCAGCGCTGTCGGACGTGCAACGGCTGGCTGACGAGAACGAGGGCACCGACGTCCTCCTCTATGGAGAATACTTCACCGCGTCGGCCGAGCGGAGTGAACCGGATGCACCGACCGAACTCGACAGACGCCCGCGGTGTTCGAATTGGTTCAACGCGTTGCCCCTCCCGTGGTATTTCGAGGCCTCGGACGCGACGGTGGCCTGTGCGGACGGCACTGACGAATTCGACGATGCACTCGCCGAGTCGCCACCAGTCGTGATTGTCCACGACGACGACCGCGATGACCTCGACGGTCGACTCGACGGCTACCGATCCGAGACGCACTTTCTGCGGTCGACCGACACGCCAGTGATTTTCTACTTCGACGAATCGCGGTAGTCGATCCCGTTTATCGTGTAATCCGACTCTGAGCGACCACGTGTTCCATCGGGTGGAGTCGTGGCCGTTTTTATCGCCGGCCCCGTCGAACCGCACATGAGACATGAAACGCCCGCCGCGACACTGGGCGTCGTGGGGGGTGGCCAGCTCGGGCGGATGCTCGGGGAAGCCGCGGGCCCGCTCGGCGTCGAGGTCGTCGTCTCCGATCCGACGCCCGACTGTCCCGCGGCGCCGGTCGTGCGCGACCAGATCGTGGGTGCCTTCGACGACTACGACGCGATCCGGAAACTCGCCGAACGCGTCGACGTCCTGACCTTCGAGATCGAACTCGCCGATCCCGACGAACTCGAGCGCGTCTCCGAGGAGACCGACGTCCCGGTCCAGCCCGATCCAGCGACGCTACGGACCATTCAGGACAAACTCGTCCAGAATCGGATGCTCGGCGACGCTGGGATTCCGGTGCCAGAGTTTCGTCGGGTCGACACCCCGGCGGATCTCCGCGCTGCAGGCGAGGAACTCGGCTGGCCGGTGATGCTCAAGGCCCGGGAGGGTGGATACGACGGCCGGGGGAACGTCCCCGTCGAGAGTCCCGATGCGGTCGAGTCGGCGCTCGATGCCATCGGTGGCAACGCCCTGGTCGAGGAATTTATCGACTTCGAACGCGAACTCGCCGTGATCGGCGTTCGTGGGGATGACGAACGCCGGACGTTCCCCGTCACCGAAACGATTCACGAGGCGGAGATTCTTCGAGAGACAGTGACGCCGGCCCGCTGTGCGACGTCGGTTGCCGATCGCGCACGAGCAGTCGCCCATCGGGTGCTCGAACGACTCGAGGGGCGTGGCGTTTACGGGATCGAGCTATTCGAGCGATCGGTCCCGAATGGCGAAAACGAGATCCTCGTAAACGAGATCGCACCCAGACCCCACAATTCCGGTCATTGGACCATCGAAGGTACGACCACCTCGCAGTTCGACCAGCACGTCCGCGCAGTGCTGGGATGGCCGCTCGGACCGGCCGAGTTGCGGGCCCCAACGGCGAGTGCGAATCTGCTCGGCGACGTAGACGAACCGCAATCGGTCGGCCTCGAGGGCTCCGAGAAAATTCTCTCGTCGCCTGGGGCGTCTCTCCACTGGTACGGCAAACGGGAGGTTCGACCGCTCCGGAAGATGGGACACGTGACGGTGACGGCGTCGGAGTCGTCGCGTCGGGACGACGAGTCTCCGGATAAGGTGCTCTCCCGGGCGAGGGAACTCAGACAGTCGGTCACATTTCGATAGACGCTCTGGTAGTTAGTCAGTATTCCATACACGTTTCGATAGTTGGTCAGTATTCCATACACGTTCTGGGAGTTGGCTACGATTCGAGACGTAAATTCGACAGTCTTCCAGGTCTCTAACCCGACCCAAGCAGTCGGCCACGTTCCAGAGACGAACGATCTCACGCGGACCAGTACGTTGGGATGACCACCGAAACGACAGGTTTCGGGCTTATCTATGGCCATGAATATATATGCCCTCGCGTCCCACTATGGGGATAAGTACCATGGCTCTACTACCCACGGGGACGGAACCGACGTACTGGAAACATGTGGGACTCATCACGCTCGTGTGGACCATCTTGCTCGTGATCGCCGGTATCGTATTGATTCTTTACGGCGACGCGATCACAAATGTCCTGTTCTGACCACCTCCTGGACTCGATACGGGGCTGTCCGTTCCGTCGTCGACCGCAACGACAAAGCCCCACCGCAACCGTGTCCCGGTCATGACGCGGTCACAGGCAGTTGGGGAACTCATCCAACTGTTCGAGTCGGAAGCCAAGTCGGATCGCGATCCTGCCGAGACCCCGGAGATTGGGATCGTCATGGGATCCGATTCGGATCTCGATACGATGTACGGCGCGTACGAGGCGCTAACCGAACTCGGATTCGAGGAGGTCACGGATTACGACGATCCGCCGGAAGCGCGATTCAGCTTCGAGACCTTCGTCGTCTCGGCCCACCGGACGCCCGAACTCATGTACGCCTACGCGGAGACGGCACGCGATCGGGGACTCGATGTTATCATCGCGGGCGCGGGCGGGAAATCCGCCGACTTGCCCAACATGACTGCCTCTATTGCCTACCCGATCCCCGTCGTGGGAGTCCCGGTGCAGGAAAAGAGCGTGGATTCGGTGCTCGGCATGCCGACCGGGGCGCCAATCGTCGTGGTAGACGCGGGGAAGTCGTTTAACGCGGCACTGTCGGCCGTCCAGATGCTCTCGCGTGGTCATCCGGAACTCGAAGATCGCCTCGACGACTTCCACGACGATCTGCAGGACGAGGTCGGCACGGTTTCGGCGCGGCTCCACAGGGAAGGCACCGAGGCCTTCCGGGCGAGTCGAGAGTGAGACGGGGGGAGGGGATTGCACCCGTTGTATACTGAAGTTGGATCTCGGACAGGAGTTCACCAATCCGATGGGTGAGTGTGGGTACTCTTTCGACCGTTCGAACCTCGCGAGGGCAAGTCAACAATTCTTATGTAGCATACTTCCGAATCTGAATACGATATCAACGCGATGAGCAATCCATGGATCGCTGTCGGTATGCTCGCTGTGGTGGCAATCCTGATCCCACTCTCTATGATCGTGGTATCGTGGCTCCTCCGCCCGAGCGTACCAGAACAAGGGAAACGTGCCGTTTACGAATCCGGCGAGATACCGACCGGGACCACGCGGACCCGGTTCAACATCCAGTACTACATGATCGCGTTACTGTTCGTGGTCTTCGACATAGAAACCGTGCTCATCTTCCCCTGGGCACTGATTTACAGTGACGCCGTTGCGGAGTTCGGAATCGGCCCCGTGCTGGGTCCGATGGTCGTGTTCCTCGCCGTCCTGATCATCGGGCTGGCGTGGGCCTGGCGCAAGGGCGCTGTCAGCTGGGTCGAAAGTCCGCGTGCAGAAATCAAGAGTGAACTATGAGTAGCGAACACGAACGTACAGAGACCGCATCCACGCAGGAGGCCCGGATGGGTGGAGGAGTCGACGCGAGATTCAACTCGAAACTCCGGGAGGCGTTCGGCTCGTCGCCATTCATCCTCACCAAGTTCGACTCGTTCATGAACTGGGTCCGGGGCTCTTCGATGTTCATGCTGCAGTTCGGGATCGCCTGCTGCAGCATCGAGATGATTCACACCTACGCGATCAAGCACGACCTCGATCGGTTCGGTGCCGGCGTCCCGCGGGCTTCGCCGAGGCAGGCCGATGTTATCATCGTCCCCGGGACGATCGTGTCGAAGTTCGCCCCGCGAATGAAGCGGGTCTACGACCAGATGCCCGAACCGAAGTTCGTCGTCGGAATGGGATCGTGTACCATCTCCGGGGGCCCCTTCCAGGAGGGATACAACGTGATCAAGGGTGCCGAAGAGGTCATCCCGGTTGACATCCACGTTCCCGGCTGTCCGCCACGTCCGGAGGCGCTCGTCTACGGGATCGCCAAACTGCAGGAACGGGTCGCAAACGGCGAGACCTCTCCGGTTACCGTCAAGCCGTATGAACTCGAACAGTTCGGCGACCTCGAACGCGACGAACTCGTACAGCACCTGGCAGACGAAATCGACGAGGACGACCTCGTCATGCGGTACAACTGGGCGAACACACCATGAGTCTCGAACAGCCACGCGATCGACCACTGAATGTGGGAGAAACGTCCGACGGCGACGTCGATTACGACGAGCTAGCCGCGTTACTCGACGATACGGTCATCGGCCGAGAGGAACACGTCAACGCCCCGGCGTTCGTCGTCCGTCCCGACGAGGTCCAGGAGGCCCTCTTCGCTCTCCGGGACGAGGCCGGCTTCGATTACCTCTCGTGTGTCACCGCACAGGAGTACGACGATCGCTACGAGTCGATTTACCACCTCAAGAAGTACGACGATCCGACGCAGGAGGTCGGCGTTGTCGTCCCGACGTCGAAAGACGATCCCGTCTCTCAGTCTGCAGAACCGGTCTATCGGACCGCAGACTGGCACGAACGCGAGGCGTACGATCTCGTGGGGATCACGTATGATGAGCACCCTGATCTTCGCCGGATTTTGCTCCCCGAGACCTGGCAGGGGCACCCACTCTCGCAGGATTACGACAGCGAGAAACCACAGGTCGTTCCCTACCGGGAGAACAAAAATCCGCTGGAACCGGACCAGCGTGGGGCTGATCCGGACACGCTGTTCCTCAACGTCGGTCCTCATCATCCGGCGACCCACGGCGTGCTTCACGTCAAGACCGTCCTCGATGGCGAACAGGTCGTGGACGTCGAACCCGATATCGGCTATCTCCACCGGTGTGAAGAACAGATGTGCCAGCAGGGCACCTATCGGCACCAGATCATGCCGTACCCCGACCGATGGGACTATGTCTCGGCTGGAATCCTCAATGAGTGGGCGTATGCCCGGGCAGCCGAGGATCTCGCGGACCTCGAGGTTCCCGAATACGCACAGGTCATCAGGACGATGTCCGCGGAACTGTGTCGGATTGCGAGTCACATGCTTGCACTCGGGACCTTCGCACTGGACGTCTTCGGCGACTTCACCGCCGTTTTCCAGTACGCCTTCCGTGACCGCGAGGTCGTCCAGGACATCCTCGAAGATCTGACGGGCCAGCGGCTGATGTTCAACTACCTCCGTCTGGGCGGCGTCGCCTGGGACCTGCCGGAACCCCGAGACGCGTTCTTCGACAAGACTCGGGATTTCCTCGACGACCTGCCGGGCAAACTCCAGGAGTATCACAACCTAATCACGGCGAACGAAATCTTCCAGGCCCGGTGTGTGAACACTGGTGAACTCCCCCCGGAGGTCGCAAAGCAATACGGTGCGACCGGCCCGGTGGCCCGTGGCTCTGGGATCGACGTCGACCTGCGGCGCGACGATCCCTACGGCTATTACGAGGAGCTCGACTGGGACGTGATCACGGAAGACGGCTGCGACAACTACAGCCGCGTGCTCGTCCGGATGCGAGAGGTCGAGGAGTCCGCGAAGATCATCGAACAGTGCGTCGACCTGCTCGAGGAGTGGCCCGAAGACGAGCGGAATATTCAGTCGAACGTGCCCCGCACGCTCAAACCGGACGCCGACAAAGAAGTGTATCGCGGCGTCGAAGCCGCAAAGGGCGAGCTCGGCATCTACATGCGCGCCGACGGTACCGACAAACCCGCCAGGTTCAAGATTCGCAGCCCTTGCTTCTGTAACCTGCACACGCTCAGGGACATGACGCAGGGCGAATTCATCCCGGACCTCATCGCGTCGCTCGGGAGCCTCGACATCGTGCTCGGGGAGGTGGATCGATGACCCTCACCGCGGCGCAGGCAGCGCCACTTCCCGAGTTTATCGCGGACCTGCTCGGTCTCGGCAGCGATCCGACGTTCGGTCAGCAGCTCCTGACGGGGCTGATCGGCGCGGCACTCGTCGGCACTCTGATGCTGACGATGGCGGCGCTCGCCGGGCCGTGGGCGAAACGGAAAATCACGGCGGCTTTCACCGACCGAATCGCGGTCAACCGCGTCGGTCCGTACGGATTGCTTATCATCGTCGCGGACGCCGTCCGACTGCTCTCGAAGGAACTCATCGTCCCAGACGGCGTCGATCGGCCGGCGTGGGATCTCGCACCTCTGGTGTTGGCGTTTTCGGCACTGATGGGATTCGCCGTCATCCCAATGGGAAGCGGCATCCACCTCGCCGATCCCGAAGTTGGCCTCGTGTACGTTTTCGCCGTCGCATCCATCGCATCGGTGGGGCTCGTAATGGCCGGCTACGCGTCGAACAACAAGTACTCGATGATCGGCGGGCTACGCGCGGTCGCGCAGAATCTTGCCTACGAGATACCGCTGGTTCTCATCGCTGCCTCCGTCGTTCTCTTCGCCGGATCGCTCCAGATGAGCGAGATCGTGTCCGCGCAGGCCGAACCGTTGTTCACCGTTGCCGGGGTCACGATTCCCGCCTGGTACGCCGTCGTTAACCCGTTCGCATTCGTGCTGTTTCTGGTCGCGAATCTCATGGAAGTCGGGCGCAATCCGTTCGACATTCCCGAGGCTCCGACCGAAATCGTCGCCGGGTACCAGACCGAGTACTCGTCAGTGTACTTCGTGTTGGTGTACCTCGGCGAATTCCTCCACATCTTCTTGGGCGCGGGGATCATTGCGACGTTATTCCTCGGCGGCCCAGCCGGTCCCGTGTTGCCGGGTATTCTGTGGTTTATTATCAAGATCTGGGCGGTCTTCCTGTTCACCCAGTGGGCCCGATCGGCGCTGCCACGCCTCCGCATCGATCAACTCATCGAGGTGGGGTGGAAGGGTATGCTCGTGTTAGCCTTCGCCAACCTGTTCCTGACTGCTGTGATCGTGGGGGTGGTCGTCTAATGATTGGGATGCTCAAGTCGATGGCGACGACGATGAAACACGCCCTCGACGGAGAGACGTTCACCGTCGAATATCCCGAGGAGACGCCTGACGTCTCCCCCCGCTTCCGTGGGGTCCACAAGTTCAGTCAGGAGCGGTGTATCTGGTGTCGGCAGTGCGAGAACGTGTGTCCGAACGACACGATTCAGATCGTGACCGACGACCAACGCAACGGGGAACAGTACAACCTCCACATCGGCCAGTGCATCTACTGTCGATTGTGTGAGGAGGTCTGTCCGGTCGACGCCATCCTGCTCACGGAGAACTTCGAGTG
>JBKGZK010000062.1:0-12299 GCA_046545615.1 Natronomonas sp.
GCCCTTCGTGAGGCGGTCGAGGAGGTCGAGTCGATCGTGTTCTTTACCGTGGCGACGCACCGACACACCATCGACTACGAGTGGGATCGAATGCCGTCGGTTCTCGGATTCGACGTCTGGTCGCAAGAGGAAGACCGGTTTCTTCCCCCCGACGTCGTGGAACGGAGTTATCTGGCCCTCGGCCTCGATCCGGTGAATACGTTTCAGAAGGAAGTCCGTGCCAGCGATTTCCAGCCGGACGTCTCGGCGATTCCGCAGTCGGCTTGGTACGACGGGCCGGCGGCAGGGATCGTCGTACGGAACAAGACGGGCCAGCGGGCGAAGCTGTCGAATCCGGCCATCGAAGACGTCGTGGTGGAACCGATTTCGGGCTCCGGTACCGAGGTAGCGGATCGATTCGCGACGGCCGACCGATTCGAATCGGCCGAGGCACGACTCGATCGACGTGGCGACGCAGTTACCGTCGATGCACTCCTCGAATCGGTGCTTAACTCGATCGTCCGCAGCCAGCACCACCGGCTGTTTCATCCTGCTGCCGACGTCGACTGGGAATCGATTCGGTCCGCGGTCGCTCAACGAACCCAGCAGTACCTGTCGGATAGCGGCTGAGAGCGAACAGGCGGCGCTTTCCTCCGGCGGTCCTCGCCACACTCCCGCCCCGTCGGACCGCCGACACGCGTCACGTCATGGGTCGTCTGGTCCCGATTTGTGATATACAATCCCGGACGCCCCTGAACGTATGCGGCACCGAAAACGGATGGGCTCGTTCGTTTCCGGCTGCCACACTTTTAACCGGCCCCCCAGCGGATCGTGGACATGGAGTTCGATCTATCGGAGTACGAGCAACCGCCGTATTACGAAACGCTTGGGATCGAAATCACCGACGTCGAACCCGGGTATGCCGAGGGGCGGCTCCCGCTCGATTCGTCGATATCGTCTTCGCGGTCGACGGCGGTCGCACACGGTGGCGCCATCTCGTCGCTCGCCGATTCGGTCGGCTACTGGGCGGTCAGCGCGGCCAACGACTTCGCCACGACGCCGACGATCGACATTCGAGTGGACTATCTCGCACCGGCGACTTCGGACCTGCACGCGACGGCCACCGTCGTGCGGAACGGGTCGAGCGTCGGCGTGGTCGACGCCGTCGTCGAGTGCGAATCGGATCGCGTCGCCACGGCCCGGGGCGTCTTCAAGACGGGTGGAGGATCGGGGGAGTCGGCCTGGGACGCCCCGGAGTAATTTTCCGACCGCCTATCGACCTTCGAAGGTGGGTTCTCTGTCTTCGAGGAAGGCGTCCATCGCCTCTTGTTGGTCGTGCGTCCCAAAGCTTCTGGCGATGTCGCTACTGGTCGCCGCCATTCCCGCTTCGAGTCCTGGATTTCGGAACCTCCGCATGACCTGCGTTTGCAACTGCATCACGAGCGGACTCTTTGCGGCGAGCGTGTCGATCAAATCCTCGAAGGTTTCGTCGTACGTACTGGCGGGAACGGCCCGGTTGACGAGCCCGAGTTCGTGGGCCTCGGATCCGGAGACTGTCTCACCGGTGTAGATCAACTCGGTGGCAGCCTGGAGGCCGACGAGCGGGATCAACAGTCCGCCGTGAATGACCGTCGGAAGACCGACGTCGATTTCGGGAAGTCCCAGGCGTGCATCCTCGGTCGCGACGCGAAATTCGCAGGCCATGGCGAGTTCAAGACCTGCCCCGATCGCGTAGTCACCACACCCGCAGACGACGACCGCGTCGAGTTCCCTGATCGACTGAATTGTCCGGTACAGGGTCTGTAACAGCTCTCGCCCGTCGTGGGGGGAGAGGTCGCGCGCCCACTCGAGATTCAACCCAGCCGTTAGTCCACGAACACCGTCTTCGTCTCCCTCGGTCCGGTCTGCTGCGATGGTCACCACCGAGACGTCCCCCGAGATCGAGTCGATGGCGGTTCGAAGCTCGTGTGCCGCGGCCTCCGTGAACAGGTTGAGGTCATCGAAATCGATCCGGAGGTGGGCAACGTGCGAGCGATCCGATTCTCGTGTCAGGTCGACGGACATGGGTGCGAATGCAGGCGCACGATATAAATAGCGACTGTCGAATGGCTGCCGGAACGTGGTCGGCGATGTTCCCACTCCCGCGGGGGTGGCGTTACGACGGATTCCTGTATCGACGGCTGACCACTTTCCACCGTCCCGTACGAAAGAGGGCGAAATTGATACCCCCGGGCACGTACATCTCGAGGAGGAACGCGAGATAGAGTCCGCCCACACCGAGCGGCGTGAAGAGCCCGAGTGCGGCAACTGGGAGCGCGAAGACGTAGCGACCCACGAGCGAGGCGATGAACGGCCACCGGGTGTCGCCAGCACCGATGAGCGCGCCCGTCGCGGCACCGTCGAGTCCCTGACCGATCGCACTCGCCGCACCGAAGGCGACGAATATTGCTGTCTGGGCGATTTCGGTATCACCGGTGACGAACACCCGAGCGATCGGGGTCGCAAAAACGACGACTGCGAGGGCAATGCATGCGTAGAGGACGACCGTGAGACGGATGATCGAGGCACCGTAGGCCCCAGCCTCAGGTTCGTCCCCCATCCCGAGTTGCTGGCCGACGAGCGAACTCGACGCGAGGGACAATCCCCAGTTGACGCTGTTGATGAGGCTTCGAACTCGTCTTGCCACCTCGAAGGCCGTTACCACGACCGGACCGAAGGACGCGGCGATCCACAAAAGCGGAAAGACCACGATTCCCTGGGCCAGCCGACGCCCGATCTCGGGTAACGAAATTTCTAGAAGCTGAAAGAGAAGGATTCGATCGACCCACGACCCGGTGAGGGTGATCGGAACCGGGCTAGGTTCCATTCCCAGGTATCCTCGATAGGACCGTCCCGTCATTCCCCAGGCCAACACGAGCGTGACGACGCCGGTCGAAACTGTCGTCCCGATTGCTGCACCAGCGACGCCCATGCCCAGCCCGAAGATCAGAATGGCACTCAGGACCACGTTCAGCACGGCGCCGGTCGCCCGAGCAATCATCTCGGTAAATGTGTCCCCGATGCCCGTGTAGGTCCGGCTGGCGATCAGATTGAGCGTCTCGAACAGGACGGCTGGAGCGACGAGAAGCAAGTAGATACGTCCGTGCGGAATCGCTGTCGAACTCGCACCGAGGACGGCGATGAGGGGCTCCGCAAATGCGATGAAAACCGCACCGATCGGTACGGCGAGCACTGTCGCGACGACGACGCTCTGTTTGACGACCATCGAGGCCCGTTCGGTCTCGTCGCCTCCGTAGTTCTGCGATACCAGGCTGATCGTCCCACCTGCGAGCCCGAGTCCGAGCATCGCGACGAGCCCCCAGTACGCAAGTGCGAAAGCGAGCCCGGCCGTCCCCGCGGTGCCGACTGCGATGCCGACCATTGCCAGGTCGGCCGTCTGCTTCGACATGATCGCGAATCCGGTGACGATCCGCGGCCAGGCGAGTTCGGCGGTCGAGCGAAACCGTCCAGTCGAGATAATTCCTGCACGCTCGAAGATGCGCCCGGCGACGTCAATCGGATTCATGCACGCTCACGGCAGTGGCTTCGGCTATCCCCAGGTGACTCTTTCATCTGTCGTTTTCGAATCCATCGACGCGGTGGCCTCGCTCGAGCCACCGGCACCGGAAAAACAGGTCGGATGCTTCGGGTCGAATCTTCAGCGAGCGGGTTTGCGACCTTCGATCCTCGCCGAGACGAGATACTCGCTCAGGTCCCGTTCGTCGTCCCACTCTCGGATAAAGGAGTCGCTGTCGGATTTCGGTTCGATCGAGACGTCAATGAATCCCACCTCGTCGAGCGTGGTTTCGAGGCTGGATATCGAGGAGGCACCGGCCACACAGGCGGCAAGGGCGGTGGGATCTGTCCGTACCGACTCTGGAAGATCCGCCGTCGCAACGACGTCCGAAATCGCCAGTCGGCCACCGGGACGCAGTACCCTGAACGCTTCGTGGAAGACCTGTGGTTTGTCCGGCGAGAGGTTCACGACGCAGTTCGAGATGATAACGTCCACGGACGTATCCCGGGCCGGCAGGTGTTCGATTTCGCCGAGGCGAAACTCGACCTGTGGGACATCCCGTTGGGTGGCGTTCTCGCGAGCTTTCTCGATCATTGCCGGGGTCATGTCCACGCCGATCACCGTCCCGTCCGTTCCGACTTCGTCGGCGGCGAGGAAGCAATCGAATCCGGCACCGGAGCCGAGATCGAGGACGGTGTCACCTCGTTCGAGACTCGCGATGGCTGTCGGATTACCACACCCCAGACCCAGGTTGGCCTCCTGGGGGACCTTCTCGAGATCGGCTTCCGAATACCCCATTTTCAGCGATTGTGATTGGGTCGCATCCGGATCGACCTCGGTGTCGCCACAGCACGTCGACGTGGACGACTCGTCACAGCAGGAGGTTGGGGCTGACGAACCCGTGGCGATGTCGCCGTATCGTTCGCGGACGACGCGTCGCTGTTCGGACGCATCGACGGTCACTGACTCGGAATCCGTCTGGGCTGGTTCGTTACTCATCACTCCGCCTCCGGTTCTCTCCGGGTTTCGTCGAGTACCTCGAGCACCCGACGAGCCGAGTGGGTGGCCGAATAGTATCGCCACCGCCCCTCCTTGCGCCTCTTCACGAGCCCGGCTGCGTACAGCCGAGAGAGGGCTTGGCTGACCGCGCTCTGGCTCACACCGAGCGCTGGCTCCAGCTCGCAGACGCACACGCCGTCGTCGGACGCTGCGATGAGTCGAAGCGCTTCGTATCGGGTGTCGTTCCCGATCGCGGCGAGCGTCTGGACGTCTGTTGCGAGTTCTCGTTCCGTGAGGGAATGTTCGCCGGGGACGCAGCAGTTCGGCTGCGGGACTGCCGCTTGCGTGGGTGTGGCGTCGTCGTTATCCATTTTACCTAACGCTAATATAAGCATTTTCTAATATAAATATTACGGTCCACGTGCCCCAAATTGCGCAGCTCCCACGTTCGGGTTCATGGCGATTGTGGGTACCATACGGCTCCCACTCCGATATCTGCAATCAATCAGGCCCTGGCCGATCGCTCCGATACCCTGGTGTGTACCTAGCCACCACACTTTTTCCCGATACGACAGATTCAGGGTTCCACTCCGGGTCGATTCCATACGAAAACGACCCATCCATGACCACTCCAGCTCCGAACTCGTTCGAGCTCGTCGAAACAACCGTTGCCGACATTCACGACGCCATGCGAGACGGGCGTGTTACGGCCGAAGCGCTCGTCGACCGGTATCTGGCTCGTATCGACGAGTACGAGGACCTGAACGCCATCCTGACGCTGAACGACCAGGCCCTTGATCGTGCCCGGGAACTCGACGCACGATTCGAACACGAGGGGTTCATCGGGCCGCTCCACGGGGTACCCACCATCATCAAGGACAACCACGACACCCACGACATGCCGACGACGGCTGGCTCGAAAGCGCTCGCCGAATCGACGCCGTCTCGCGATGCGTTCGTCGTCGAGCAGCTCCGTAACGCGGGTGCCGTCGTCATCGCCAAGGCGAACCTCCAGGAGCTGTCGTTCGGCGTCGACACCATTAGCTCGCTGGGCGGTGCGACGCGCAATGCCTACGATCTCGATCGTCGGCCAGCCGGATCGAGTGGCGGGACTGCCGCGGCAATCGCTGCGAACCTGGGCGCCCTCGGCACCGGCAGCGATACCTGTTCGTCGGTTCGGTCGCCACCCGCGTTCAATAACCTCGTCGGCGTTCGGCCGACGCGGGGGCTCGTCAGCCGGACTGGCATCGTCCCATTGAGTGAAACGCAGGACACCGCGGGTCCCATCACCCGATCCGTCACCGACGCCGCTCTGCTGTTGGACGTCATGGCCGGGTACGATCCCGAGGATCCCGTCTCGTCGCGAGGGGTGAGGAAGGTCCCTGCGAATGGCTACGTGTCCCACCTCGACGAGACAGGTCTGGAGGACGCCCGCATTGGCGTCGCCCGACAGTTCTTCGGGCTGCAACAGGACGATCGGGATGATGACGGAGCCGCCGAAGCTGTCACTACGGTCGTCGAGGATGCCATCGACGAGATGGCGGCCGCCGGTGCGACGATCGTCGACCCGGTGGAGGTCGTGGACGTGGACTATCTCGTGAGCGCACGCGTCCTCGGGTTTGAATGGGCCCGGGACTTCGAGCGGTATCTGGAAGAACTCGGAGACGATACCCCACACGTCTCGCTCTCCGACCTGGTGGCGACCGGGGAAATCGCGCCATCCGTCGCAGACAGGATCGAGGCGGCCGGTGTCCTCGACGTCGACGTCGAATCGCTCGACCAGAACGACGAGTACCTCCGCCGGCTCCGCAGACGCCAGCGAATTGCGGACACCACGCTCTCGCGGATGGCTGAATTCGATCTCGACGCCCTGCTCTATCCACCGTCGACGATTCCGCCCGTCGAGATTCCGGCGCATCAGCCGTTCGGGGAGATGAACTGCGAACTGTCGGCGCACACCGGATTACCCGCGATCGTAGTCCCGGCCGGATTTATCGACGGCGGGCTCCCGGTCGGTGTGGAGCTGCTCGGACGGGCGTTCGACGAACCGCGGCTGTTCGAACTAGCGTATGCCTTCGAACAGGCGACCGACCACCGCCGACCGCCGGATGGGTTCGGGCCATTAGCCTAACTGCACTCTTCGCAGGGACGCCGTGCTCTAGAGGGAGATTCGTTCCCGGACAAGCCCGGGCAAGGCTGGTAAATACAGTGCACCGACGATTTACGACTCGAAGACCACCGTTTGTGACCCCGTTTGAATCAAAAGGGTAGGGGGGATGCCACCGGGAAAGTGGCGGTGGCAACGGGAAAGGTTACTGACCGTTTCGATGGTATAATGCCTTTGCCAGTATTCGGTAGGTATCTTTTCTCTCTCGGTCGTTGCTGACTATTCAATACGTTAATCTGTTGGGAAATTCCCAAAGATCAATCATCCTAGCTACCGCTTAGGCTAAACGGAATCGGAGACGGGAGCGACCCGCGCTAGAACGTGACTCGAATCAATTGCCAACTTCGGGGGGGGGGCAGCGAAACCAGAAACTGACGATCGAGTATCTTTCGAGGGCTAAAACGGCAGATTTCGGACTTCTAAAAACCCATCAGAAACTGAATGGGCCAACTCGGATTTGAACCGAGGACCTCCCGGTTATCAGCCGAGCGCTCATACCTGGCTGAGCTATTGGCCCGTGCAGTGATCGTACTGTCGTGGTTCGTTTAAGGGTTTCCTTTCGCCCGACTCTGGGCTCCGTCTTTCGGTTTCGAGAAACCACGCAGCGGGTTACTGGAACCCAGATTCGGGGCGGTCGTCATCGTCATCATCATCTCCGTCCGCCGAGTCGACGTCGGTGAACCGGTAGTACTCCTCGTCGACGTCGACGGTCTCGCCCTCGTCGGGGAAGCCACCGACGTAGACGTTTCCCGTTGCGAAGCCATCCGTTTGGGTGTCCAGGTATGGGGTGACCACGTATCGCTTGACGGCGATCCGGATCGGATACCGCGTCAGGGGCACGATCAGGAGCAACCCGACAGCGTCGGTGACGATTCCTGGCGTGAGCATCAGCGCACCCGCGACCAGCAGGAGTGCTCCGTCCATGATCTCGTTTGTCGGAGCCTCACCTCTCGCCAGTTTCCGTTGCATCTTCCGCAACGTATGGCGGCCTTCAGCTCGCACGAGCAACATCCCGATCAGGGCGGTCAGGACGACGAGGGCGACCGTTACCCCCGGTCCGAGATACCGTGGAGTGGCCAACACGACGAGGACCATCACGTCGAGCAGCGGGATGAGGAGCAAAACGGCGATGACTCGGAGGTCCATACCGTGGGTTGCGGCAGAGACAAGGAAAACACTTGCCTTCGATACTTCGTATCTCCTCGTGGAGCTGTGACGGAGGGCAGTTCCCGGCGAAGTACGCACTCATTGCCGATGAGGCGAACGACGACACGTCCGTATCGACATGCCCTTAGGCGGCCACGGAGTTACCCGAACCAATGAGAGCCGCGCTCGTGGTGCTCGACGGCTGGGGCCTTGGCGCAGGCGACGAGACGGACGCCGTCGCCGCCGCTTTCACTCCCGAATTCGACCGGCTTCGGGAGAGAGGGGCGTTCGGCACGCTCGAGACGTCCGGTCGGGCGGTCGGGCTTCCCGATGGACAAATGGGCAACAGCGAGGTCGGCCACCTCAACATCGGTGCGGGACGCGTGGTCACCCAGGAATCGACGCGGATCACCGACGACATCGCCACCGGTCGATTCGCCGAGAACGAGGTGCTTATGAGCGCATTCGAGTACGCGGACGTCCACGACGGGCGCGTGCACATCATGGGACTCGTCTCCGACGGGGGCGTCCACTCGATGCAGGCGCACGTCCACGCCCTGATCGAACTCGCAGGCGAACGCGGGGTCGACGCACTGACACACGCCTTCACCGACGGCAGGGATACCGCCCCACATAGCGGGGTCGAATTCCTCGCCGATCTCGAGGCCGTAGCCGATGACTGTGGGACCGGTCACGTCGCGACGGTCTGTGGGCGCTACTACGCCATGGATCGCGACGAGAACTGGCGGCGAACCAAGCGAGCATACGACGCGATCGTCCACCGGGCGGCACCCTACCGCGCGGAATCTGCTGTCGAGGCCCTCGAGGAGGCATACGATCGCGGCGACAGACCGGTCGACGACAGCGTCGATCCGGAGACGCCGCCAGATACCACCTCGATCGGGAGTGACGAATACGTCGAACCAACGCTCGTAGGCGATCGACCACCACTCGAGGACAGCGATGCCGTGATCTTCGCAAACTTCCGGGCCGACAGGGCCCGCCAGCTCGTTCGAATGCTCGGCGACATCGACCCAACCTGGGAGTTCGAGACCGATCCACCCGACGTCAGACTCGTCACGATGACGGAGTACGACGAGACGTTTGATCTCCCCGTGGCCTATCCGCCACCGGAGCCCGAGGCAACGCTCGGGGAGGTTCTCGCAGATGTCGGGTACACCCAGTTGCGGATCGCCGAATCCGAGAAGTACGCCCACGTCACCTACTTCCTCAACGGCGGCCGGGAGGTCGAATTCGAGGGCGAACGCCGCGAAATCGTCCCGAGCCCCGACGTTCCGACGTACGACGAACAACCCGAGATGTCGGCTCGAGCGGTCACCGACACGGCCATCGAGTGGATCGAACGCGAGGATCCCGACGTGCTCGTGTTGAACTACGCCAACCCGGACATGGTCGGCCACACTGGCGACTTCGACGCCGCAGTTGCAGCCGTCGAGGCGGTCGATCGACAACTCGGCCGTCTGGCAGCGACGGTCCGGGAGGCAGGGGGTCACCTGCTTGTCACCGCCGATCACGGCAATGCCGACGATATGGGCACACCCGCGGACCCACACACTGCCCACACGACCAACCCGGTGCCGTTCGTATACGTTGCCCCAGATGGCTCCGATGGTGGCTACACGGTTCGAGATGGGGGCACGCTTGCCGACATTGCCCCGACGTTGCTCGAACTCGTGGACGTCGAAAAACCCGGCGTGATGACGGGCACGTGCCTCGTCGAGTGAAATTCGCGCATACGTACCGAAAATTGCTTCGCCGCGACCGCCGGACCGAAATCCCTACCCCATGGGGGACCGACGCACCGGTATGAATCCCGAGGACCTCGCAGACCGGGTCCGTGACGGTTCGCTCCGAATTCACGAGCTCGAAGCCCACGCCGACGCCGACGTCGCGGCGGCCGCCCGCCGACAGTTCGTCGAGGACGAAACCGGGACGTCGCTCGAAGCCATCGGCGACTACACGTTCGACGCGGCGGACGCGGAAGCGAACGTCGAGAACATGATCGGCGCGGCCCAGGTCCCAATGGGAATCGTCGGCCCAATTCCGGTTTCCGGGGGCACCTCGACAGCGTCCCGCTACCTTCCGCTGGCGACGACCGAGGGTGCTCTCGTGGCATCGGTCAATCGCGGCTGTGCGGCCATGCGGGCGGCCGACGGCGCGACCGCACGGGTGCTCAAAAACGGGATGACCCGCGCGCCCGTTTTCCGGGTGGCGGGCGTGGACGAGGCTGCAATCGTGTCCGCCTGGGTCCGCGATCACACCGACCAGCTCGCCGACGTGGCCGAATCGACGACGAGTCATGGCGAACTTCGCCACGTGACGCCGTACGTGGTGGGCGACAACGTGTTTCTTCGATTCGCCTACGATACCAAGGACGCGATGGGGATGAACATGGCCACCATCGCGACGGAGGCGGCGTGTGACGTGATCGAATCCGAGACTCCGGCGAAACTCGTGGCATTGTCGGGGAATCTCTGTTCGGATAAGAAGCCGGCCGCGATCAACAGCGTCGAGGGTCGCGGCCGAACGGTGGCCGCGGATGTATCGATCCCGGACACCGTCGTCGAGGAGTACTTCGATACCACCCCGGACGCGATCGCGGCGGTGAATACACGGAAGAATCACGTCGGATCGGCCAAGGCCGGGGCGCTGGGTTCGAACGCCCACGCAGCGAATACGATCGCGGCCGCGTTCCTCGCGACAGGGCAGGACGCAGCACAGGTCGTCGAGGGTGCGAATGCGATCACGACCGCCGACGTTCGAGAGGACGGGAGTCTCTACGCCAGTCTCACGTGTGCGTCACTCGAGGTCGGCACCGTCGGCGGCGGCACCACACTCCCGACCCAGGCCGAGGCGCTTTCAGTCCTCGGCGTCGGCGGCGGTGGCGATCCACCGGGATCGAACGCTGACGCGCTCGCAGAAACCATCGCGACGGCTGCGCTGGCTGGCGAACTTTCGTTGCTCGGTGCGCTCGCGTCGAATAACCTCGCAAGCGCCCACGAGGAACTCGGTCGGTAGCGATCAAGACAGATCGAACTCGACGCCGACCGCGTCGTCGCCGATGATGCCCCAGTAGGCGAACCGGTACCTCCCGTCGGCCAGGTCGGGACACACCTCGAGTCGATCGTGAACGTGGTTCGCGACGATTCCCTCCTCGGTGAGCGTAAACGTCCATTCGAATCCCTCGCCCGGTCGATGACCGACGGCCTCGTCCGTGTACGGGAGCTGGTTGTCTCCGACGTGTCCGCGGACGTCCTGCCATCCGTCCTCCGTGTACATCTCGAACCCGTACTTGTACCGGTTCCCGGTCTGGAGTTTTCTGTCGGAAACGTTGACGAGCTGGATGCGCGCGGTGTCACTACGTTCGTAACTCGTTTCGGCGATCCGGAGTGCGAACGTGACCTCGCCGTCGGCTGTGAGTTCGCCGTACTCGAATGCATCCTCGTCGTATCCTCGCCAGTGGCGGAGAAAGCCCTCGCGTTCACACTCGAGCGGTTCGATCGGCGTCGGGTCACCATCTGGGCGGACGAAGCCGGGCAGTTCGGCGGCTGCAGGAGAGAGGGAGTCGTTAGGGCTGGCCGCGATGGACTCGGTCCGATCCCAGCCGTCGGTGAGGTCCACGATTGCTTTGGTGACGGGATCGTCCTCGAAATCGACGCGGAGGAGAATCGATGGATACGTTATCACCTGGGCGCAGGCCGTGTCGGGATCGCTAGTGTCGACGACGGTCGCCGATGCGGCGAGTCTGCCGTCGTCGACGCGGACGTCCTCGACCTTGAGGCGATCGTAGCACGCGTTCGGTCCGACGGACTCGATCAGGAGGACGACGCTCGTGTCGTAGTCCGCATCGTCGAGGAATTCCTGGAACGCCGTCCGTCGGTGTTCGGGAACATCTGCTGGCGACAGGACCGCTCGTTGTCTGGTGTCCGAGTCGATAACCACCACACGACCGGTGGTCGTCTCGTCTTCCTGGTGCCAGTGGGGGACGCTGCTCGTGACCGTGTAGGGCAATGTATCGTGTGACACGATGGAATCGGGGCTCCCGGTCGAGTCGTCATCGCCACCGCCATCATCGCCATCTCCGTCGTCGAGGCAGCCGGCCATCGAGGTAGCGACGCCAACAGCAAGCGATAGAATCGTCCGTCGGTGGAGGGACCGCATGGTACGGACTTTGCTCGCAACTGTTGAGTGGCTTGTGTTCGTTCAAACGGGGACTGTAGTTATCGCGCCCGCCGGTCAGTCCGTATTATGATTTTTTCGGACTTCAGCAATGACCACGTCCCAATCAGGATGCTCGGGGCCGTTTCGGCACTCCCATCCACCTTCGACGTTGATATCCTGTTTGTATGCTCGACGAAGCAGACCCTTCAGTTCCTGGTTGAACTCCTCGTCGGACGCAAGCGGTGGACGGTCGTCGGTCATGGGCTATCG
>JBKGZK010000063.1:0-12249 GCA_046545615.1 Natronomonas sp.
CCCGAGGCTCTCGCTTTGCTCATCTAGAGGAGATCGGGTTGTTTCGCCCCCAGTACTTTGAGTCGTCGGGGTAAAGCGATCGTATGCGTCTCGGGGTCATCGCGGACGTCCACGCCAACCTTCCTGCGCTCGAGGCCGTCCTCTCCGATATGCCGCCGATCGACGACGTGGTCTGTGCCGGTGACGTCGTGGGGTACAATCCGTGGCCCGTCGAGTGCGTCAAACGCATCCGCGAGGTGGCATCCGTTACGGTGCAGGGTAATCACGATCGAATGGTCAGAAAACCCGCTCGCTATCGTCACAACCGGATGGCCGAGGCTGGCCTGGAATACGCCCTCGAGGCACTCGACGAGGACCAGCTCGCCTGGCTCGACGGACTACCGTTTCGTGCCGAAATTGCGAACGGTGAGTACCTACTGTGCCACAGCCACCCCTGTCCGAGCAAGCGGGGCACGTACGTCTATCCCTCAGAATTTCCGTCAGTTCGACCGGAAATCGACGAGTATCGTGGGTGTATTCTCGGACATACCCACGTCCAACACGAGGCGACGATCGACAATCGCCTGATCATCAACCCCGGAAGTGTGGGGCAGCCGAGAGACGACGATCCTCGGGCAGCCTACGCAGTGCTCGACACAGAGACCAATTCCGTCGACCTCCGACGAATCGAGTACAACGTCGAACGCGTTCAAGCACGAATTCGCGCGGAAGGGTTACCGGAGCGGACGGCGACCCGACTCGGGCAGGGGCGGTAAAACATTCTTACCTCAGATATTCGGTGGTGGACCGATGAGAACCGATACAATCCGGGAAGTTAGCCGAACGTACGACAGGGATTTCGAGCCGTCTTTTCGGGGGCTGTTTCTCGGTCTGTATCGACGAACAGGGACATCCATCAGTCCTCTTCGACGATTTCGAGCAACTCCCGAAGTTGGCCTGCGGCCGCGTCGACAGTCGTTTCGTCGGTTCCGAGGACTTTCACTCGGTTTCGACGTTCGACGTCCGGATAGCTCCCTACGGTCACCTCGTATCGATTCTGAACGTCTGTGAGCGCCTCGATCATCGAAGACTCGGGTTGGGGAGTATACAGCGTTCGCGAGACGGCATTTCCCGCGAATTCGGGTGCGACCGTCTCGAACATCGCCTGCATCTCCGAAGGGACGCCAGGGAATACGTACACGTTCTCGATGACGCACCCGGGACAGAGCCCTTCGGGATTGATCAGCGCCCGACTGCCTTCCGGGAGTGCCGCCCACGCGTCGACGTCGAGGTTCAGGTCGTGAGCTTCGACCGTCTCAGGATTTCGGTCCCGGTAGGACGCGACGGTTTCGATGACGTCCTGGCGAACGTGGTCGTCGACCGCCAGATCTCGATCGAAGGCATTCGCGAGGGCGTCGGCCGTAACGTCGTCGTGGGTGCCCCCGAGTCCGCCGGTGACGATAACTGCCTCGAATTGGGTCGTCCACTCGCGGATCGTCAATTCGATGAGCTCGCGATCGTCCGGAATCGTAAGAATTCGTGCGACTGTCGCACCACGATCCGTCAGTTGACTTGCGAGCCACGCCGCGTTCGTATTGGCGGTGTCGCCAGCGAGCACTTCGTCGCCAACAGTCAACACTGCGACTTCCATCAACAGAGTCGACGGGGTCGCCGGACAAAAGGATACTGTCGCCGACCGTCGCGTACACCCGAACCGACGTGTTTTTCCCATACTCGCACCCCACGTCTCGCATGACCGACGCCGAAGACGAGGACCAACTCACCTACGCCGACGCAGGTGTCGACATCGATGCCAGCGAGGCAGCCACCTCGGCACTGGTCGGTGCGATCGGTGCGTTCGAGGGGGACTACGCTGGCTTGCTCGACATCGGCGACCGCTATCTCGCCCTCGCTACTGACGGCGTTGGGACGAAACTGATCGTCGCCGAGGCAATCTCGCGATACGACACCATCGGAATCGACTGTATCGCGATGAATGCGAACGACCTGATCGCGACAGGCGTAACGCCAGTCGCATTCGTGGATTACCTCGCTGTCGAGACACCGGACGACGAGATTGCCGAACGAATCGGCGAGGGACTCGCCGCCGGGGCCGAGCAAGCCAACGTACAACTTGTCGGGGGCGAAACCGCCGTGATGCCCGAGGTCATCCGTGGATTCGATCTCGCGGGCGCCTGCGCCGGTCTCGCGACGGAGTCGGAACTGTTTAACGGCGAGGCACAGGGTGGGGACATCCTGGTCGGTCTTCCGTCCTCGGGGATCCACTCTAACGGGTTGACGCTGGCCCGCAAGGCGGTCACGCGCGAGCACGATTACTCGGATCCGTTCCCCTACGATGAGTCAAAATCTATCGGGGAGGTGCTGCTCGAACCGACCCGGATCTATCGCGAGGTGCTCGAACCCCTCCATTCCGTGGAGACTCACGCAGCCGCCCACGTGACCGGTGGCGGATGGCGGAATCTCTCTCGGATGGGAGAATTCCACTACGAGATCGATGCGCCGTTCGACCCCCAGCCGATATTCGAGTTCATCCAAAACCAGGGCGACGTGAGCGACGAGGAGATGCACCGGACATTCAATATGGGGACAGGCTTGGTCGTCGCACTATCTGCATCCGACGCCGAACGCGTGGTCGAGGATGTTCCAGACGCTCGTCGGATCGGGCAGGTTTCCGCAGGTGACACCGTGGCGATCCGAGGTCTCGAGTTGTGAGAACTTTTGGCCGAGGGCTCTATGATGCCGGCACCGAAAGGTGAAATTGACATCCTCCTCCGCGTGAACGCGGAGGAATCCTGAGCGTTGGAGATTTCAGGTTTACAGTCCCACCGAACATCCAAACGGTACGAATCCGTGGGGATGCTCGCGGTCTGAGGCGGGTGGGACTGCTGGGAGTGCCAAGCCCCCGGTACTCCTATCCTCAGTCATATTCAGACTCCCAGTGTTGTTTTTGCCACGGAGAGTCCGGCAGACCTCAACGGACTCGGAGTTACTTTTTGTGCTGCTTTCAAGCAGTCGAGCACTGCATCGGTTCATTATAGGAACCGACCGTTCACCCAGACTGGTTCCGATTACTGTCTGATTGCTTGGGGCGGGCAGGCCGCCATCGTCGGACTGGTGGGAGTCGCTCTCTTCCCAACCGATTCCTGTGTTATTGTATGGCTGCCTGCCACTTCAACCTGCGGATTGAAATCTCAGCAACGTTGTCGAACGTATATTGGATCTTGTTGGCGGATTCATCCTGCGGCTGAAGCCGCAGGTATTCTCATTGCTCTTTATAATTGCCCAGGTGATTCAATTTTAATCGCTGTCTTATTGAGGTGCGCTGTTGTTTGCTTGCCCAATGGCAGATCGTATAGGATTGTTCGCTAGTCTCCTTCTCGTCCTCGTCTGTGGTGGACTCGTGGCTGTGATGCCGGTCGGTGCCACGCCCTCGCCCGATGCGTCCGTAGCGATCACAGAAACCGATCAACCCATAGCGCCCGTCATGCAATCGGGGTCGGTCATCGATATCGACCAGGAACTTGGGCTCGCTCCAGAGGAGCCGGGGGAAATCGATGTCAATCTAACGTACCAGATTCCCGATAACGTCGATGAGCTGGAAGTCAGGTTATACAACGAAACCACCATCGTGGCCACTGACGGATTCAAAGAGTCCGGTGAAAGCACGTACGAGTGGGACGGTCGGACCCAAACTCCGACCCTCGACTATCGAATTTCTGCCAACGTGACCGCCGCAGGGAAGGGCCCAGTTGCAGCCGATGGACGCTATCACTTCGTGGATGCCGGTGAGTGGGCTCTCGTCCGAAAACCTCGATTGGGACACTCTGTTCGCTGGTTTACCACTGAAAGTATGGATTTCGATCGAACCACGTCCGTACGAGGAGAAGGTGCCGTGGGCGAGGTTATGGTCTTTCTCGGGCCAAACGAGCAATTTACCCACACGGCACACGACCAATCCTTCCGACTGATCGTACCCGAGGCGGCCGATCTCGAGGAGTCACCAGACGACATTTTTGACTCCCTCGAAGACGCATCCGGCGCGATTCGCGTCGGTGATCGCGACGAGACCGTGTTCGTCGTCGCAGCTCCCACCGGAGAGGTGGATTGGGCGGTCAGGGGACTCCAAACCGGGGAATCCGACATGTGGATCGAAGACGAACAACGACTCGACACCGCCGACAATATTTGGCTCCACGAGTATCTTCACACTCGACAGGATTACGACGCGACCGACGACCTGCGCTGGTTCACGGAAGGTTCAGCGACGTATTACGCGGCTCTGTTGACTTTCGAACAGGAGCGCATCGAATTTCGGGAGTTTCAGGATAGACTCGAACAGGGGCGTGCCTCCCGGTTCGACGACGTTCGTCTCGACGACCCCGGGTCGTGGGAACACTCGGCCGAGTATTACGTGGGAGCGCTAGTATCTGGCGAACTGGATCGCTACATTCGCGACGAAACTGACTCTGCCAACCACCTCCAGAACGTGTTCGAGCGATTGAACGCCGCAGGGGACGAGGTGAGTCGCACCGATTTCGAGCGATACGTCCAGGACGTCGGTGGTGACGAGGTTGCTGAGGCGAGTCGTACCTACACGACGACGACAGAACGGCCACCCGTGTGGTCGGCAGAGGATCACGCCGACGCTTTCGACCTCACCCCTGCTCGATTCGAATACGAGCTACCAGATTCGCGTTCAGCCGAGCCATACAGAATTTCCGGGCCGTATCGCAATCGATCGATTTCGGCCACGGACAACCTCGAAGTCGTGCCGGGTGAGACGCTTGCGCTCGATGTCCGGGTGGCGAACACTGGCGAAACAGCCGGTGCGTTCGAAGCAGTCTTTCGGGTCGACGGTGAACGCACCTACAGTCACGAGGATCGTCTCGAAGCCGGTGAAACGACTGCCGTAACGTTCGAGTACGAATTTACCAACCTCGGAGATCACACGGTTTCGGTCGGCGACGAAACAGTGACCGTCTCTGTGAGGGAACCAGCCACCCCGTCCGTCACCAATTTCGAGGCCAATCGGACGACGGTAGAGCAAAATGGGACGGCAATGTTGACGATCCAGTTGCAAAATGCAGACACAGTCCCGGGATCGATCGATCTTCCCCTAACGCGAAACGGCGATGAAATCGATCGCAAAACGATTCGCCTCGATGCCAACTCGAATCGGTCCGTCACGTTCGAGCAGACGTTCGACGAACCAGGGGAATACGAATTTGGCCTCGGAACAGCCTCTGATGAACGGGTAACGATAACTGTCCCGGAAGAACAATCCGGATTCGGTGTCTCCCCTGCAGCAGTGGCAATTGGCCTCCTTGCGATGCTGCTGTTCCGATATCGAAGTCCTGAGTAATCAACTTCCTCGACGTATTGAATACCATCATCCTCCGACAAATCGGCCTGGCAACACCGTTATCCACGTCAGGAACGTACAACGTATAATGAGTGACGCGGACGAGACCTCGATGTTTGCAGAAATTCGAAAGCAAAAACGAGAAGCTACCCAAGACGATGCGGTATCTACGGGCGCGACGAAACCAGCCCCGGACGAGCCAGTTCACGTCGAAAGTGAATCCCAGCTCGACGAACTCATCGAGTCACATTCGATCGTTCTCGTGGAATTTCAGGCCGACTGGTGTGGACCCTGCAAGATGTTCGAACCGATCGTCACCGAAATTGCCGCCGAAACCGAGGCTGCGGTCGCTTCGGTCAACATCGATGACCACCAGGAACTCGCCGTGAACTATCAGATCAAGGGCGTTCCGACACTGTACATTCTCGCAAACGGAGAGCAAGTCAAGCGACTGGTAGGCGTCCAGGATAAAGGAACGCTCGTCGAATTGATCGAACAGTTCGCATAATCCGGTTTGCAGTAGGGACCGATTCCACAGACAGATGGGGGATGGTCCCCCCTGTGACACTACGGAGCCGAAACGGCTCCACAAGGGCGTTAGCAATCGATCTTTATAACTCTGTGGTACGCTCGGCACGCCTTTGGACGGTATTTAAAGGTCCAACAGTACGTCGACATCCGCGTACTCCTCCAGCAACGTCCGCATGCGTTCGACCGTTGCCGCATCCCGCGTTCGACCACTCCGAATCACGTCTTCTGCCCGATCGATCGTGGTCATGGTATCCGTCCTGACGAGAAGAATCGGCACGCCGGCCTCCTCCGCACGACCGACGACGGTATCCGGTGGAGTGAGTCCGCCGGTCAGGAGCAGACAGACGATGCCAGGTGCATCGAGTGCGGCGATGTGGATTTCGGGTCTATCGCCGCCAGTGATCATGGCTGCATCGCTCGTGCGACGAAACTGCGTGAGTGCCTCGCCAGCGGCCATCGAACCCACGACAAATCGCTGGACAAACGCGTCCGTAGGCGCGTCTCCAGTCAGTACCTCGGCCCCGAGTTCCTTCGCGAGTTCGGCTACAGTAACGCCAGCGAGTTCCGGATCGCGGGGGATCGACCCAAAGACGCGAATCCCCCGCCCCTCGAGGAACGGAACGACGTCCGTTACGAGGTCGTCGAAGGCCGCATCCGGAACGTCGTTGAACAGGATGCCACCGAGGCGATCACCCAGCATATCCGCCGCGGCGAGCACCTCGTCGACATCGCCCGGTTCCTCGAAGGGAACGACGAGGAGGACCGTTATGTCGAGTATTTCGGCGATATCTACGTCGGTTAAGTCGACGACCCCGCCAGTAGTGAGGGAGCCGCCCCCCTCGAGCACGAGCCGGTCGTGCTCCGAGGCGAGGGTGTCATAGGTCTCAAGGATTCTCTCGCGGAGCGATTCGGGATCTTCGCGACCCCGGATCGCCTCCTGGAGAAACGTCGGGGAGTACACGACTGGTTCGAGCGTGCCGATCGGTGCGTCGAGTCCGAGCATTTCCGCTGCGAGCAACGGATCCTCGTCGAGAGTTTTCCCGACAGCCGATTCAAGTCGGGTCCCTTTGGGTTTCATGTAGCCGACTGACTCGGACCGTTCGCTCGCAATTGTCGCGAGTGCAAGTGCGACGGCCGTTTTGCCTGTGCTTTCGTGCGTGGATGTGACGAGTACGGTCATGTTAGAGTTCCTCCGGATCCGCGGTCAGTCGCAGGTCGACGGCGAAGACGCCATCGGGGGTGGCCACGAGGGGGTTGATGTCGAGTTCGAGGATCGCCGGGAAATCGGACACGAACTGTGACAGTCGCTGGATGACCTCCACGATTTCGGCTTCGGCGACCGGGTCGGTGCCGCGGGCCCCTCGAAGAAGCGGAGCGGCCTGAAGGTCGTCAATCATTGACTCGGCTTCCTGCTCGGTCACCGGTGTGACCCTGAGCGTGGTGTCCTCGAACACCTCGACGAAGATCCCTCCGAGACCGAAGAGAACGAGTTGTCCGAACTGGGGATCTCTGGTCGTCCCGACGATGGTTTCGACGCCGGCGTCGACGTCGACAAGTTCCTGGACCTGAACGCCCAACAGACGGGCATCCGATTGATACGCGCGGGCGCGGGTCACCAGATCTTCATAGGTATCTTCTACGTCCGCGTCGGCGACGCCGACCTCGACGCCGCCGATGTCCGTCTTATGCAGGATGTCCGGCGACACGATCTTCATGACGACATCGCCGTCAATCGATTCGGCGAGGTCACGCGCCGCCGCGGGTGAATCCACGATCCCGCCCACTGGGGTGGGAATGCCGTATGCGTCAAGCAGTTCCATGGCCTCGACGCCGAGGCGGTTGTCGCCGGTTTCGTGTACGCGTTCGAGGACATCACGGGCGGTTTGGCGATCGACGTCGAACCGTTGCGGCGTCTGATACTCACGAGATTGAATCTTGCGATAGCGCCTGAGTGCGTCCAAACTCGCGACCGCGCGAGCGGGATCGAAATACGACGGGATGTCGGCTTCGGCAAGAGCGTCTGTCGCCTCCCGGGTTGTCGGCCCTCCCATCAAACACGAAACGATCGGGACATCGATTTCTACAGCGAGGTCCACGATTCCGTCGGCGAGTTCTTCGAATGACAGGGGAGCGGAGGGACACGCGACGACGAGTAAACTGCCAACCGATGGGTCTGTAGCCACGGTTTCCATGGTTCGTCGGAACCGCTCGGCATCGGCGTCACCAATCACGTCGACCGGGTTGTATCGATTGGCCGCAGATGGAAGGACATCATCGAGCGCCTCTATCGTCTCCTCCGAAAAATCCGCCAGTTCCAGGCCAGCGTCGCCGATGGCATCGGTCGCCATCACACCGGGACCGCCCGCATTCGTGACGATTCCCACGCCGTCCGTCGCGGGAACGGGCTGGCCAGCAAGGATTGCACCGAATTCAAACAGTTCCTCGGCTCGATCCACGCGGATGACCCCCGCCTGATCGAGTCCGGCCTCGTAAGCTGCCTCGCTACCGGCTATCGCCCCGGTGTGGGATGCAGCGGCCCGGGCGCCTGCCTCGGTTCGTCCGGATTTAGCGATGACGACCGGTGTTTCGCTTGTCACCTCGCGTGCTGTTTCGACGAATTGTTCGCCGGATTCAATCCCTTCGAGATAACCGATAACGACGTCGGTTTCGGGGTCTTCGTTCCACGCCTGAAGGAAGTCACACTCGTCGAGTACCGCCTTATTGCCCAGCGAGACGACGTCCTTGAACCCGATGGCACGGTCTGCAGCCCAGTCGAGCACCGCAGTCACGAACGCCCCCGATTGACTCATAAACGAAATCGATCCCGGGGAGGGAGCCGTTGGGCTGAAAGTGGCGTTCAGTCCGACAGGGGTCGAGATCACGCCGAGACAGTTCGGACCGACGAGGTTCAGGTCATACTCGTCGGCGATCTCGGTAAGTCGTCGTTCGAGGCTGGCTCCCTCACCACCCGCCTCGCCGAACCCAGCCGAAATGACGACCACGTTCTCGATGCCAGATTCGCCCGCGCTTTCGAGAACCTGGAGGACGACGGGGGCCGGAACGACGAGAACGGCCAGATCAGCGTTCGTCTCACGAATGGTATCGACACACGCTAGATCGAAGCATTCGTCGTATTCGGGGTTGACGGGCACGATCTCGCCGTGAAAGTCGGCGAGCAAATTCTCCATAACGGCACGACCGATCGTTCCCTCACGATCGCTCGCACCGACAACCGCGACGCGATTCGGTGCGAACAACCCGGCCAGTCCTCCCATTGGAGGGTCTTCGGTAGGACAGGGGTTAAGTTTGCAGGCCTCCCTCGACGATCAGTGATACGACATGGCCGTCGAACGGTTCGAGACCACGACCGAAACGAGGTACACCGCGATCGCAACGATGACAATCGAGCCGCCCGCCGGGAGTCCCTGCATGATCGAGATGGCGAAGCCGCCGAGTACGGCGAGCTGTCCGAACAACACGGAGAGGTAGACTGTCTCCCGAAAGCTGTTGGCAATCTGTGTCGCAGCGGCGACCGGGACCACGAGCATCGCGGCCACGAGAATCACACCGAGCACCTGAAGCGCACCGACGACAACGACCGCTGTCATTACGATTAGGAGCGTGTTGTAGCCGCGGACATCGAACTGCGCCACTCGAGCTGCCTGTTCGTCGAAGGTGATGAATAGGAGTTGTTTGTACGTCATCACGACGACAGCCACGACAGCGAGTGTGATAACCGCCATCAGTCGAGCCCCCTCGACGGTTACGACGGCAATGCTCCCGAACAGTAGTCCCTCGATGTCGACGCCCACCGCGACAATATCTCGACCCCAGCTGATGAGCAACGTCCCGATGGCGAAGCTTCCGCTGAGAACTATCGCAATGGGCACATCACCGTAGGTCGACGTTCGTGCCCGCAACCACTGCACGCCGAGCGCACCGAGGACGCCGACACCCAGGGCAACGAGTAACAGTGAGCCGTCCCAGCCGGTCAGCCCGGCAAACAGGATGCCGATCGCCACCCCCGCAAACGCGGTGTGTGCTAGCGTCTCGCCGATGAGTGCCATCTCCCGGTGGACGACGAACGTACCGACGAGTGGAGCGACCACGCCGATCAACACGCCCGTCGCAATCGATTGCCACATGAACGGGTGTTTGAACACGTTGGTCCCGAGGATTTGATCGAGGAGGGCGCCACCGTTCATGATACTACGATACACTGGACCCGTCAGCGGGAGGTCGCGGGTCCAGTACAGTAGAATGAATCCCACCATGGAAATGGAGAGTAGTGCCGTAAACGCGAGGCCGACCCGTTCGATCCTTCGGCGGTTCGATCCGACCAATCCAATCATGCGTGTCATCGCGGAACCCCTGTCGTCGCCGTGCCGCTGGGATGTGCTGCTCATCGACGTCAGTGATGGTGGTGGACGACCTGACCGGTCTCGCCGTAGGCTTGCGCCAGCGCGTCGCTTTCGACGAACGATTCGGTGTCGCCGTGGTGGAACAGTTCCGTATTGATACACGCGATTCGATTCGCGCGGTCGGTCACGACGCCGATGTCGTGTTCGATCAAGACGATCGTAATGCCCGACTCGTTGAGTGAATCGAGCAGATTATAGAAGGCGTCCCGCGATTCGGCGTCGACGCCGACAGTGGGTTCGTCCAGAGCGAGCAGGTCGGCCTCGGAGGCGATCGCGCGTGCGATAAATGCTCGTTGTTTCTGACCACCGGAGAGCTGGTTGAGCCGTCGATCAGCGAGGTCGGTGATGCCAACCGTGTCCATCGCCTGGCTAACGGCCTCTCTATCCGCAGTCGCCAAACGCGACCGACCGACGTGGGCGAACCTCCCCATCGTAACGCATTCTTCGACGGTCACTGGCATGGTGATTCCCCGATTCGTAGCCTGCTGGGAGACGTAACCGATCCGTTCGCCCTCGTCGAAATCCTCGATCTGTTGGCCGAACAGTTCGACCGACCCCCGATCCGGGGTGAGCAACCCGAGCATGAGGTGCAAAAGTGTCGTCTTGCCCGATCCATTCGGCCCGATCAGACCCAGGAAATCTCCCTGCTCGATGGTGAGAGAAATGTCGCGGACCGCCGGCTGGTCGTCGTAGGCAAACGTCACGTTGTCGATGTCTACGACTGGGGTCACTGTCTTGGTCTCGTTGGATACCGTGCGTTGCGTCGTCCCTTCCGCGTTTCGGTCGCCGGTTTGACATGCCGCCTCGAACCTGTTCCGATTATCCTGTGTTGTCATGTTTCGGTTGCAGTTGCCCCCAGCGCCCGTCCGAGTGATTCGAGGTTGATTTCCGTCATCTGTTCGACCCAGCCCCAGTCATCAGCTTGCCATTCGTCCGTGGTTCCGGCGACGGGCGTAAGGGGTGCCGCGTCGGTCGCATTGCTATCCCTGAGGATGGATTGTGCGAGCGGCGGGACGTCCGCTCCCGCCTCGAACACATCGTAGAGAATCGTGTCGATGCCCTCGGAATCGACCAGCTCGATTGTGTCAGCGATATCGCTGGAAGAGGGAGATGCATCAGGGGAGACGCCCTGCGGCGAGTGAAGTGTAAAGTCGTAGCGCGCTTCGAGGTATCGAAATGAGTCGTGACCGGCTAGGACGGCAACGTCCCGTTCGGCGTTTTCGACGAGTGTCTCAAATTGGTCGTGTACGGTGTCGATTCGTTCGAGATAGGCCTCGGCGTTGTCCGCGTATCGGTCAGCGCGATCGGGATCGGCACCCCCGAGTCCGTCGGCAATCGTTTCGACGATTTTCCGCGCGAGGAGCGGATCGAGCCACACGTGTGGATCGGCGAATTCCGCAGCGGTGTCGTTGTGGTCCTCTTCAATATTATCCTCCTCGTCTGCGTGATCCGTCTCTCCGGCCTTCAGCAGATACTGGTCCAATCCGGCCATCGCATCGATGACAACCACATCTTCGTAGTCGCTTTCGAGTGTCCGAGCAAGGTCCTGGGCCCACAGGAATTCCCGGGAGTCGAAGTACACGAATGCGTCGGAACTCGCTATATCCCTGATGAGATCCGTATCGGGTTCCCAGCCGTGGCCTAACTGCCCCATCGAAACTGGATACTCGAAAGACGCGAGTTCTCCGCTCACCTGTCCGGCCCAGTCCCACAGCGGAAATAGCGCGGCATATCCCGATCCGATCCCGGAGGTATCTTCATCCGTCCCAGACAACATGTCGTCACTGCACCCGGCGAGAGCACCCACCGTTAGCGTGGCTGCGCTTTGGAGGATCCGCCGTCGGGTTGGGTAACCGCTCATATGCAAATATATGGTAGTCGACGGTAAATATGTTATTATCTCAGATATAAATTTTAATAATTTGGAGGCGAAAG
>JBKGZK010000064.1:0-12212 GCA_046545615.1 Natronomonas sp.
GTCTGGAGCAATCCGGCGGTGTTGATCAGTACGCCCGCGGCGATCGCAGCGACCAGCACCATCGCGATAAACACGATGAGTGTGCCGATCCCCACTTGACCACGGTCGTCCGTTTCGGTTTCGCGTGGGAACATACGTCGAGTACACCCGGTATGCCGGGCGCTACCACCTCGTTCGATTACACCCACATTAAAGACTCCCCCCCAAATTTCAGAACTGAAAACCAGAAGTAAAATATCATATTTGATAATACACTCTATAAGTGGCTTTCTACTGGTTGTAATTACGGGTTCAATTATCGAAATTGGTAATTTAAATTAGTCATATACCATATACTTCTAGTCTGAGCCCATTGAGATATGGACAATATGGGCAAATTTCGACAGTAAAACCGTGCTTTCAGTCTTGGGAATTATCGGCCAGTAGGCCAACATTAATTATAGGTTGGGTTGAATGCGGGTCTATGGTCGGTGAACCAGAGCGATCTATCCAGATCGCAACGGCGAGCGACTGCACGAGTCGATCGAACGTTTGGACTGGGATGGGGGGAGACTCGGATGAGTAACGCCTCAGGATCCACGGAGACGTCAGAAACGTCTACCATTTCGAATCCACAGACCGAGACCCTGTATGCACTCGGCAACGAGTACAATCCCGATATCCTCAGATCCACATCGAATCCACTCACTGTAAGCGAACTGAGCGATATGCTCGACATCCCGATCGCAACGTGCTATCGACGAATCGAGGAGCTTGTCGACGCAAATCTACTCGAACAGCACGACAGGGTCCTCACAGACGAGCGCCGGCGCGCGAGCGCCTACCGTCGAGACGTGGACGCCATTCACGTCGAATTCGACGGCGAGACGATCTCGATCGACGTTGAAGAATATACCGAACTCAAGAGCACGATCGACGAAGCATGGCGAAGCATCTCCGATTGAGGTGACGTGAACCGTCGAACAGGTCGACGAACGCTCAGGGAGAAAATTCTGAATCGTCGTCCAGCATCGACGAATGTTCTTCCAGCAGTGAAAAGCCGGTTGATTCGGTATGAACGACAATGCCGCCTGACTGGATTTCCATCGGGTAGATGTCCGTGTTGATGTCCTGTTTTCGCATTTTCGACACCCACATGTACCGGTTGACACCACCCTCCGTCGGCGTTTGCATCAAATAGATGTTGCCGTCTGTAAGAAAGTGCTCGAGATCGATTTCGATCTCCGGGAAACTTCGTGCCTGTTCGCTCGTGAAAATCGACGTGAGCTGGTTCTCCTTTAGTAGATCCGTAAACTTCAACAGGTACGTCCGGCGCTCCTTTTCGGTCTCGAAGAACATTCCGAACATCGTCAGCGAGTCGATGACAAGCCTGTCGTACCCCCCCTCCTTGACCTCCTGTAAAAGAAACGAGAGCGTTTTCGAGAGGTCCTGTTCGAGGAGGAGGTCCCGCTTGTCGTACACTACGATTTGGTTGTTGTCGACGAACTCCCCCCATCGATCGAAGCCGATCGACTCGGCTGCACGCCGAATGTCTGCCGCGTTCTCCTCAAAGGAGAGATAAATTCCACGTTCGTCATCGTCGCGAACCCCCGTATAGAGGTACTGAATGGCGAGCAGACTCTTTCCCGTTCCCGGACTTCCCGTGAGCAGGACGGTCGACGTGCGGTTAATCCCACCGCCCAGGAGCGCATCGAGCCCGTCGACGCCGGTTTTCACGAAGTCCATCGTTTCTGTATCCATATCCGATGGTCGGGTATTTTAACTTTGGCAGGTCTCGTGCTCATCTGGAAGTGACCGTTGCGATATCGATGGGGTAGCGAACGTGCTACCGAAAAAGGAATTCCGGGAGATCGATATTCGTTGGTCGGTCGTCCGAGGCTGGAGCGTCAAGCAACTCCGGGCTCCCACTCGAAGGTGGAGCGTCCCATGGTCGTTCGACGCCGGATAACACGAGTTCGGCCTCCTCCGTCTCCGACCAGACGTCCTCGACATCGTCGTAGTCAATCGACCGTGTCGTCGAGAGTCCTTCGTCGAAAGCCATCTCGATCAGATTCCGCTCGTAGGCGTTTCCCGCCGTTTCGAGAACGCGATCGTACTCTTCGTCCATTGGACGTTCCAGTCCGGCCATCACCCCGAGTCTGTACGATCGCTCGAGTGCCTCCTCGATTGATAGCTCCTCCCAGTCGGTACCGTACGTTTCCTCGTACATTATCTCGTCACGGTCCGATTCGGATCGACTGACAGCCCTCTTGGCGTGAATTTTACGGGATGAATGTCAGTATCGATCGGTGTCCCTCGCATCTTGAGCACCTGGACGCCACGGGTCATTCCCGACTCCTGGAGATAGTTGTGCATAAATATCACACCGTGTGCCAGGTAGTGTTCGTTCGAGTACGCCGTGGGGTCCGTCATTTCCGAGATGAGAAGCGTGGTCGCGTCAATCCGTTTCAACGTGGTGAGAAACCGAGTGAGGTCGGAACCGCTTTCATCACCCAGCAAGTATTCGAGTATCATTGTAGAGTCGATGACCACCCGATCGATATCGTTCGAGTCGATGAATCCGACGATGTAGTTTCCGAGGCTTTCGACGCCGGACTGGTGTGAGCCACCACCGAATTTCGAAAGCAGCGCGTTGATGTCCCTGTCGGTCGCGTCGATGAAGTTCACGAACTCCGAGTCGACGACCTTTTCGAACGGAAACTCGAACGTCGACATATCTTCGACGAGTTCCGATCGCTTCTCGTGCATGCTGATAAACAAGCAATTGTCCTGTTGTCTCGCACCCTCGGTTAGAAACTGTGACGAGAGGGTCGTCTTGCCACTACCTGGCGGACCGCTGATTACGTACAGACGTCCACCAGGAAGTCCCCCATCGATGAGTTGATCGATCCCATCCACACCTGTCGAAACTCGCATATCCACGCGTTGGGCGGTGGGCTACAATAATTATCCGGTCGATTTTATCCTTCAGCGTCGTTCATCGCCTCGCTCGCGATGTTCCGACCACGGGCGTTCAGCGCGACCTCGCGTCGTATCCGGACCTCTTCGAGAACCTCGAGATCTACCAGCCGTTCGAATGTCTCCTCAACGTCCTCAACCGGCAATCCCAAGAAATCGGGGATGTCGAACGGAGCAACGCCGGAGTACAGCGTCACAAGGACTTCCTTTTCGTTCTTCGAAAGATCGAGTTCCGTTCGATTCTGTCTGGCCCCCTCCTCGAGGACGGTCTCCATGATCGAACAGTGGCGTTCGGTTCCGGACAGATACGTTCGAAGACTTGTCCCCTCCTCCGAGTGTTCGACGTCGATTACGGGCCTTGTATCTGATTTGACCGTCTTATCGGTCCGTTCGACCGTTCCGATGTCGTCCCGATCGATTGTCACGAGCGATCCCGACTGTAGTGCTAGGTTCACGGCATCGGATTCGATCGACAGTCGTGCCTTTTGCCACCCGGCATCGGTGACAACCCCGCCTCGAACGGCGGGATGTTTGACGAGGATTACTTCTCGATCGAGAAGCGCCTTGTGTAACGCCGTTCGGAAGCTACTCTCTTCGTTGGGCGAGACGAGTATCACGTCTGAACCGAGCTGCAAACTGATGTATCCCGAGACGGTTGCGATGGCCTGATTGACGTCGAATCTATCGCCAATCGTATCGATTTCTGACAATGGAATCGTCCGCTTTCCCCCGTTTCCGACGATGATCAGCCGCCGATCCGAGAGGATGAAGCGCCCGGACATCCAGGTCACGTCGTTGTTCTTTCGACCGTCCGTTATCACCTGGGTAAATTCACCCTGGACATCGGCCAGTTTCCGTTCCGATGTCGTCATGTTACACCTTACCCGCGTCGGGTTCGACGTTCGTCCCACCGAGCTTCGAAAGTGCAGAAAGAATCTGCTTCCGGAGGGTGTCGCTTTCGACCGTCTCGACGAGTCGCGAAAGTTCCTCCCGTGCATCGACACCACCGACGTTACCCAGGACGTACACGGCCTTCGACCGGGCTTCGACGTCGGCATTTTCGTTCCTTGCGAACGAGATGAGTTCATCCTCAACGCCATCGTCGTCGAGTTCGACGAGACTCGTCGCCGCGAACTGTGAGGTCCGGGTATCCGAATCACTGAGCATGGAAACGAGACTGTCCGTAACCTCCGTTCGATCCTTCGTTGCCACCCGTCCGAGAAGCCAGGTCGCGTTCCGCCGTTGTTCGTCGAGATCGCTTTCTGTGAGATCCACCAATGGCGGAATTACCCGGTCCGCAGCTGCTGTTTCAAGGGTCTCGACGGCAGCTTCACGCATTTCGTGGCTCCGTTTCGCGGGCGCGTTCGACAGCAGTTCCACGAGCGAGAGCACCGCTCCCCGTGCGACAACGTCGCTTTCGTCGTTGAGGGCCTCGACCAGGGTCTCCGCCGCTCTCGGATCGTTTGCGTTCCCGAGACCGTCGACTGCGATCCGTCTCACTGCTTCACTCTCATCATCCAGCAGGGACCGGAGTGCACCGATCGATCGTTGGGTACCAATGCGCCCGAGTGCATTCGCCGTAGCACGCCTGACCCCGACGACTGGATCGGAGAGTCGCTCTATGAGTGGGTCGACTGCCCTAGGATCGCCGATACGCCCGCAGCTTCGGGCGGCTCGGACCCTGACGCGCTCGTCCGAGTCGCCCAATCGCTGGACGAGTGGTCCGACCGCGTCCGCATCACCGATCTTCCCAAGCGCCGTAGCAGCGGCCATTCGAAGTTCGGGGAGGTCGTCAGTGAGGACGTCCCCGATAGCGTTAGCCGAAACCCACCCAGCGCCCTCGATCGCGGATCGATCGATGGAATTCGAGAGTTCGAGTAGCAATCGCTGGATCGCGTCGAGACCGACCTCGTCGAGCGCGTCTACTGCGGCTGCTCGAACCACGGGACTCTCGTCGGTTCGAGCCACTCCGACCAGTGCCGATACTGGTTCGGACTCCGGATGCCAGTCGGCACCGCTTCCGAGTCGGCCGAGTATCTCTGCTGCGTGACTGCGGATGTCGATCGTATCGCTGGTTTGCAAGATATCGATCAGTTCGTCGATTTCACCCTCGCGTTCGAGTTCGAATAGGGACACCTTAGCCCTCCTTTCGATAGATCCGCCTCGATTTTTCCACCGGAACGAGTTTGTCCCGGTACTTCGGTGGCGGTGTTTCCGACATCCCGATCACCAGATACCCGCCCTCTCGAAGCGATTCTACGAGCGTCTCGAAGATGGGGTCTTTGTAATCTGCGTCGATGTATATCAGAACGTTGCGACAGAGAAGGAGATCGGCGCGTTCGAACGGTCGATCCCTGATGAGATCATGGCGCCGAAAGTCGACCATTCGTTTGATCGACTCCTTGACCTCGAATCGGTCACCGTCCTGGCGGACATAGGCGTCGTAATCCGAAAGCGGTTCGAGTTCGTGTTCGATGTCAGTCGTGGTCGTCGTTTCGTATACGCCCGCACGCGCGGCATCCAGCGCGTCCTCGTCGATATCGGTCCCGACAATGTCGAGCCGGTTCGAGTCAATTTTTGGATCATCTCGGGCAAGCATCGCGAGTGAGTAAGGTTCCCGTCCGTCGGAACACGCCGCGCTCACACAATCGACTCTGCGCTGGTCGACAGTGAGATTTCGAAGAATCGGTCGAAGTGCTTCCCAGACGTCTGGGTTTCTGAAAAACTCCGTGACGTTGATGCTGAGTGCGTCCAGTAACGCGGTTCGTTCGTTCGGGGTGGTCGCTAGAAGCCGACGGTATTCCCGGTACGAATCCGAGTCAGTCCGTCGCATCCGCGACGTGATTCGCCGATCCAGGTAGGCGTCGTTGTAGGATGCCGGTTCGAAATCAAGTTCGTCAGCGATGAACTCGATGACCGGTTCGAATCCCAAGGTGTTCCGTTCCCGTTGCGTCATAAGGTAACCACGTCCAGAATCGGAACGATGTCACCGTCACCCAATATGGCAGTCCCACTCAAACCGTCCGTTCCACTCAATACGCCGTCCATCGGTTTTACGACTACCTCCTCCTGGTTGTTGACGGCGTCGCAACGCAATGCGACGGCTCGTTCAGAGGGACGAATTCGAATCAGCATCCCCTCATCTTCGCCGCGTCCATCAGCCACGAGACCCGAGTCGACGTCAAGTGCTTCACCGAGGTCGATAACGGGGTAGATGTCGTCGTCGTGTCTGACGACGTCTTCCCTATGGAGGCGTTCGACGTCGGTGGTTCGACTCACCTCGTCGATCGTTTTGATCGGCACGCCGAACTCGCGGTCGCCGACCTGGACGAACAGGACGTCTACTATCGCGACTGAAACCGGTAATCGGAGGGAAACGATCGTCCCCTCGCCGGGGTTGCTCGATACGTCGACGGTTCCATCGAGCTGCGTGACCGTCCGGTGGACGACGTCCATTCCGACGCCCCGTCCACTGATCTCCGTGACGTCCTCAGCTGTCGAAAAGCCCGGATGGAAGACGAGATCGTAGATTTCGTCGTCGCTCATTGCGTCCGATTCCGTCGACGATATGACGTCCTGTTCGATCGCACGTTCGCGAAGGTCGTCAGCGTCGAGACCTCGTCCGTCGTCTTCGACCTCGATAATGACGTAATCCCGATCACGGTTCGCGCGCAGTTCGATGGTGCCGTCACGGGGTTTGCCGAGAGACTCGCGTTCTTCTGGCGGTTCGATGCCATGGTCGACGGCGTTTCGAAGGATGTGAATCAACGGATCGTCGAGTTTCGATAAGATCGTCCGATCGATTTCGACGTCCTCGCCATAGATGTCGAAATTCACCGATTTGCCAGCATCCCTTGCCGTATCGCGGACAACTCGCGGCAACGACCTGACGACCTGACGCAACGGGATGAGCCTCATCTCGGTGACGGAATCCTGGAGGCTGGTCGTAATCTTGTCGAGGTCGTTGAGTGAATTACTGGCCGTTTCGAGTTTGCCACTTTCGATCGCACGTCGAATGGTAATTCTGGTCGTCACGAGTTGCTCGACCATCCCGTAGAGTTCGTCGAGGTGATCCGCATCGATCCGAATCGACTTGATCGATTCCGACTCCTCGCTCCCCGATTCGGCTGTGGATTCGTCCGTCTCAGGGGTCGTATCAACCGTTTCACCATCCGGTTCGACTGATTCGGCATTCGTTTCGGTCGAATCTTGAGCGACTGTAGTCGATTCGTTACCAACATCGACGTTGGCGGTGGAATCCGAATCTGTGCCATCCCCCTCAGCATCGATTTTCGTTACCGAGACGGATTCTACGTGACCCGAATTATCGAGGACGCGTTCAACGGTGTCCAAATCCGTCCCCGGGACGAAGACGTCAAACTCACCGGGGTAAGACCCCGACTCGATTTCATCGCGCGTTGGGACGGTTTCGTATTCATCGAAGGTCTCCGTAAGTTCCTGGAGGACCAACATTCCGTCGACGCCGAGCATCTGGTTGTCGGGAATTTCCACGCGGGCGTGGACGAAGGAATTTCCCTCGAGGTCGGGTAGCGAGTCCGCGACTGCAAACGTGTGATCCGAACCGCCGTCCGCGCCCGAGTCAGACGCGGTCTCCGCGTTCGCCTGCCCGTCCCCAGCCAACGTCGCTCGCAATCGTGCGATTTCGTCGGTGGGATCCGTCGATGGTTGCCCCTCACGCTCGATTTCTTCGAGGATAGCTTCGATCCGATCGACCGCCTCGAAGACGATATCCATGATCTCGTGGGTGACCTCGCGCTCCCCTTGTCGAAGCTCGTCCAGTAAATCCTCGAGTGCATGGGCGAGATCGCTGGCCTGTTCGAATCCCAGTGCCCCGAAGTTCCCCTTGAGCGTATGGGCGGTTCGGAAAATCGAGTCCATGGCCGCATCGTCGCTCGGGTCGTCCTCTATCTTGAGGAGGCTATTGTTGAGTTCCGTGATCTGGTCTTTGCTCTCGGCAACGAACACCTGGATGTGGTTTTCACTCATCAGTCTCACCTTCGCTCGTGATGGTCTCGAGCACCGCGTCCGTGAGCTCGTTGATCGGGTACACACCGTCGACGACGCCGGTTTCGATCGCACGTTTTGGCATTCCGAACACTGTCGACGTGTCCTCGTCCTGTGCGATGATCGACGCCCCTGCAGAATCGAGACGGCGGACGCCATCGGCCCCATCGGATCCCATCCCCGTCAATACGACGCCAATCATCGGTCCGGTGACCGTCTCTGCCGCCGACGTCATCGTCACGTCGATAGCCGGGCGGACCCCATTAACGGGTTCGGATTCTGTGAGACCGATCCGGATCCGCCCACGTGAAAACCCGGAGACGATCAAGTGATAGCCACCCTTCGCCACAACGGCCTCTCCGCCACGCACCCGCCCACCGTCGACGGCTTCAGTGACGTCGTAACTGCTTGCCCGGTCGAGGCGGTCGGCGAACCGACCCGTGAATTCGTCCGGCATGTGTTGGACGACGAGAATCCGAAAATTTGCCTCGGCCGGGAGTTCCCCCAGAAGACGTTCGACTACGTTCGGACCACCTGTGGAAGCACCAATAATCAGCGTCGGATCGGTCCTGAATTCTCGAGACTCCCGTGAAATATCTGAATGCTGGACGTCTCGGGTAGCGGCTTCGACCGCAGAAAGATCCGCTCGTGCCGCAGAACGCACTGACTCAATTAATTGTTCGTCGTGTTGGCCGATCCCCACCGACACCTCGCCGCCCGGTTTTGTAAAGAAATCCACCGCACCCTTCTCCAGCGCCTCGAACGTGAGTTCGGAGCCGTCCTCGGTGTGGGCACTCAGCATCAGAACCGGCGTCGGATGCTCGGCCATGATCTGCTCGACGGCCTCGATGCCGTTCAGGCGAGGCATCTCGATATCCATCGTCACCACGTCCGGATCGTGGGTTTTTACCGCATCCACTCCGGCCACGCCATCCTTGGCCGTCGCGACGACGTCGATGCCACCGTCCTCAAGGATGTCGGTGATGATTCGCTGCATGAACGCCGAATCGTCGACGACGACCGCGCGATAGCTGGCCGAACAACCCGTTTTGCTCACGTGTGACGCCATCAAGGCCCCCCTCTTTCGTACAAACATGCAGGTCTGGCCACCACTTTCGTCATACTCACCCGTCGATATGTTCAAAGTGGTGGCTCTCGTCACGCTGCCGGCGGTAGATGAATGATCCCGTGATGATCATACGTACCAGCAGTATCGGTCTGGCACTGTTAAGAACATTCGCATACAAATACCGAATTTGATAGTTCAACAACCGCGCACAGGGTCCGACTCGACCTCACTCGATCCAGCGACATTCGTTGCGAACTGGTCACGTAACCGGGCTCTCCTCCTCCGTTACGAGCGACCATTCGCCGGGCGTCACGACGTGACTGTCGAATGATTCGATTTCGGGATACGCCGTCGTCACCAAGAAATCGGTTTTCCCATCGAGATACTCGACGAGCGTGTGAATATGTTCGCTGGCCAGGGCGCCGATGCCGTCGAGCAGAATCACTGGGACAAATTCGTCGACGTCGAAGGTCTCGAACCCGGCAATCGCCGCAACAAATCCGAGTAATTCGAGTTCACCCTCGCTCAGTGTCGAAAGTGGAGATTCACGACCGCCACGGGCCACGACGATATCGTAATCGACAATCTCGCCATCGTCGGTTTTGACGTCCAATCGGGCGGTCTCGAATCCCGGATTGAAGATCTCGATGACGTCCTGCATAGTTCGCTCAAATGCTTCTGCGAGTTCGCGCTTCTTGCGGTACTTCCGCCCGCGTAGTTCCTCGAGTGCGTCGGTTACCTCGGTATATTTCGCGCGATATTCGGCTTGTTTCGACGCCTCCTCTTCAACTGAATCGAGTCGATCGCGTGCATCTTCGAGTTTCGATTCGGTGACCTTGATTTCGCCCGATAGCTCGGCCAGTCGATCGTCCGTCGATTCGACCACGGATTCAAGAGCCTTCACATCGGATTCGACGGTTGACCGCTCCATTCGTGCTTCGGCAATGTCGGCCTCTGTGGATTCGAGTCGCGTTTCGAGTTCGGATATTTCGGTCTCGAGATCCCGCTTTTCACGTCGTTTCGATCGTATTTCGTCCCGACGACGTTCCATTGTCGCGATCGAGTCGGCGAGGTCAGTTCGCTCCGCCCGCAGGGATTCTACTCGATCGGCCAACGACTCGAGGTGGGATTCGAATTCTTCACTCGATCCGGACCTGCCGCAGACCCAGCAGTCGACGGTGTCGTCGAGGACACCGTGTTCGACATTTGCCAGGAGTTCCAGTTCGCCCTCGTCGAACACCCGCTGATTCGCCCGCCAGACCGATTCGAGCAGCTCGATTTTTCGCTCGAGTTCGTCGACGCGCGCCCGTTTTGTATCGGCATCGGTCTCGGGTGTTGGTTCGGCTGGGATTTCGAGTTGCTCGAGACGACGTCGATTCTGTTCGAGCCGCGACTCGATTCGGTCGTATTGATCTTCGAGTCGTTGGATCTGATCTCCCAACCGGTCTCGCTTTGCACGCAGATCAGACAGTTCTTCTCGAGATCCATCGTCCCCCGGCTGATCGCTCGATGCGGACTCGTACTCGGTTCGTAACTCTTCGAGTGTCGATTCCAAGTGCGAAATCTCAGATTCGAGTTCCGCACTTTCTCTGGCCGCCTGGCGAGCCGATTCGAGTGTTCGTTCGAGTCGATCACCCTCGCGTTCCAGTTCCTCAATTCGTTCGTCGATGTCGTCGACATCCAACGGTTGGGTCAGGACCTCGACTAGGTTCCCGTCGGTTCGGACTGCCTCCCGGACCGGATTGTGCTCGCCGAGAAAGGCAAAGTTCCGGGCACACACAATCTTGACGTCTTCGGGTGGATCGCCGCCGAGCGAACCGAGATACGTTTCGCCGGATTGCTGGATTGTTCGACCCGAGCGCTCGAGACGGGTTTGGTACTGGGTTCCGCCGGTATCGAGGAGTACTTCTCCAGTTTCTTTCCCCTCGGTAAGCGGATGTCGTTCTCCGTGTAGTCCGGTGGTCCCCATGACCGCCTGGATCGCATTCAACAGGCTGGATTTGCCGTGCCAGTTGCTCGCCCGAACGACGTTCGTTCCCCGACGTAACGAGACGTGCCCGGTGTGTATTCCACCGATGTTCGATATGGTTAGTTCCCAGTTGGTCATGTGTTTGTTTTCACCGAGTTCGAGTCTCCACAGAAACCGGGAGATCCTCGATAGGTCACCGAGAATCTATTCGGATGCATCCGGTCCAACCGGTGCCCTGTTCGTCTCTTCATTGTTTTTTCCCACCGACACGTTTCCGAGGTGTTCCCGACAGACGTACCCACGGGAGAGTGCAGTCTCAAGTCTGGTCCGTGCCGTACACTCTGGACACGAGAGGATGATCGGTGTCTCAACCTCCGCGTCGGTTCCTCCAGGAAGTTTGTTCTTGTTCGCAAGCGACCGAACGGCGCTAGTAACGCTCTTTCGAAAGTGTGTTCGGCCGTGTTCAATCTTGTCGAGTTCCCAGTCACTCGTTGCGGGTTTCCGTTCCTTTTCCGCTCCGAGACAGTTCGTGAGGTGTCGACGCATCGTCGCACGCGAAACGAAGTCGGCCTCAAGTGCGTCCACGTCGACACCGTCCACACGAAGGTCGTCGGCGATGTCTTCACGGACGGCACGTTCGTCGTCGGTTAGGGCCGCGTAGTCCGCGTCGATGCGCGTTTCGCTAACACTCCGTCCAGCCTCGAGATAAACGTCGTGCATGATCCGTTTGTTGAACCATTTCGCCAACGTACGGTATCCCTCCTCAGTGTAATCGTCCGACCCAACCCAACGTGCAACGAGGTGTTCGTTCGTGTCCTCCTCTCGGACTCCAGAGTCGAGGTCATGGGATTGTATCGATTCGCCGACCTTACAACATGGGGCATTCATTGGGAATTGGGGATTTGTATACAACACGAGTTTGGTAAAGATAAAGGTTATTGCCGTTTCGTGTATCGATTTTCAATACGTCACCCAATCATACTTTTAATCGTTCATTTATTTGTTTTCATACAGGTATCGTCTTGAGCGTGCACTCGATCATGGTTGTCCCGGAACGTTCGACGATGTCGTATCGAATGCAATGCTCGGGAGCAAATCCCGTTTCACCTAATTCGAGGTGGAGGCCCACCCTCAAGGAGCGAGTGGGTCTGTAGACCCCGAGCGAAGTAGGGGAGGGTAGTTTACTCGTTC
>JBKGZK010000065.1:0-12050 GCA_046545615.1 Natronomonas sp.
CCGCGATCGACATCCCAGTATTTATAACTCGAATCCGTCACCCTCCGGTATGGCCGATGTCGAGGTCGCGCTACCTGACCGGATCGATAGCGAAATCGACCGCCTCGTCGAACAGGGCGAGTTCATAAACCGCGAACAGGCGATCGAAGAACTCCTCACGATGGGCGTTTCGGCGTACGCAACCACCGGGAGCTCGGACGATCGAAGTGGCGAGTTCTTCACGCAGGTCACGGAGGACCAGCAGGATCCCGCGCTCCACGGTGAAGGTGAAGACGACGAATTCCCGCTTTAACCCGGACGGCCAGGTCCGTTCCGATGATGGATGGCTCCGAAGGAGAGCCGCTGTTTTGGTTTCTCACCGAGGGACCACGGCCCCTGACAGAACGTCAACTGATAGTTCGTTCCAACCCGATTCGCCCGCGTCCAGATTGCCGGTCCCAAACTCACCGATATGAACAATACTAATACCGTGTCAGACAAATCCAGTGCCATGGCGGATACCACCCCAGTAATCGTAGCGGCAGTTCGCACACCGATCGGCAAGGGCGGCGGCAAGTTTCGTAACGTCAGACCCGAAGACCTGTCGATCCCACTCGTCGAACACGTCATGGACGAGACCGGTCTCGAAAGCGACCAAATTGACGATCTCATGTGGGGATGTGCACAGACTCGCGAAGAGCAGGCTACCAACATCGCCCGGCAGATCGCGATCTTCTCGCTCGGTGAAGGCGTCCCCGCGACGACCATCGACCGGCAGTGTGCTTCATCGGCCCAGACAATCATGAGCGCGGCCGACGCGGTTGCGGCAGGGCGGCGCGACGCCGTGTTCGCTGGCGGTGTCGAAAGCATGAGCCGCGTCGAGATGGGCGGAGGCAGCGGCGACATGTACCCCAAAATGTACGAGCGCTACGGAGCCGAGAACCTCCCCATGGGTGCGACTGCGGAGAAGGTCGCCGAAGAGTGGGAGGTTAGCAAGGAAGATCAGGACGCATTCGGTGCTCGCAGCCAGCAACGTGCGGTCGAGGCCACCGAAGAAGGCCGATTCGACGACGAAATCCTGCCGATCAACGGCCACGACGAGGACGGAAACGAGATCTTGGTCGAGAAAGACGAGGGACTGCGCCCCGGAACGACCGTGGAGACGATCAAGGACCTCCCGACGGTATTTAAAGAGGACGGGACCGTCACCCCCGCGACGTCGTCGCAGATTTCCGACGGGGCTGCCTGTGTGCTCGTGACGAGCAAGGAGTTCGCCGACGAAAACGATCTCGAGGTCATGGCCGAAGTCGGCCAGAGCAACGTCGCTGGCGTCGATCCCACCGTCATGGGCATCGGGCCGATCCCCGCCGTCGAGGGGATGCTCGAGCGCGCCGGCACAACCATCGACGACTACGGCCTGGTCGAAATAAACGAGGCCTTCGCCAGCCAGGTGTTGGCGAGCCAGCGCGAACTCGGCATCGACATGGACAGACTCAACGTCAACGGTGGCGCCATCGCGATCGGTCACCCGCTCGGATGTTCCGGTGCTCGGATTCCCGTGACGCTCATCCACGAGATGCACAAACAGGACGTCGAACGCGGTATTTCGACGATGTGTGTCGGATTCGGTCAGGGCGCGGCGACCGAATTCATCATCCCCTGAGCCCGCGGACAGCCCACGGTCGATTTTTTGGCAGTCGGTACGACAAGAGCGGTCGTCGTGCCAACTGTTAACCCCTCCTCGCACGATAGCGTCGCCGTATGTCGATCGACGCCGCTGCGTACGATAGCATCGCCCTCGAACGTGTTGCGGACGATCGGGTCCTTCGAATCGACCTCGATCGACCGGGACGCCACAACATTCTGGATCTCGAATTGATCGCCGAACTCAACGACGCGGTTTCACGGGCGGATACCGCACCCGACGTCAACGGCATTATCTTCGGATCGACGAGCGACGACGTGTTCTGTGCGGGTGCGGACGTCGGGGAACTCTCCGGACTCGATGCAGAAGAGAGTTCCCGGTTCCTGTCCACCTACAACGACACGGTGGATCTGTTCTGGTCGACGGGGAAGCCGGTCGTGGCCGCAGTATCCGGCGACTGCGTCGCGGGTGGTAACGAACTCGTCATGGGGTGCGACCTGATCGTGGCGGGTGATTCTTCCCGATTCGGTCAACCGGAGGCGACCGTCGGTTCGACGGCCGCCGGCGGGGGTGTTCAGATGATGCCGCTCATGGTCGGAATGCAACGCGCCAAAGACCTGTTGCTAACCGGACGGCTGCTATCGGCATCGGAGGCCGAGGAGTGGGGGTTGATCAACCGCGTCGTCCCGGACGAGGCGGTCGACGAACGAGCGGTAGAACTCGTCACCGAGATCGTCAACGGAAAGAGCCCATACGCGTATCGGGTCATGAAGGCCATCTTCAAGTACTGGTACAATGATGCGATGGCCGCACGCGAAATCGAACGGGAGGTCACCGCAGCCGTCTGGACCGACGAGGAATTTCGCGAGCGTGCCGCGGCGTTTTTGGAGGGCGAGGGCCTCGATCCTCGCGATTTTTCCGGCACCACAGGATCAGTTGAGGACTGACGAGGCGTGCGTCTCGGACGATCAGGCCATCCAGGGCGGCAAACAGTTTTATATCGGGGCCACAGGAGAAAGTCCGTATGTCGCTCCCCGAATCCGGACGTGATCGCGAGCGCGTACTTGCCGACCTCGAATCGAGGGCCGATTCCGACGCCGACTGGCGAAACGGCCGAACCTGGAATCTCGTCTACCACGCGGGCGAGGCAGTCGAATCGCTACGAAACGACGCCTACGAACTGTTCGCTTCCGAGAACGCACTCAACCCGGGAGCGTTCCCCTCGCTCGGCCAGTGCGAAGTCGACATCGTCGAAATGACCACAGACCTCCTCTCGGGATCCGATGGCGTAGTTGGAAACGTCACGTCCGGGGGCACCGAGAGTATCCTGCTTGCGGTCTACACCGCTCGCGAACACGCCCGTCGCGAACGCGGCATTACCGAGTCAGAGCTCTTTGTCCCCGAAACAGCCCACCCGGCGTGGTCGAAGGCCGGACACTACTTCGGAGTCGACGTGATACGGACGCCGGTCCGCGAAGATCGCCGCGCTGACGTCGACGCGGTCGAGGCGGCCGTCACCGATCGCACAGCGATGGTGGTCGGGTCCGCGCCAGCATACCCCCACGGCGTCGTCGATCCGATCGCTGACCTGGGTCGAATCGCCGCTGCCAACGACATGCTCTGTCACGTCGATGCCTGTCTCGGCGGATTTATCCTGCCGTTCCTTCGGGATCTCGGCCACGATTTCCCCGCATTCGACTTCTCGGTACCGGGCGTCACGTCGATGTCGGCCGACCCCCACAAGTACGGGTACGCCCCGAAGGGGTCATCCGTGCTCCTGTGGCGGACGCCCGACATCAGGCTCCACCAGTACTTCGGGTTCCAGGACTGGCACGGAGGGGTCTACGTCGCACCGAACATGCAGGGGACGCGTCCGGGCGGCCCCATCGCCGGCACATGGGCCGTGATGCAGTACCTCGGCCGGGACGGGTACGCCGACCTCACCGCCACCGTGATGGATACCGCGGAAACCCTCCGCGACCGGATCGAAGCGATCGACGGACTCTCGATCGTTGCCAACCCCGACGCCACAGTCTTCGCCATCGAGTCGACCGATCCGACGCTCGACGTGTGGGCGGTTCACGAACGCCTCACGGCCGACGGGTGGGTGCTGGAACGCCAGCAGCAACCCCCGAGCATCCATCTGTCAGTCATGCCCACCCACGAGCCCGTCGTCGAGGAGTTCTGTGCAGATCTTGAGGCGGCCGCAGAAGACGCCCGATCCGAGAGCGGGGATTCGGCACGTGCACCCATGTACGGCTTGAGCGCCGATCTCGACTCAGACGAGGAAATCGAACGGGCCGCCGAACGGTTGCTCGATTCAGTGTTCCGGTGACCATCAAAAATCGCCACCTCGCACCGTTTCGTCCGCCAGCATGCAAGCACGTTATTTATACAGGTGCGAGTCGTTTCACCGTCAATGACCAACGCGACCGACGTGACGCGCCTCTTCGGCGGCCCCGGGAGCGGGAAGACCACGGCCCTCCTCGATCGAGTCGACGAGATGCTCGATTCGGGTGTCGACGTCGAGGACGTGCTGATCGTCTCTTATACCCGTGCGGCTGCAGCCGAGGTCCGCGAACGCCTCGCCGATCGTCTCGACCGGAGCCCGAAATCGCTCCGCTCGAACGTGTGTACCATGCACGCGAAATCGTACGAACTGCTCAATCTGTCTCGTGGCGACGTGGTCGGCGAGAAGGACAAGGAAGCCTTCTGTGACGATTACGGCCTCGAGTTCGAAGACGAGTATCAATCCGCACGAAGACGGTCGGCGAGAACGACCACTCTTGGCAACAAGATCATCGCCACGAGCCAGTGGCTCCAGCGAACCCGTCGCGAGGTCGCCGACTGGTACGACGTCCCATTCCAGTGGAACGAAGAGGAGGTCCGGCTCCCTCCGGACATCGACGATCGCGCGCAGACCGGGAACAAGTACACTCCGACGTGGCCCTCCGACGACGATCGGATCGACATCCCGGAGGCAATCCGGGCCTGGCGTTCCTACAAAGGGTCCGAGGGACTCGTGGGCTTTGCTGACATGCTCGAACGGGTCTCGCAGCGATCGCTCGTTCCGAACGTCGACCACCTCGTCATCGACGAATTCCAGGACATCACGACGCTCCAGTACGAGGTCTACCAGGAATGGAAGCCCCACGTCGATCGCGTTCTCATCGCAGGGGACGACGATCAGGTTGTGTACGCCTGGCAGGGCGCAGACCCGAATCTCTTGCTCGACGAAATCGTCGACGAGGACGTCGTTCTTCCGAACAGCTACCGGTTGCCATCGCGGATCCTGAACGTCGTCAATACCGAAATCGAACATATCGAAAAACGGCAAGAAAAGGATCTCAAGCCGCGAAAAGACGGCGGGACCGTCGAAGCTGTCTCCGGCCCGTCCATGCTCGACCTAGTTCGGAACGTGCGTCGCACGCTCGAGGAGGACCCCGACGGTGATATGATGGTGCTGTTTCGCGCCCGGTATCAGATGTTCCAGTTTATGGACGAGTTCGTCGACGAGGGGATTCCTTTCACCTCGCTGACCGATCAGCGGATGTGGACGGGACGCCTCCGCGATTACGTCGGCGCGATCGAGGCGCTCGAAGGGGACGAGTCGCTCGACGGTCTCCAAGCACGCCGACTCGGCGAAATGCTCGCGGATTCGGCGTTCGGCACGAGCGACCGCGACGACTTCTTCGAGGCCTTCGAGGAACTGGAGGAGGGAGTCGACGACCTCAGAGATCTTTCAGTCGATCCATCGTTCGTCACCGAACACGCACCGTTCGCACCGAGCCCGGCTTCGGCAGCGGATATGCTCACCAGGGTGTCGAACTTCCAGGAACGGTCGGTCGACGCCTACTTCTCGGGGGACTATCGGGAGATGGATCCGTCGCACATTCGGCTCGGAACCATCCACTCGGCGAAGGGTCGCGAGGCCGATCACGTCTTCGTCGCGACGGATCTCACGGAGAAGGTCGTCGAGCAGATGGCTGCCTCGGTCCCCGATCCTGACGATGTGGCCGGAACGGAGACGTTTACGAAGCACAGCAATCCGGTGCCGATTTTGACGGACAACGAACGACGCGTGTTCTACGTCGGCATGTCGAGGGCACGGGAGCGGCTCGTCCTGCTCGAAAACCTCGTCGACGGGGCCCCGACGCTCCCGATTGACGTTTTGTTGCACAACCAGTCACTCGAGAAGGGCCTCGAGGACGTTCTCGCGGATGCACAGGATTTCGGCACAGAAGTGACGGCAAACTGATCTTCGCTGAAGGGCGTCGATTTCTCCCGCGTTCGTCTACCAATCCACACCCACATTGATCCTCCGTTCCATTCACCTGCCTGATTCAAGGACAGTCCCGCCGTTTACAGTAGTTGACGAAGTAGATACAGCAACGTTCGTTCGGCTTTCTCGAGATACTCTGTGTCTGAGGGCCCTCTGACTAATCAGTAGGGAAATTGTCTGCGAAGATGTTGTTATGCACGCAACACACCCAGGCGGCATCGAAGACGCGAACAGGGGTTTATCGCGTTCCTCAACCGATTGCTCATGACAGCCGAGCAAACAGTTTTCGAGCAGATCAATATCGGGCTCGGTCACAAAGAACAGTACGACCAAGGCGATTTACTGGAATTACTCGCCCACTGTTGGGTCGCCGATGACTTCGCCAATGGCGGCGCGAAGACGTGTTGGATCGCCACTGGCGATCATTCCCGCCTCAACACCGATCGGCAGAGTCCGCGTGCCAAGGTACTTGGCCACCATCTGCGTGAACTCCAACGGGACGCGATCGTCGAGTAGTTCGATGCCTCCTCCGAGGCCGTGCGCAGCCTTGCCACGAAGGCACGATTGTTCACCCGACCGCTCGATCCCGCCATAGACATTCACGACTGGCTGTTCTACGGCGATGAGGAGACGCCCATGGTGAGCCACACCCATTTGTCGCGAGGGATAACACGGCGTTCAAGTATCTCACCGTTTGCATTGTGTCCGACGGCGTGCGAATTCCCGTCGCCGTCGAACCTATTGGGGAGGAAACCGACTGATTCGAGGCACCTGACCGGCCCCTTACTGCGGTCATTGACTGGGCTGATATCCGGTGTGTTCCTGGATCGCAGATTCTACGAAGTGGACATCCTGTGGATACTCAATGCCCATGATCTCGACTACGTGGTTCAGGCGCGGCAATTTCCCAGCATGGTCATGGATCACCCGAGGGTACAGGTGGAGCATGACTACGTCATGAGCGGGATTCGACCGCCATATGATACCATGACGCTTTCGCGATTCTTTGTTCCCCATCGAGAATACCCCGACGACAAACAGACGTATTTCGTCACGAACCGCCCGGTTGATGAGGAGTTGAGGTCCACGCTGGCGAATGCATATCGGCGGCGCAGGGGGATCGAGACAAGCTATCGACTAATCGGCGAGTTCCTTGCCAAATCGCGGTGGAAGGTCTTTAGCGTACGGCTGTTCTACTTTCTGTTCGCCGTAACGCTGTACAACCGCTAAGTGTTATGTAACCGCTTGCGGGGTGTTCGAGTGGAAGATGGATGCACCGCCGATCGCAGCACAGGTGTTCGGTCGGATACTCCGGGACCGGTGGATGGCGGATCTGTTCGATCCCGGCTGAGGACCACTACCCTGGCAGGCAAGCTTCGGTCCACCAGAAGTGGCTGTTCCGTTCGAGATGGAGTGTACACATAGCCGGGGTAAGTCTCCGCTGAACTCGTCCTAAGAGTCTATTAGGACTGTTTCAAACTGTTTCGATCGATCAACGAATGGCCCATCTGGCGCGTCTCAACCCAGTACTTCGGCAACTACTGTGAACGCCGGGGAGGATGTCATTCGCTCCCTCGATCGCTTCGGAGTCGCGAGAGCCGACCGATCGTCCGATCGGTAATTCGGAGGTACACGTACTCGCTGAGGACAACCAGCCCGAGTGCCAGACCCAGGAAGACGATAGCCTGTGGCAGGTTCCCGTCGAGGAGATTGAATACACCTACAAGGCCGATCGGTCCGGCCACGACGAGCGTCGCAACGAGCTGTGCCGACCGGAGGATTCCCATGGTCCCAGTATCGAATGGACATGTATAGGTCTCCTCATTCCCGTGGCGTTGCGGAATCGTCCCGCTCGGTCGGCTCTTCGTCGCCCATCCCGATCGCGTCACTCGCAGTATCGATGGCCGAATTCGTGAGCCGTCGCTTGACGGCAGGGAGACCGTACTGCTGTCCCGCGACGAATCCAGCGGCTACCGCGAGAAATGCTACGCCAGCGAGGGTGCGCCCGTTCCAGAGAAAGTCAATGCCGACAAGCGCCATCGGCGCAGCGAAGGCAACCGTCCCGAAGAGTGCCACCGTATCGAGCAGTCCCATCGACGAAGGATACATCCCCGAGTAAAAAAAGGCACGCGACCGACCCCCAAATACGAAAATGCACGCGACAGACTGCTGGTGGCCGCTGGCGAGCGATCACGACCAACCGGTACGAATGGAAATTCGTTTCCCGAGGGGGTACCAACGACGGGGTATGTTTACCGGGATCGTGGAGGAAACCGGCGAGATTGTCGCCGTTGAGGACACAAGTGACGGCCGACGCATCCGGATTTCGTGCTCGTTCGTCGACGACCTCGTCCACGGCCAGAGCGTCTCGGTCAGTGGCGCATGTTTGACTGTCGAAACTCTGACCGATGACGACTTCGAGGTGTTTTGTTCAGTCGAGACGCTCGAGCGCACCTATATGGACTCTATCAGAGGAGGCGATCCCGTAAATCTCGAACGTGCCCTGCCGACCGACGGCCGTCTCGACGGTCACTTTGTTCAGGGACACGTCGACGGCGTCGGTGAGGTGAGGTCCATCGAACGCATCGGCGACGACTGGACGTTCGAATTCGCACTCCCTGACCGGCTACGACAGTACGTTGTCGAGAAGGGTTCGATCGCAGTCGACGGCATTTCGTTGACGGTGGCATCGCTAGAAGTGGACTCCATAGCCGTCGCGATCATCCCTGCAACCTACGAGTTGACGACGCTTTCGGCAAAATCGGTCGGCGACCCAGTCCACCTTGAAGTGGATGTTGTCGCGAAGTACGTCGAGCGGCTGGTCGACGGATACGGGGCCGAAGACTCCTGATGCAGAGGCATTAATCGCTTGAGTCGGCCAGAAAGTCCCCGTAGAGCCAGCCAAGCCGAGATTTGGCGTCGTTGACTACATACTCGTATATACGATCCCCCGGTTCGACCACATAGCGTGGGAAGAAGGTCGTATCGTGGGTCTCTACGCCACTATCAGTCGCCGTGCGGTGTTGAGGACAACAGCTGTCTCAGATGCCTTCTCGGGTAATTCGCGGCCCTTTCGTCGAGAGGACCGATAGCGAACCCCTAGCAGACCGGCACGACCTGTGGTTGGACCTAATCGAGACGTTGGAGTTTCTAGAGTCCACGTCGTACCACAGTGTTAACTCGGTCCTGGTCCAATATCGACGTATGCCGGATACCAAACGTGGTCGAGAGGCGCAAGCTCGAAATGCGGATACGCGTCAACGGGAGCGCGACATCGAGGAGGCGCTCGCCCGCCTGGACGAGGAGGAGCCGGAACTCGAAGACGACGCACTATCCCGACGGGAAACGTACGAAGAGGAAGAAATTCCACGTGAGTGTCACCGACGGGGGTGCGACGAACTGGCGACGTTCTTCGTCGTCGAACGCTACCAGGAGGAGACCGGCCACGGAGCAGTCGAGGCTGCCGCTGCCCTGTGTCGAGAGCACACCCGGGAAGAAAGTCCCTCCAATCTCGATGGCGTCTACGCCGATTACGTGTTCAAAGTAACGCCGATTTGAGGGTCCATCGATCGGACCCGAATTACCAGTCTCGTCGAGGGGTCGACGCTGGATCGAACTCGGTCCGTGCGACCGGGAGATCGTGAGGAGCAGCGTCCGATGTGGCGTCGTTGAAGACGCGACGGTAGCGTCTGAGTTTCCGGTAGAGGACGTAAAAGAATAGACCGTCATAGACCACCACGAATCCAAAGAACACGACTATGATCGACACGTCCGGGACCAGGAGAAGGACGAGCCCCGGCACGATTCCCACGAGGGTATTGTACGTCGCGTGGATGAACGCGGCGATGAGCAATCCCTTCGCGACGATCGGACCGGCGTTGTCGGGATTGAACTTCGCGAGACCGAGATAGTAGCCGGCGAAAGCAGAGTAGATCACGTGGCCAGGGCCGGCGAGACCACGGACGGCGGTAATCCCACCGCCGGCCTCGAGGGTTTCACCAATCTGGGACCCGATCCCCTCGGGTAGCGGGAGATCGATCAGCGCCTGTCCGAACACCATTGCCGGGGTCTCGATGTTCTGGGTGATATAGAGCGCGTTCTCGATCGTCGCGAACCCGAGACCGGCGACTGCACCGTATACGGCACCGTCGATCACCGAGTCGAATCTATTGTCTCGAAACGCATACAGGCGGATGGCGAGCATCTTCACCGTCTCCTCGACGGGTCCAACGACGAGGTAGAAAAAGAGTACGATACCAAAGACCGGTAGTAACTGGAGAATGCCGAGTATCCCGTTGATGATGGCCGCAAAACCGGCAAAGAGTACGGCGAGAACGAACGTGGCTATGAGCAGCGTCGGCGGTTCCGCAGTCGTGACGTCGGTAACGTAGACGTAGGTGACTAGCAGTGCAGCGGGAATGATCGATAGGACGACCAGACCGATGACGAATGGGTTGTCGAGCAGGACGCCACCGATGCCGCCTGCCAGGATGAGTATCAGGAGCAACACGCCCAACCCGACGACGAACGCCCGGCCAGCTCGCAACGCTCGACTGTAGGTCCGTTCGGCCAGGCGGTCCAGGGCCGTTCGTGGCTCCCACGTCGCAACGTCGTAGAGGTCCCGCGAGCCGTCGTCGTGGATCTCTACAGGATCCTTCATACCTCGTGGTCGAGCGCGGTGATCCTAACGCTTTGGCCAAACGAATTGTCTCTCGAAACCACTTGGCGAGTCGAAGAAATCGATTCGAGAAGCTTTCGGTGGTCGACGGCAAACCTCGCCATATGAATGTTGGCCGTCGAGTGCTGTGGCCTTCGGTATTGGGCCCGCGGTGGGGGGAGGGGTCTACGCCGTGACCAATCTCGATCCTGTGGACCCCCCGTCGACTCGAGATGGACGGCACGATACCGTCCGTATCCGTGGAATCTACAGCACCGCACTCACGAACTTTCTTGACGACGACTTCGAAATCGTCCAGCCCTCGCCGCCCATCCGCAGTCGATTCGATTCGACGTTCGAGGTCGTCCCGGCCGACGTCGTCGTATCGATGACCGCGGATCGACAGGGGGTTGGTATCTTCGGAGAATCTGCGGCGGTTAGCCGTCTCAAGTCGCGGCTCAAAGACGTCGCCCGCGATACGTTCACCTGGGATGTACCGGCACCGAAAGATGCCGTCTTCTACGGCGTAGTCGACGAGACACTCGGTTCGGGTGCAATCGTGGATCTCGGTGACGTGGAAGGATTTCTCCCCTACGATCGGGTCGACGATTACGTGGACGAGGGCGACGAGCGACGCATCCAGATCGCTCGACCGGCCCCACCTTGGACCGACCGTCGGCCGTCGCTGTCGACTACCCTTCGGATCTCGGGTGGCCTCCTCGAGCTGGGGCGCACGCGCGTCGACGAACCGGGCGAAACGGCCAGAATTGCGGACCTGCTCCCCGCCGATCCACCGGACGGCTGGCATCCGCGTTGGAATCCCCAGGCCGACGACGCGGATCTAGAAAGCCTTACCCAGGCTCTTCGACGTGCCGGTGACCGGGCTGAACACGTGATGGAGGCAATCGACGACGCGGAATTTGACGGGACGCCCGCCCGAATCGCCGAGCCCAAGGCAGGCGCATGGGTATGGTTCGGGCGTGAATCGCGATTCGAACTCGACGAACACAGGAGATCCGTGACGACGACTCTCCCCGGACACCACCGGATAAAGGCGGCGACCGACGAGGCGAGTACGGCAGTCGACTTCGCCGAATCGGTCGCCGACCCACCACCATCCGAGTTCCCTTTTTCAGCCACCACAGAGCAGTTCGGGCCGACCAAGGGCGACCGGATCGGCATCAGTCACGGCAAACCCGACGGCAGACTCATCGTCCTGGGACGGGGCAAGGTGACGGACCGCGACCCGGACGGTACGGTTACGATCGAACGAGAAATTTCAGGTCAGGGGCGGTACGATGCGCTCGATGTCCCTCGACGGGCTGGTGATGTCGCCCGGACGAAGTTCGTCGAAGGTCGGTGGTGGTATGCGACCGTCTACCGGGGCGAGGACGGCGATCTTCGGGGGACGTACGTCAATGTTTGCACGCCTGTCGAACTCTTCCCCGACGAGGCACGATACGTCGACCTCCACGTCGACGTGGTCA
>JBKGZK010000066.1:0-11930 GCA_046545615.1 Natronomonas sp.
AGCCTGGCCCAAGGCGCTGGGTTGCTAACTCAGTGGCGCAAGCCTCCGGGGTTCGAATCCCCGCCACGACGCTAACGGAGCACACATGAGCACGGATAACACTCAGGCGGACGAGGACGAAGACATTCAGTACTTCGTTCGCATTGGACAGACCGACCTCGACGGGACGAAGAGCGTCGAGCGTGCGTTGACAGGGATGAACGGCATCGGTCACCGCGCCGCTCGCATTATCGCCGACAAATCCGGCGTCGACCGCCGGGAAGTCATCGGGAAACTCGACGAAGAAACGATCGACGACATCATCGAAAACGTCGAAGGCTTCGCCGACTCGGTCCCCGAGTGGCTGACGAATCACCCGAACGACTACTACACGGGCGAAGCCACACACGAGATCGGAAACGATCTCCAGATGACGCGCCGCCAGGACGTCAACCGGATGAAAATGATCGATTCCTATAAGGGCGTCCGACACAAGCGCGGCCAGAAGGTTCGCGGCCAGCGGACGAAGTCCACGGGCCGAACCGAGGGGACAATCGGTGTCAACATCGAAGCGATTCAGGAAGAGATGGCCGAAGAGGCCGCGGAAGGTGATGAAGAATAATGCCGCTTGGAAGTAACACGAAATTCTACGAGACGCCGAACCACCCCTTCCAGGGCGAACGGATCGCCCAGGAGAGCGACCTCATCTCTCGATACGGTCTCGCGAACAAGGAGGAACTCTGGCGCGCACAGTCCCAGCTTCGGGGCTACCGCCGCGAGGCCCGACGACTCCTCGGGGAAGCCCAGGGCGACGCCGAGGTCGCCGCGGAAGCGGGGGCTGAATTCCTATCTCGTCTCCGACGGATCGGGATCCTCGACGAGGAGGAAGGATTCGATCATGTCCTGTCGCTTGACGTGACCGACGTCCTCGAACGACGACTCCAGACGGTGGCCTACCGGCAGGGCGTCGGCAACACGCCGAAACAGTCCCGGCAGTTCATCGTTCACGGTCACGTCACCGTCTCGGGCGCGAAAGTTACCGAGCCGTCGTACACGGTCGACGTGAACGAAGTGGACCGCATCGAGTACGAAGAACGGAGTCCACTCGCGGACGAACTCCACCCCGAACGAGCGGAGGGACAATAATGGCAGACGACAACACCTGGGGCGTCGCACACGTGTACGCCTCCTTCAACAACACGATCATCACGGTCACGGACCTGACCGGAGCCGAAACCATTACAAAATCCTCCGGTGGGACCGTGGTCAAACAGAACCGGGACGAAGCCTCGCCATACGCCGCAATGCAGATGGCGGAGGTCGTCGCCGAAGAGGTACAGGACGCTGGCATCGACGGACTCCACGTTCGCGTGAGGGGCCCCGGTGGAAACCAGCAGACGAACACCGGCCCTGGTGCTCAGGCGACGATCCGTGCGCTCGCTCGCGCTGGCATCGAAATCGGTCGAATCGAGGACGTCACGCCAATCCCACACGACGGGACTCGTGCCCCGAAAAATTCCGGGTTCTGATATGAGTGATACATTCGACGTAACGTTCATCGACCGTGACGACCGCAGCTCGAGGTTCCTCGTCCGTGGAATTACTCCGGCGTTCGCCAACGGGATTCGCCGGGCGATGCTCGCGGATGTCCCGACGCTGTCGATCGACAACGTTCGCGTGATCGAGAACTCGTCGGTGATGTTCGACGAGCAGATCGCCCTGCGTCTCGGGTTGATTCCGCTGTCGACGCCCGACGATTACGAACCGGGCGAGGTGGTGACGCTGGCGCTCGACGTCGAAGGACCGGCAACCGCCTACTCGAGCGATCTCGTTTCGAGTGACGACCAGGTGGAACCGGCCGAAGACAACGTCCCCATTATCGACCTCAAAGAGGGCCAGCGACTTGAGATCGAAGCCGACGCCGTGCTCGGATACGGAAAGGATCACGCCAAACACCAGGGCGGGGTCGCAGTCGGGTATCGACACCTTCAGCAGGTGGACATCGTCGGCGACAGCGACGAATACGAGGATCAGGAACCACAGATTATCCGGGGCGTCGTCGAGAACGACGGCGAACTCGTACCGGCCGAAGCGTTCGACAACGACCTCGGGAACCTGTACCCGGACAAGGAAGTCGAGGTCGACGAGGTGCCGAACGCGTTCGTCTTTCACGTCGAATCCGACGGTTCGATGAGCGTCGAAGACCTTGTCTTCGGAGCCGTGGATTCGATTAACGAACGCGCGTCCGAACTCGAAAACGCAGTCCAACTCTGAGATAATGATTTCCACAGCCCCACAACCATTGGATCGAACGGTTCCCAGCGGCGAGACTCTCGCGCGCTCGGAATCGACGACCGAAAGGGGCTTGAGTCGGGAATCCACATCCAAAATTACGAGCAGGGATAGCCAAGTCTGGCCAACGGCGCAGCGTTCAGGGCGCTGTCCTGTAGAGGTCCGCAGGTTCAAATCCTGCTCCCTGCATCCACTACCCTTCTCAGGAGTGACAAATCGATGAGTAGCAAAACAAACCCGAGGCTTACGAGCCTCATCGCCGACCTGAAGTCGACCGCCCGTAACGGCGGCGGCGAGGTCTGGGATGACGTCGCCGAGCGCCTCGAGAAACCCCGACGTACGCACGCGGAGGTCAACCTGGGCCGTATCGAGCGGTATGCCAGGGAGAATGAAACCGTGGTCGTACCCGGCAAGGTGCTCGGGTCAGGTGCGCTCCGCAAGGAGGTCACCGTGGCAGCTGTAGACTTCTCCTCGACCGCAGAAACGAAGATCGATCGGGTCGGCGACGCAGTCGACCTCGAAGAAGCGATCGAACAGAACCCCGGCGGATCCAACGTACGGGTGATACGATGAGCCAGCGACACGCCGCGTTCGATCCCGACGTCGTCGTCGACGCCCGGGACAGCATTCTCGGTCGCGTTGCCTCGCAGGTGTCTGAACGTGCCCTCGAGGGCGAACGGATCGCGATCGTTAACGCGGAACGCGCCGTCATCACGGGCAGTGAAGACGACGTGATGCGCGTCTATCGCAAACGGGCCGACGTCGGCTCGGATCGCGGACCGCACTACCCGCGACGACCCGATCTGCTGTTCAAGCGCGCCGTTCGAGGGATGATTCCCTACAAGACCACTCGGGGTCGGGAAGCATTCGAAAACGTGCGCGTCTACCTCGGCAATCCCTACGAACGGGAAGAGGACGCCCCCGATGCGGAAGTCCTCGACGGGACGTCGCTCGATCGACTATCGAACATCAAGTTCCTCACCCTCGGTGAGGTAAGCGAAAAGCTTGGAGCGAAGGTCACATGGTAACGAACACATCCGGAAAGAAGAAGACGGCCATCGCACGCGCGACGGTCAGTGACGGTTCCGGACGGGTACGAATCAACGCCCGCCCGATTGAACTCGTCGAACCCGAGCAATCACGACTCAAGATGCTGGAACCGTTCCGCATCGCAGCGGAGGAACTCCGCGACGACGTCGACGTGGACGTGACTGTTTCCGGTGGCGGTTTCGCCGGCCAGGCAGACGCGACGCGCACGGCGATTGCCCGCGGACTCGTCGAGCACACGAACGACACCGAGCTTCGCGATGCGTTCATGTCGTTCGATCGATCGCTGCTGGTCAACGACGTCCGGCAGTCTGAACCGAAAAAATGGGGCGGTCCCGGCGCACGGACCCGCTACCAGAAATCCTACCGGTGAGGTGATCGAGATATGATGGTTCCAGTTCGGTGTTTCACGTGTGGAAAGGTCGTCGGGGAACACTGGGAAGCGTTCCAGACCCGGACCCAGGAAGACGACGAAGACCCAGCGGACGTGCTTGACGACCTCGGAATCGAGCGCCACTGCTGCCGTCGAATGCTCGTCTCCCACCGGGATCTGGTCGACGTCGTCTCTCCGTACCAATGAAGGGGGCTAATCGCTACGAGAAGGCACGAATTCTCGGTGCCCGAGCCCTGCAGGTGTCTTACGGTGCACCGGTACTGATCGATACCGGACAGACGGAGCCGATTCTGGTCGCCGCAGAGGAATACGACGCGGGCGTCCTCCCCTTCACCGTCAGGCGAGGGAGTGAATGACGCTCGTCACCGAGGTGCGTTGTCGACGGATTCTCGACAGCCGGGGTAACCCGACCGTCGAGGCCGACGTGACGACCGACGACGGTGGATTCGGTCGGGCCGCCGCCCCCTCGGGAGCGTCAACAGGCGCGCACGAGGCAATCGAGCGACCGGTCGACGAAGCTATCGCCGCCGCTAGAGAGCGTGCCATACCGAGACTCGAGGGCCAGGTTCACGCTGGCGATCAACGTGGCGTCGACATGGCGTTGCACGCCGCCGACGGCACCGACAACTTTTCGGAGATCGGTGCGAACGCCGCGGTCGCGATCTCGATGGCAGCTGCGAAGGCGGCTGCAAACACGCTCGGAATCCCGCTGTATCAACACCTCGGTGGAGCGTTTCGTGGACGGAACTTTTCGATTCCCCTGGGCAACGTCGTCGGCGGTGGCGAACACGCCGCGGATGCGACCGACATCCAGGAGTTCCTTGCGGCTCCGATCGGTGCGCCGTCGGTGGCGGATGCGGTTTTCGCCAACGCCGAGGTACACGCCGAGGTCGGCGACCGACTCGAAGAACGAGGCGTCCCTGCCGGAAAGGGGGACGAAGGTGCGTGGGCCCCGTCGATCGACGATAGCGAAGCCTTCGATGTCGTCGCCGAGGCCACAGACGCCGTGTCAGATCGCGTCGGCTTCGAGGTTCGCTTCGGACTCGACGTGGCCGCGACGGAACTCTACGACGACGGTATCTACCGGTATGCGGATACCGATAGGACACCGGCGGAGCAGATCGATTATGTCGCCGAACTCGTCGACACCTACGATCTGGTCTACGTAGAAGATCCACTCGACGAGGACGACTTCGATGGGTTCGCCACCTTGACCGAACGGATCGCTGCCACCGAGAAGTCGACCACCCACCCACTCCCACTGGTTTGCGGTGACGACTTGTTCGTCACGAACACGAGCCGGCTGGAGCGAGGAATCGAGGAGGGTGCGGCAAACAGCATCCTCGTCAAACCCAACCAGATCGGCACCCTCTCGGACGCCATCGACGCGATCGAACTCGCCGTCCGAAACGGGTACGCACCGATCGTCTCACACCGGAGTGGCGAGACCGAAGACGCGACGATCGCACACCTCGCCGTCGCGACCGACGCCCCGTTCATCAAGACGGGGACGGTCAGCGGCGAGCGCACTGCAAAACTCAACGAACTGATTCGAATCGAGGCAAACGCATGAGCGATAACGAGGAAGGATTCGACGCCGACGAACTCGAAGCGGACATCGAGGAACCCGTCGAAGCTGACGAATCCGAACCCACAGATGACGAACCGGACGCAACGCCGGCCGAGGCAACCGACGAGGCCGAAGCCGAACAACCGACAGGGGACGACCCCGACGCTACGGCTGCCGACGAGGACGACGGTCCGGTTCTCGACGAGGACGTAATGCCGAATGAGGAGGCTGACCTCCTGATCCACGTCGAGGACTACCTCGCCGCCGGGATTCATATCGGAACTCAGCAGAAGACGAAGTCCATGGAGCGGTTCATCCACCGCGTGCGGACGGACGGACTCTACGTGCTCGACGTCTCCCAGACGGACCAGCGCATTCGCACGGCCGCGTCGTTCCTCGCGAACTACGAGCCCGAGCAGATTCTGGTGTCGTCGAGCCGACAGTACGGTCGGTTCCCAGCCGAGAAGTTCGCCGACGTCGTCGGTGCTCGTGCCCGAACCGGTCGGTTCATCCCCGGCACGCTTACCAACCCGGATTACGAGGGCTACATCGAGCCGGACGTCGTGGTCGTCACCGACCCGATCGGGGACTCTCAGGCCGTAAAGGAGGCGATTACGGTCGGCATCCCGGTCATCGCGATGTGCGACTCCAACAACACGACGTCGAACGTCGACCTCGTGATTCCCACGAACAACAAGGGTCGAAAAGCCCTGAGCGTCGTCTACTGGCTTTTGGCCAACGAGACGCTCGACCGCCGCGGGGCCGAACCTGCCTACGCGCTCGAGGACTTCGAGACGGAACTGTAGCGGGAGTTTTTCTAACTTCAAATAATTGTCGCCGAGCCATCGCGCTCGTCAGAACCGACTCGTTCCAGTCGACTCGGTCGGAACGACATCACCGAGTTCCAGAACGGCCGGTGGGCCGATGTCGCAACCGCCCTTAGCACGTCGACTGATTCAGGAGGGTATCCTTTTTGCTCCGGCCACGACAGGATCCCGTATGGTTACATCGAGCGCCCCGGGGAAGGTCTACCTCTTCGGGGAGCACGCTGTGGTTTACGGCGAGCCGGCAGTCCCCTGTGCGATCGAACGACGTGCCCGCGTGACAGTCGATGCCCGCGACGACGGGGAAGTCCACGTGTCGGCGACCGATCTCTCGCTCGACGGGTTCAGTGTCTCGTACGTAGAGGGTGACGAACCGGCCGTCGACGTCCCACGACCGCTCCTCGATGCGGCGATGGGCTACGTCGACGAATCGATCGAGCAGGCGCGAGCGGCGGCAGGACGTCCGACTGCTGGCTTCGACGTAACGATCGAAAGCGACATTCCGTTGGGTGCCGGCTTGGGGTCGTCAGCCGCAGTCGCCGTGGCAGGTATCGACGCGGCCACCCGAGAACTCGGAGTCGAACTTCCCCGCGACGAACTCGCAGACAGGGCCTACCAGGTCGAATACGACGTTCAGGAGGGACAGGCCTCCCGGGCTGATACGTTCTGTTCGACGATGGGTGGTATCGTTCGTGTCGAAGGTGACGCCTGTCGTCGGATCGACGACCCGCCTAACCTCCCCTTCGTCGTCGGATACGACGGTGGCGCAGGTGAGACGGGAGAGCTTGTGGCCGGCGTTCGAGGCTTGCGCGACCGGTACGACTTCGCCGACGACACCGTGGCCGCTATCGGGGACGTCGTCCGGGCCGGTGAATCCGTGCTGGACGCCGGGGACACCAAGACACTCGGCGAGTTGATGAACTTCAATCACGGTCTCCTCTCGGCGCTCGGTGTGTCGGCCCGATCGCTTGAAGCGATGGTTTGGGCGGCCAGAGAGGCCGGGGCTCTCGGAGCGAAATTAACGGGGGCTGGTGGCGGTGGCTGTATGGTAGCACTCGACGAAACGAAGACGACCGAGACGGCACTCGAACACACACCTGAGTGCGAACGCGCGTTCCGTGCCGAACTGGATTTGGATGGAGTTCGACGGGAATGACGACCGTACTCAAACTCGGTGGGAGCGTCATCACGGACAAGACGGAACCCGAAACGGTCGACCATTCCAGCCTCCGAACAGCTGCGGTGGCGATCGGGACGACGGACGATCTCGTCGTCGTCCACGGCGGCGGAAGCTTCGGTCACCACCACGCCGCCGCTCACGGTGTTACGACGACCACGGGGACCCACGACACCGACGCTATCAGATCGATTCACGACGCGATGGAGCGACTGAACGCCGCGGTAGTTGAATCCCTCGCCGACGCGGGAGCAGGGGCCGTTCCGATCGAACCCTTCTCGTTCGCGACACGGACGCGAGACGGCGAGTTGCGGTGTCCCATCGGAGCGTTCGAGACGATGTTGGCCGAAGGATTCGTTCCGGTCTCCCACGGAGACGTCGTAGGACAGCGCGATGCGGGGGCGACGATCATTTCTGGTGACGAACTCGTGGTCGCGCTTGCTGAAGGCCTTGACGCGGATCGAGTCGGGGTCTGCTCTGCGGTTCCCGGCGTGCTCGATTCGGACGGGACCGTCGTCGACCGCATCGATCGTTTCGAGGCGGTCGAGGAGGTACTCGGGGGCAGCGATGCAACCGACGTCACCGGTGGCATGACCGCCAAAGTCCGCGAGCTCTTGGCGCTTGAGGCTCCTGCTTACGTCTTTGGACTGGAGGAGCTCTCTGTTTTCGTCGAGGGTGAGGAGCCAGGGACCCGCATCGGGTGATTGAGCATCGTATCGGTCGTGTTCGTGTCGGCTTGAAGAGACGATCCACGCACTTTTTAAACGACGAGGTAGAAGACACCTGTAACCGAGCCACGGTCGTCCCGGATCCGATGGGCGACTGGCAGTCGTCGACGTCGTCGATCCACCAGGCCATCGACGCCAGTGGATTTCGACCGTCGACACACCGACGTCGGTCGGTGATGTGAGCGACCAGGTGGTCGTGTTCGCAGTCAGCCGGTCGCCCTCTTGCGGCTCCGGGCGCGACTTCTCGGAGCGACAACTATGGAAATCGAAATTGCAACAATCGGCGGCTACGAGGAAGTCGGACGGCAGATGACTGCTGTCCGGGCAGGTGACGACGTCGTCATCTTCGACATGGGCCTGAACCTCTCGAAGGTTCTCATTCACGACAACGTCGAAACTGAACGGATGCACAGCCTGGACCTCATCGACATGGGGGCCATACCGGACGATCGCGTTATGAGCGACATCGAAGGGGACGTACAGGCGATCGTCCCGACTCACGGACACCTCGACCACATCGGGGCCATCTCGAAGCTCGCCCACCGGTACGACGCTCCCGTCGTCGCGACGCCCTTTACGATTGAACTCGTCAAACAGCAGATCGAGTCCGAACAGAAGTTCGGCGTCCAGAACGACCTGATCAAGATGGAAGCGGGCGAGACGATGGCGATCGGCGAGCAGTGCGAACTCGAATTTGTCAACGTGACCCACTCCATTATCGACGCGATAAATCCGGTGTTGCACACGCCGGAGGGTGCCATCGTGTACGGCCTCGACAAGCGGATGGATCACTCGCCAGTGCTGGGCGATCCCATCGATATGAAGCGGTTCAGGGAGATCGGCCGCGAAGGCGTCCTCTGTTACATCGAAGACTGTACCAACGCGGGAAAGAAGGGCCGGACGCCGAGCGAATCGGTCGCCCGTGCGCACCTTCGGGACGTCATCACGTCGATGGAGGATTACGACGGCGGAATCGTCGCAACGACCTTCTCGAGTCACATCGCGCGCGTCACGAGTCTCGTCGAGTTTGCAAAGGACATCGGTCGACAGCCGGTGTTGCTGGGCCGATCGATGGAGAAATACAGCGGGACGGCCGAACGACTGGGCTTCGTGGACTTCCCCGGCGATCTGGGGATGTACGGCCACCGCAAGTCCGTCGATCGAACGTTCAAGCGGATCATGAACGAGGGCAAGGAGAACTTCCTGCCGGTTGTGACGGGCCACCAGGGCGAACCTCGAGCGATGCTCACGCGGATGGCTCGCGGCGAGACTCCCTTCGAACTCGACAAGGGTGACAAGGTCATCTTCTCCGCGCGGGTAATTCCCGAACCGACGAACGAGGGCCAGCGATACCAGGCCGAGACGTTGCTCGGCATGCAGGGTGCCCGTATTTACGACGACGTCCACGTGTCGGGCCACCTCAACCGGGAAGGTCACTACGAAATGCTCAATGCGCTCGATCCTTCCCACATCATTCCGGCCCATCAGGACATGAGCGGGTTTTCGTCCTACGTGAATCTCGCGAGCAACGAGGGGTACAGCCTGGGACGAGATCTACACGTTTCGCGAAACGGTCACACTATCTCGCTCGTGGAATGACGCCTGCTTCCCGCGTCGACGACGCAATCGCGACACGCCGCGAACACGTCAACGACGCGATAATCGAACAGCTCCCGATCGACGACCCCGAACGGCTCTACGAGGCCTCCCGGTACTTGCTGGACGCCGGCGGCAAACGCTTGCGACCGGCGATCCTTTTGCTGGCAGCTGAGGCCATTACCGAGATCGATCCGCACGATACGGACTACCGACGCTTTCCGTCACTGTCTGGCGGCGAAGTGGACATACTCACGGCGGCCGTCGCGATCGAGGTCATTCAGTCCTTTACGTTGATACACGACGATATCATGGACGACGACGACCTGCGACGTGGTGTGCCGGCGGTCCATCAGGAGTACGACCTCGAAACAGCGATCCTGGCCGGCGATACGCTCTATTCGAAAGCCTTCGAGTATATGCTCAAGACTGGCGCAGCACCCGACCGATCGGTCCGCGCGATGGATGCGCTGGCGAGGACCTGTACGGAAATTTGCGAGGGACAGGCTCTCGACGTGGGGTTCGAATCGAGAACGGACGTCACGATCGAGGAGTACATGGAGATGATCCAATTTAAGACGGCCGTTCTCTATGCCGTCTCGGCGTCGATCCCGGCCATCCTCCTCGGTGCCGACGACGAAATCGTGGACGCGCTGTACGGATACGGACTTGACATCGGACGGGCGTTCCAGATCCAGGACGATCTCCTCGATCTCACGGTTTCGAGCGACACCCTGGGAAAGCGCCGTGGTTCCGATTTAATCGAGGGCAAGCGGACAATAATCACGCTCCACGCCCGAGACGCCGGCATCGACATCGAGACGCTCGTCGGATCCGACCCCGACGAGGCAGCAATTGAAGCTGCCGTTGAGCGCCTCGAAGATGCCGGGAGCATCGAGTATGCCCGCGAAATGGCACTCGACTTCGTCGCTAGCGGGAAGTCCCACCTGGAGATGCTCCCGTCCGGTGAGTCTCGGCGACTCCTCGAAGGGATCGCCGATTTTCTCGTCGAGCGAGATTACTGAGTGTTCGGTTCCCACATGCCCGATCGACATCATTCTGTTCCGTGCTCAGACCTGCTCCGTCAGTATACCAGGTAGAGCATCGCATAAATGACGATCCCGAGGGTGAAAGAAATCAGCCACAGGCTCGCAGCGATCCGACCAACTATTGGGTGATTCGTCCCGGGAAGTTCGGATACCGAGTGTGTACCCGCCAGCAGGAGCGCGTTGATAACGAAGGGGACGCATACGATGGCGAGCAGGATGTGCACCACAAGTATCGGGAGGTAGATGTACGTGTGGACGAATGGAGTGCCGGGGAATTCCGTGGGACCGAGGAGTGCCACTCGATAGAGATACAGGACGAGAAACGTCGCAAAGAGAACGAAACTCGCAAGCATCGAGACGCGGTGTCGGTCGATTGCACCGGATCGAGCGGCACGCCATCCCACGGTGATCGTGCCAATCGCGGCAAGGCTCACGATTGAATTTATGTGGGGGATCCATGTCAGCAACGTGGGCGACAGAGGGAGGGCTTCGACGGGAAGGCGCTGGAGTGCGGCTCCGAACACGAAGGCCAGCGCGATCACCGATAGCACCAATGTCACTCCCGTGATGTGACGTCGACTCCATCTCGTGAGGTTCATATCACCAGGTCACGGAGCCGGCCGGTAAAGGCTCCCGGATTGGCACAGCCGATCGTACTGTGGACGGGAGGCGCGATGCATCACTCTCTACTGGGAAACCGGTAACTGTCGCAACCGCAGTATAACACTTGCGCGATCTCGACGATATCGATCGAGAACTCCTCCGACTGCTACTTGAGGACGCTCGCCGACCGTTCAGCGACCTGGCCGAACGCGTCGATCTTTTCCCCGCCAGCGGTATCGGACCGTGTCGATCGTCTCGAAGAATTGGGCGTGATACGTGGCTTCACAGTCGATAACGATCGAACGCAACTCCAGGACGGAGTCAACGTACTCGTGACCTTCGAGGTCGAACCGGGATCCGGTCGGCGGGTCCGGTCCACGCTCGAAGAACACGCCGACGTCGAATCAGTGGTCAGGACCGCAGATAATCGAATCCTCGTGGTTGCGACAATGCCGGACGTTGACGTCGAACGACACTTCGCTGAGACGTTCGACACGGGCGCGATACACAACATCGAGGCAGTCCCCGTGGTCGAAACCGAATGGTTACCGTCGGTTCCGGACGTGACGCTGGGACTCGAATGTGTGGAGTGTGGCAACACGGTCACGAGTGAAGGCGTCACCGAGGAGGTCTCGGGGCGTCGGTACGAGTTCTGTTGTCCGTCGTGTCAG
>JBKGZK010000067.1:0-11847 GCA_046545615.1 Natronomonas sp.
TTCGACAAGGCGAAACGACGCGGCACCTGGGACCCCCTCGATATCGAACTCGAGGAGGACAAAGTTCACTGGGAGGAAGGGTTCTCAAAGGAGCAGAAAGAGTCCATCATGGGAACCTTCGTGGGATTCTACGAGGGCGAGGAGTCCGTGACCCGAACCCTCGTTCCGTACCTCACCCTCGTCGACAAACTCGAGGACGCGCCGTTCAGTCCCATCCAGATGGAGATGTACCTCACGACCCATCTCTTCGAGGAGGCAAAGCACACCGACTTCTTCGCCTACTACTTCGAGGAAGTCTTCGGCACGCAGGAAACCGAAATCGACAATTACGAGGAATCCCAGTATTGGCGGAACCCGGACCTCAAGGAGTTCCTCGTCGACGACCTCGAGGAAGTCGGCGATCGCATGCGAGAAGCCGCCCGTCGCGAAGACCAACAGGAGATGCGATACCTCCTCGGCGAGGGCGTCATGCACTACATGGGCATCGTCGAAGCCCAACTCGCAAAGACAGGGTACCAGATATTCGACGAGGTCTTTACTGCAATCTCCGACGACCTCGGTACTGAAGTGTTGCCGGGGTGCCAGGAGGGACTCAAGTACATCCGACAGGACGAGGGGCGACACATCGCGAACGGTCGCTGGCTGATGAAGAAGCTCGCGGATGAAGATCCGTCCATCGTCCCCGAAGTGTACGAACCCAAGATCCAGGAGTACGTCGATCGTCTCACCGGCGGAGATGACAGGAACGAATACGATTCAAGTTACGGGATCGACACCCAGGAGGTGACCCGTCGGGTCGTAAACGACAACCTCCAGCAGACTATTGAGGTCATCGGCCCGGACCGATTCGACCGATTCGGAACCTCCTTTGACGTCGCCACGGTCGAACGGTCGCCGGCTGCGGCAGACGACTAAATCGACTGTCGGTGTCATTTCGGACCTTCAATATTTCACCTTCGTGAGCCATCGCTGACGACACAGCACCGACGTCGATTCGGACTACGGTCAGACCCTAATCGTTTGACCCAGTTTACGACAGCCACTGATTCGAGCCCATCTCGCGGGCATCTTCACTGGAAAATCTATTTCTGGGTCCAGACCGTCGTCAAACGTGTTTGGATGCATCCGGGAGATGAGCCCACGACAGCCGAGGACGCGAACCGACGAAGGATCCAACGCGCCTTCGAAATCGACCTCAGCGATGCGACTCGCGACGTCGCTACCACGAATCTCCGGCGTACGATCGAAGCTATCGGCGAAGACCGATTCGAAGAACTCGATTCGGACCTAGATCTCGAGGATTTCGACTGACAGATACGAATTTCACCACCTCGTACGAACACAACCGATCCAGCGACAGACGACATATCCGGTGGGGCCCGTCGCTCCCCCTGGAGGAATCGGTTGGTCTGGGACAGTTGCTACAGACTTGTCACTCCCACCGCAGGAATTGGTCGCCGATTGGGACAACTGGTAAACACGTTTAGCGTTTCATAAAGAGCCGCCATTTCGCGGGTGACGTTCAGGGATAATCGTTGCATAATATTGGCACACATGGCAGTCGAATTTACCGAAAAGCAAAAGCCGTACGAACTGTTCGACAAGGCGAAACGACGCGGCACCTGGGACCCCCTCGATATCGAACTCGAGGAGGACAAAGTTCACTGGGAGGAAGGGTTCTCAAAGGAGCAGAAAGAGTCCATCATGGGAACCTTCGTGGGATTCTACGAGGGCGAGGAGTCCGTGACCCGAACCCTCGTTCCGTACCTCACCCTCGTCGACAAACTCGAGGACGCGCCGTTCAGTCCCATCCAGATGGAGATGTACCTCACGACCCATCTCTTCGAGGAGGCAAAGCACACCGACTTCTTCGCCTACTACTTCGAGGAAGTCTTCGGCACGCAGGAAACCGAAATCGACAATTACGAGGAATCCCAGTATTGGCGGAACCCGGACCTCAAGGAGTTCCTCGTCGACGACCTCGAGGAAGTCGGCGATCGCATGCGAGAAGCCGCCCGTCGCGAAGACCAACAGGAGATGCGATACCTCCTCGGCGAGGGCGTCATGCACTACATGGGCATCGTCGAAGCCCAACTCGCAAAGACAGGGTACCAGATATTCGACGAGGTCTTTACTGCAATCTCCGACGACCTCGGTACTGAAGTGTTGCCGGGGTGCCAGGAGGGACTCAAGTACATCCGACAGGACGAGGGGCGACACATCGCGAACGGTCGCTGGCTGATGAAGAAGCTCGCGGATGAAGATCCGTCCATCGTCCCCGAAGTATACGAACCCAAGATCCAGGAGTACGTCGACCGACTCACAGGCAGGGACGACACCAACGATTACGAATCGAGTTACGGCGTCGATATGGAAACGGTCACCCGGCAGGTCGCTAACGACAATCTCCAGCAGACGGTCGAGGTCATCGGCGAGGACAAATTCGAGCAGTTCTCCGTTGACGTCGACATCGCAACCATCGATCGATCGCCTGCAGCAGCAGACGACTGAGTCTTGGCACGCGACTCCACGTCGTCGTGAATCGCATTTTTTGTCCGTCTCTTGGTAGAACAGGCTCCGATCTCCGCAGGGTGAATTACCTCGGGGTCAATCCCCGAGGCACTCGCGCTATTTTGCTGGCGAGTGCATGTCAGTTCGGGATGTCGTGTATGAGCCACCGTCCAACGCGTCGCATCGCCCGATCCCACACCGTAAATCCGGGGCGACCGCCTCCGCCAACACAACACGTAAATTCAGGCAGGCCCGCAAATAGGTAACATCCCCCATGACTAACCAGATTCGGGAGTCGACGACCACCGAGGTGGCAACCGCTGGCCGGACGGCTCACGACGTAATCGCAAACGTCCAGCAGGTCATCGTGGGTGGCGACGAACCGATCGAGCACCTCGTCGCGGCGGTACTGGGCGGCGGTCACGTCCTGCTTGCAGACGTTCCAGGCGTTGGCAAGACAATGCTGGCCCGGGCGATCGCGGCGTCCTTCGACTGCACTTTCAAGCGAATCCAGTTCACGCCAGATTTGCTCCCCGCAGATATTACAGGTTCCAACGTGTACAACCAGGAGACGGGAGAGTTCGAATTTCGACCGGGACCAGTGTTCGCCAACGTCGTCCTCGCCGACGAGATCAATCGCGCACCACCAAAAACACAGGCGGCACTGTTGGAAGCAATGGAAGAAGGACAGGTCACGATCGACGGTCGGACGCGATCGGTTCCGACGCCGTTCGTTGTCATCGCGACGAAAAACACGATCGATCGCGAACGGACCTACGAACTTCCGGCTGCCGAACTCGACCGGTTTATGCTCAGGCTCGAACTCGGCTATCCCGACCTAGACGACGAATCGACCGTTATCGATCGAGCCGTGGGGGGTCACGCCATCGACGGAATTGAACCGGTCTCCGACGTCGAGCAGTTCGACGACGCCCGATCGACGACGGCAGCCGTCGCGGTTCGCGAGCCGTTGAGACGCTACGTCTCGAGACTAACAGGTTATACTCGAGATCACGCCCGACTCGGTGCCAGCCCTCGAGCGTCAATCGCTCTCGTTCGTGCCGGACAGGGCCATGCCGTCCTCGACGGTCGGGACTACGTGCTCCCCGATGACGTGCAGGAACTAGCCCACGTTGTGCTCCCACACCGCATGCAAACGGCACCACAGGAACCCTCCGCAGCCGACGTCGTTTCGAAGGCCCTAGAGGAAGTCCCGGTCGATCCCCTGGAGGGATAGGCGTGCCGGATTCGATCCGCCCCACAGCGCGCGGTATTGCCGTAGTGATGATCGTGCTCGTCGCGTTTGCGACCGGATCGATATCGGGGCCTCGGTCCCTGGATGCGATTGTCGTCCCCGGGCTCGTAGTTTTGGGTGCGAGTTTTCTCCAGCTTCGGTTCGCCGACCCACCAACGATCTCGCGGAAACCGCCGGAGCCGGGATTCCCCGGAGACAAGCGGACCATCGAAGTAACGGTCGATTCGACGCTTCCGTGTGTCGTCGACGAGCGGACCCCGACGGGGATTGGCCCTGAACCGAGGCTCCGCGAGGTGGGGCACGGCGGAGCATTTACATACGAAGTTCGTCTCGAACGGCGCGGTATCTACGAGCTGGGACCTGCGACATGCAAACAGTCCGATTCGATTGGTCTCTTTTCGCAATACACCCACCTCAAGTCGGTCGAACCGAGGCCTGCCGTGGTATATCCACCAGTGTACGAACTCGATTTCGAGGTAGCCGGTGGCGGTGGAACAGAAGTGTTCGGCCTCGAACACAGGTCGTTCTCCCACCTTCGTGAGTACACCACAGCCGACCGGATGGGGGATATTCACTGGCGTTCCAGCGCAAAACGACCGTCCGACGAATTCCTCGTGACCGAGCACGAACGAGACGGGCGCGACGATCGTGTATCGATCGTCGGCGAGTCGGTCGCCGATGGTGTCGATTCGATGGCGTCGGCGATCGCAAGTCTCGCAGACGCCTTCGGTGCTGTCGGGGTGGCCGTGGACGTCACCCTTTCCGATGGCGAATCGAGAACGTATTCGGGCGCCGAGGAATCGTTGCTCTGGCTGCTCGCCACGACCGACGGCGGACGCGTGCCGAATACCAATCGGGCCGACATCAGGGTCGTCTCCGATGGGGAAATGACTACGATCCGGACGCCGGATCAAACCGTCGACTTTGACGAACGGGTCGAAACGAGCCTCGTGGAGGAAGCGATGTGAACTGGTCTCGCGAACACGTCCGTCGTCTCGTCGAGGTGGGCCGAAGCAAACGGATCAGCGGACCGCCGCCTCGGTTGGTGGCGCTCACCGGCATCGGACTCGTCCTCGCCGGGTTTCTGGCCGTACTCTTCCAGATCACGATCGTGCTCAATCCACCGACGAGATTGTATCTCGTCGCGATCGGATCGGTACTCGCCGGGTTGATAGCCTCGCGGGTTATTTCCCCGCGATTGACGCTGGGATTGGGTGCCTGTATCCTCGTCGGCGGCGCGTATGCATACGTCCAGTCGGTTCCAGGTGGATTCGAGGGGGTCGGGATATTCGTCACGATATTCGTTGACGGAGTCGAACTCCTGGGCGGGGTTTCCGCGTTACGAATCCGAAACGCGGACCTGTGGGCGCTGGCGATGACACCCGTTCCGGTATTTCTCGCGACGTACTTCGGACTGCGTCGCCGCTACGTCCTCGGATCCCTCATCGCCGGTGGGGGGCTTGCGATTTTCGTGGCCACGGGTGACGCGTCCATCGAAACGACCCTCGTCGGCGTGACCGGCGTGACGCTCGCGATCGTCTATGGCGACTGCGATTTGCGGGACGAACCGTTGCGAAACGTCGACGTCTTCGCGATAGTTCTGGCGACGATGGTCCTGTCGACGATGTTCGTCGGCGTGATCCCCGGTTCGTCGGACTCGACCACCGCTGGTGGCGGAGGCGGATCGGCCGCGACGATCGAATCTAATATCCTCTATTCCGAGGAGACGATCGAAATCCAGGGGTCGATCGACCTGAGTCCGTACGCTCGCTACACCGTGGAAGCCGACCGGCCGGCGTACTGGCGCGTATCCGGTTACGATCGATACACCGGGTCGAGCTGGGTCCGAACCGACGAGTACGACCCGTATGCAGGAATACTCGAAGGGCCGTCTGGCGAATCGGAGCTCAACACCCAGAACATCACGACTGAATCACCTGCTGGGGTGATGCCCGCAGCCTGGCGGCCGGTGAAGATCGATTCGGCGCCTGTCGTCGTCCAGACTTCGACGTCGGGGGATCTCGAGCCGGCAAGCCCGCTCGAGACGAACGAATCCTACCAAGTGCGGAGCCTAGAGCCGACCGCCTCAGCGGAGACGTTACGCCGGGCGAGAGCATCGGATCCCGACGAGATCGAAACCCAGTATACCCAGCTCCCGGAGAGCACACCGGATCGGGTCGGGAACTTTACAACGCAACTCACCACCGATGCAGACACCCGTTACGACACGGCCCGAACCATCGAGACCTGGTTGCGTCAGGAACGAGAATATAGCCTCGATGTCGACAGGCCACGCGGCGACATCGCCGATGCATTTCTCTTCGAAATGGAGGCCGGATACTGTACATACTATGCCACCACGATGGTCGCGATGTTGCGAACCCAGGGGATTCCGGCCCGGTTTGTCACGGGGTATACGACCGGCGATCGAATCGACGAGAACGAATGGGTCCTGCGTGGGACAAACTCCCACGCCTGGGTCGAAGTCTACTTCACTGGACAGGGGTGGATCGAATTCGATCCGACGCCGGCCGATCCACGAACTGCGGCCGAACGGGACCGAATCGAATCGGCTCGCGAGGATGGTCTCGACGGTGTCGATCCCGAGGAATCGGGCGAGGAGGATAACACCACGGTGGACGACGAAAGAGAGGTCCGTACGACCGTCGATAACGGATCGGAATTCGAGACTGAACTCACCCCGACCCCGGACGATACGGGTGCCAGCTTACACGGAGTGAAATTTCCCGCACTCCCTCGACCAACACCCCGGCAGGGCGGAATCATCGCGATCGCACTTCTCGGCGGATTCGGAGCGATTCACCGCTCGGGCGTGGACAGTCGGATCCGGCGATCGATCTGGCTCAGACGAATTCCCCACGAGGATCCCGACGAACGCGTCGCCGCTACCTATCGACGGGCCTGCCACCTCCGGACGATGGAGGGTCGCGAAAAACGTCCGGGAGAGACGCCGGGCCAGTACTTCGCCACCGCCGAAGCGTCCGCACGACGAATCGGTCGACTGTACGAACGGGTACGATACGGCAAGGGCGTGACCGCCGAGGAGGCCGACGAGGCGGTGGCTGCCCTCGCCCGGATGCTCGATCGTCGATCGAGAATTCCACACGGTCTCGACACATCACGAGCTGAGGACCGTCCCCTGTCCTCGTCGGAATGAGTGCCCTGCGGGGGACGTCCACCTCTGTGACGGTGAGCATCGGGGCTCCCAATTTGGCACCATCGGCGAGTTATGATATCAGTCCCCAGTCGCCATGTCGAAAAGGCGTCGGATTGTGAATGTCGGTCCGGGACACCTCGGCAATCTTAATAAACCTGCATTCATTAGGTGCCCGTAGGGAATGTGTGCAGAAGTCTGCTCGACGTGCGGACTCCCGGAGGAACTCTGCGTCTGCGAGGACGTCGCGAAAGAGTCCCAGGAGATCACTATTCGCATCGACGAGCGCCGATACGGTAAGGAGGTAACAATCATCGAAGGATTCGATCCACGCGACGTCGACGTCGACTCGCTCTCGTCGGATCTAAAATCGAAATTCGCCTGTGGTGGCACCGTCGAGGACGGCGTCATCGAACTCCAGGGGAACCACCTCGGTCGTATCGAAGACTTCCTGCGCGAGAAGGGATTCAACGTGGCCTGATTCGCGGAGCGCTGTTGACTCCGTTTCGTTCTCAATACAAGTTCGAATCCCCGAGCACCTGCTCAAAATGGTGGCGTCGAACCATCGGATTCGGCAGCGACGTCGTCGGCCGCGAGTTCATATGGCCATCCCTCGATGCCGGATGACAGCGATTCTACGCGTCCGTCGAACCCCTCGAACGAGCCCACGAGACGGGCAGCCTGGATGCTGGCCTGGCCGTGCGGGCACACCGTGACGACGCGGTCAGCGTCCGCGATTTCGTCGATTCGCGCAGTCAGCTCGCCGAAGGGCACGTTTTCGCTCCCGGGGATATGCCCCCGGCGGAACTCGAACGGGGCTCGAATATCCACGATGGTGACGTCTTCCCCCGATTCCAAGAAGGCCTGGAGTTCGGCCGCCGAAATTTCGCCGTCCATATTTTGGGGTAGGCCAGGAAGGGCTTAAACTGCCGGGCTCGGGACGGGGGTCGCCCGCTCACTGCTAGATTCGTCCGTCCGCGCGGGCCAGGAGGAGTCCCTCGATCGAGGCGTCGTTCCCGGCACCGGATCGGACCTCCACCAGTGCGTCGTCGACCGGGACTGTCCGGATGGAGAGAAATTCGTCACCATCGTAGGAGGGTTCGACGCGGTCTTCCACGTCAGCGTAGACGATCCCTCGTTCATGTCGGAGGACGCCCGTCGCACACCAGAATCGTTCGAGTCGCTCGACCGAGGACGCGACGAGCCCTGTCTCTTCGCGAAGCTCTCGGGCACCCGCCTCGACGAACGTTTCTCCGTCTTCGACCAGGCCTGCGGGAAGTTCGAGACAGTGTTCCCGGATGGGCGGTCGAAACTGCTCGACCATCACAATCGAGGGCTCCGTCCCTGGAAGGTCGTAGACCGATGGATCCTCGAGCCGCGTCACGATGACCACGGCGGGCGGCAACTCGGCCCAGTAGTATCGCTTCTCCCTGCCATCCGGGAGTTCGACGAGATCGTAGCCGCCCGTGTACCAGCCGGTCTCGTACTCGATTTCTGTCCTTCGAACTGGCCAGTCGTGGCTCTCGAAGTCGTCGGTCACGCGTTCGAACCCTCCGTGGAGACCCGAACGATTTCGAGTCGGTACCTGACGCCGTCTGCGGTTACGTATGCGACGTCGCCGACGGGAGATGTCGGACTTCGATCGAGCGCCCCGGATTGTCGGGTCTGGAACTCGTCGAATTCGTCGAATGGCGTGTGCGTAAAGCGCTCCTTGACACCGACGGGGCCGGTGTAGTATGCCGTCGAACGGCCCGACGGCGAATCGGTTCGTTCATCGGACTTGGTTCCGGTTGCAGAAACGGCTTCGAACGTGAAGGGGAAGCGCTCCTCCGAAAGGGCGTCGAGATCGATGGCGGGGCCGTCCCCGTCCCCGTCCGCGACCGTCGCCTCGACGTGGTACGGATCACCCGTTTGGACGTAGCTGGGGAGCGCACCGAGCCCGAGCAGGAGGACCAGAACGACCAGGATCGACCCGACGAAATTTCGGGTTACTCGCCGCATAGCTCCTCGCGATAGATCCGATTGAAAGCCATCCGCCGTAGCGTCCCGACTGCTGCCTCGGGTTTGTTCTGAAACGTGGCCGCGACCGCAGTTTCGGCGAACGGCGCATCGTGCCAGGCAACGTTGTCTACAGTGTCGCTCCCAGCGACGCGGGGTTCGTAGTCGAGGTCCTCTCGCCAATCTGCGAACTCTTCGGCGGTGCCGACCCGGACGGCAAGCAGCGAAGCGAACAGCGCCTGGCGAGCCGTTTCGACGACGTCGGCGGTAACCCGGCTATCGTATTCGCTTCGATCGAAATCCATCGCCCTGGCTATCTCCCTGACGACAATCTGGGCAGCAGGGCCGAGTATCTCGTACCGTGTTCGTGCCTCTTCCCACGATCCAGGGGCGAACTCACCCTCGATGTGCATGCCGACGGTCCATGAAGGTGTTCACTCGGACATTTCCAGTGACGGTTCGACGCCCGTAATCTCGTCTTCGAGCCACTCTTTAAACCATCGGACGCGCTTGAGTCGCTGGTACCCGATACTTTCGGCGGTGTCGGATTCGACCCGATCGAGGGCATCCAGTCCGCGGTCCAGAACGCGACCGACCATCTCGTTTGCGTCCATGTGGTTGCGTGCCTCGTACCCCATGCGAAGCAGCATAAGGGTGGTGCCGTTGGCCCCGACTTTGTCCAGGAGGTCCGCTTCCATGAGACAGCGAGCCTCCAGCGAGACGTCCGAGAGATCTCCCTGATAGGAGTGATCCGTGACGGCGCGACACACCTGGTCGACGAAGGAGTCCGGGTAGTCCGTCCGCGAGGTGAGGTACTCGCGGGCAATTCGGGCCCCTGCCTCGGCGTGGACATCCTGTTCGGCCTCGAGTTTGGCGATATCGTGAAACAGCGACGCCACGCGAGTAATGTCGACGTTCGCCCCCTCATTCTCCGCAATCTCGACCGCGAGTTCGGTCACGTTGAGGATGTGGTTGAACCGGTACTCAGCAGAGTGCCACGGGTACCACCGCATCCGGCCGCCCTCAGTTTCGTTTTCGACGCTCGCGGCGAGATAGTCGTGGACGAACTGCTTCATCTCCTCGAACTCGGAGTCGGCGACCGGGGCTTCTCGTATCTCGACGCCCATCTACCCACCTCCCCCGAAGAGTGCGAATCCTGTGGTCATCTTGTTCGATTTAAGGATGGTTCCGGTCTTTAGGTTTACGACACGATTAGTCGATCGAGTGATACGTGTGGCGTCCACAAGCATCCAACTCCCGGGCATGAACCCAATCGTTCTGGAGAAGGGTACGTCGGACGGTTCTCCGATCATCAACCAAGTCCCCTTGCGATGAACAACCAAGTTCCCCGAACGATCGACTTGTTCCCCGATCGATCGCCAAGATCCTCGATCAGTTTCGACGACCGACCCACCAGTCGCATCGCTGAACGGCCCACCGATCGACATGCGAAATGATCCCTACCAAGTTCACGCCCACGATCACTCTGGCCGGGGATCGGGTTCGTCCGTCCAGTAATCGACCGCATCCGCGGTTCGATGGTAGCCGTGGACGCTCCGCTCGCCCTCACCACCCGGAGGGGAGCCAACGAAAACACCGATCTTGTCAGAGTCTGGATACACGGTGACCTCCGGCTCGGACATCGTCGAGACCATCAGGTACCTGAGACGTCCAGGAGAATCGTTGATTACCTGATGGGCTCCGCGTTCGTTTCCCGGCAGGGCCACGTAATCGCCCGATTCGAGCGGTAGCTCGTTGCCGTTGAGTCGAAGCGTGCCCGTGCCGTCGAGCACGAAGAGTGCCTCCTCGTTACCGGTGTGGTAGTGATAGGGCCACGACCGATTGCCCTCCGGGAGTCGATACAGGCTACACCCGAGTTCGTCACCGTCAGCCTTCGAAGCCAGTTTCTTCCGCTCGATCCGTCTCCCGCCGTCGTCGAGAGTCGTCCACTCGACCTCGGACTCGTTGATCTTTCCCATGGAACAGCAGGTGTACGCCGTGACGTAATAACATCGTGGGGAAATTGGATACGGACCGTTACGAAGGTCGAATATATCAGACAGTAGATGAGCAGCGTCCCTTTCGAACCATCCAGCGGTGTGGAACTTGCCGACTACGCGGTTTTCGGGTCGATTCGATGAACGAGACCATCGAAGTCGTCGTCGAAACTGATTACAGCGTCGATATCGTGTCGTCGAGAGAGTGAAATGGTGGTCGCATCCGTGAACCGCCTCGGGGTCAAGCCCCGGAGCATTCGCCTCGACCGCCTGTAAAGCTCAATTGCTGATCGTCGTACTGTTCGAAGACGTTCACGGCGTCCGCGAATATGCCACGCGAGACGTGGAGCAGTTCGAACGCCGAGGGATAGGGGTCGACGCCCCGGAGGCATTTTCCGAGCCGCGTTGCCGCCTCGTTGGAACGAACCCGTCGATACGTCAGCGTGACTGCCTCGTCGAAAATAAAGTCACTCAGGTACGAAACGCCAAATTCACCATCGTACGTGCGATCGAGGATTTCGGCAGCCGGTTCGTGCCTCGATGTACCCGGTCGTACTCGGCGTACAGGCCACCCGTATCGATCAGAACAGTCATCCGTACAGGATTTCATCGACGTCATCTTTGTCCGTCTCGCGACCAGATTCGATTCTATCCCGGTGCAACGCTTCTTTCTCTTCTGACGAAAGCGAAACGGTTGCTTCCCTAAACGAGTCGATGACGTCGTGGCGGGACTCGTAGGCGTCGTCGATGAGTCTGGTGAGAAGTTCCTGCTGAGTGACGTTGGACCCCGTCCTAAGTCGGATTTCAGCCTGAAGTTCTTTGAGGCGAGATTTCGCCGCTTCGTCGACCTTCACAGCGGTTGCCATACGGATAAGTTCGAACGAAACTTGGCAAATTTTTCTACTGATTAG
>JBKGZK010000068.1:0-11535 GCA_046545615.1 Natronomonas sp.
GAAGGATTCACCGCACGACTCGAGGGGCGTGATCCAGAGTTCGTTGGAAAATAAGTGAACATTTTAGGGGTCGTAATATGGAGCTATCGACGAACCCTTTCCCTTGAATCAATCGTAGGAATGACTATACGATGTGAATCCCTGATCACGAGAGGTTACTCGGAAGGCGGATATGACTCCGTCCACGAATTTCCTCGTTCCAGAGCGGCACTGGCCGCGAGAACCACGTCGTCCGCGTGTCGGCGACCGACGATCTGGAGTCCGACGGGAAGCCCGTCGTCCGTGAACCCTGCGGGGACGGAGGCTGCCGGATGGCCGGTCATATTGAACGGTTGGGTCAGATACCACCCCGTGTACGGGTCGATCTGTTCTCCGTCGATTTCGTCCGGGCCGTGGAGTTCGATATCGAAGGGTGGGATGGCAAGCGTGGGTGTTACGAGTAAATCTGCCCCAGCGAGACAGTCCTGGATCGCATCGAAAACCGCTGTTCGAACGCCGTTTGCCTCCCCGAGATCGACAGCGGTAACGTCGCGACCATAGTCCGCCATCGCCGCGAGTGACGTGGTGAGTTCGTCGGTGTGTGAGGCGAGATCGACGCCGAAGGCCGCTTCCGATGTTTCGACGAGTTCGGCCATGCCTGCCTGAAAGATCGTTCGCGAGGCATTTCGGAAATCGTCCCATATCGGCTCGAGGGCGGGATCGTCCCGATCCACGCTGGCCCCGAGCTGTTCGAGTATGTCGACCCCGTCGTCGACGATTACTCGAACCGCGTCGTCGATCTGAAATACGGAGAGGTCGGTGCTATAAATTACCTCGAGGCCGTCAACTGGCCGACCGACAGCCTCCCGCGCCTCTCCATCGTGCGGGACGCTAAATGGATCGGACGAATGCGTGCCCGCGATGACGTCGAACACGAGCGCGGCGTCCTCGACGGTTCGGGTTAGGGGGCCAGTGTTCGTAAACGGGAGCGCGTCGGCGATTGCGTTCGGCCGTGTCGCGCGCGGAATGCGACCAAACGTGGGTTTGATACCGTAGCAGCCGCACGCGCTCGCCGGAATTCGGATCGATCCGCCGGCGTCACTTCCAAGGGCGATCGGTGCGAGGCCATCCGCTACGGCAGCCGCGCTCCCACCAGATGAACCGCCGGCCGTTCGGTCGGGAGCGAAAGGGGAACCCGTCGCACCAAACAGTTCGTTGTCCGTTGTCGCGATGTGACCGAACTCGGAGGTGTTCGTCTTCCCGAGCACGATAGCTCCCGCGTCGAGTAGTCGTGCGACCGCTGGCGCGTCATCTTCCGACTCGTAATTTGCGAGGGGAACCGAACCGAACGTCGTTGGTTGGCCTGCTACCGGGGTGAGATCTTTAATCGCGACGGGGACACCGTGGAGGGGACCCAGTTGTTCCCCGGATTCGACCGCACGTTCAGCGTCGCGAGCGGCCGACCGGGCTCGCTCTTCGAACACCCGGACGAAGGCGTTCGTTAGGTGATTCCGTTCTTCGATCCGATCAAGATGGGCCTCGACGACCCTGACCGGCGACAGATCGCCGCGACGAATTCGACTCGCGAGTTCGACCGCAGGCGTGAAACAAAGTTCCTGGTCCATGGGCGAACTTCGACGAGATTTCGTATAAACGTATGCCGACGGTCCACAGACGATCCTGGCGTCGCTTCAGTAGAACGTATCGCCTGTCTTAGCTTTCTCGACGAGGAGGTCACAGGGCAGGGTCTCGGCGAGCTTGGCCGTGTCTCGGTGTCTACTTGCCACCTCGGTGAGTTTCTCGACGATAATGTCCGCTCCGACCTGGTCGGCCTTTTCGAGCGGTCCCATCGGCCAGTTGCCTCCGAGGCGCGCACCGGTATCGATGTCCTCGACGCTCGCGACGTCGTGTTGGACAAGCTTTGCGGCCTCGTTAACTATCGGCGCCCACACGAGTAACGAATCGAATCCCTGTCCGGCATCGATCGGGATATCTGGCTCGTCCCGCTCGTCGTAGGTGTAGTAGCCTGCACCGGCTTTTCGGCCGTATCGGCCCTTCTCGTACAGCTGGTTCAACAGCGGGCAAACCTGCGTGTCGTAGGACATCGGGCGGTCGTCCTCCAGGTGATCCTCTTCGCCCTCGACGCGAATCTGGATACCACCGGTGAAATCGGCCAGTTCGAATGGTCCCATCGGAAAGCCCTCGCGGAACTTCATCGCCGAATCGATCTCCTCGATGGTGTGTTCGCCCCGGTAGACCATCCACGCGGCCCCCTCGCCGTACGGTCGCATCAGGCGATTGACGATGAATGACGGGATGTCCATCCGACACCGGATCGGGGTCCGATCGAACGACTCCACCAGGGTTTCCGCCGTGTCGGCGACCCTGTCCGGCGTGTACTCGGTCATGATAACTTCGACCAGCTCCATCAACATCGGTGGATTGAACCAGTGGGTACCGACCACCTGCTCTGGTCGATCTGTGACCTCCGCGAGGCGCGTGATGTTGAGCCCTGAAGTGTTCGTTGCGAGGATTGCGTCGTCGGGGGCGGTGGCATCGAGATCCTCGAAGATGTCCTCTTTCATCGACTGCTGTTCGAGTGCGGCCTCGGTGACGAAGTCGGCGTCCTCTACCGCCTCTTCGAAATCGGTGGTGTAGGTGATACTACCTAGGGCAGCATTTACCTGGGACTCGGTGGCCTGTTCGTTTTCGACGGCTTTCCCGTAGGACCATTCGATTTCGTCTTCGGCCTCATCAAGCTGTTCTTCAGCGATGTCATTGAGGTAAACATCGTATCCGGCGAGAGCAGCGACGGCCCCAATCCCTCGGCCCATCTGTCCGCTTCCGATCACCGTCACGGTCTCGATGTCGTCGATTCCTACGACCATGTGTATTCATACCGAAGGGGGTCTCAAAAATGTGTAACATACCGACTCGTAGCGACGATACAATCAAGTGCAACTGCCAACACCTTCATTCGTATGAAAATCGCAGTATACGGGGCTGGTGGCGTCGGTGCGTATTTCGGCGGGCGACTGGCCCAGGCCGGCGCGGAGGTACACCTGATCGCGCGAGGATCCCACCTCGCGGCACTCAAAGAAAACGGGCTCACCGTCGAAAGCATTCACGGGGACTTCGACGTGGATCTCCCGGCCACAAACGATCCACACGACATCGGCGAGTGCGACGTCGTCCTGTTCTGTGTCAAATCCTTCGATACCGTTGACGCAGCCAAACGTCTCGATCCCCTCCTCGGCGACGACACTGCCGTCCTGTCCCTTCAGAACGGGATCGACAACGAGGATAAACTTGCAGAGAGGGTCGGTCGAGACCACGTGTTGGGGGGCGTGGCCTACATCTTCTCGACCATCGGTGACCCCGGCGTGATCGAACACACCGACGGTCCCGCGCGGATAATCTATGGCGAACTCGACGGCACCCGAACCGATCGGATCGAGCGCTTCAACGTACTGTGCGAGCGTGCCGACGGTATGGAAGGAGTGCTCTCGGAGGACGTCTGGACCGACCTCTGGAACAAGTACACTTTTATCAGTGCGATGTCCGGCGTCACGGCCGCGATTCGTCTGCCGATCGGAGACATCCGGTCGGTCGACGAGTCGTGGGAGCTGTATCTCGGTCTTCTCGACGAAGTCAAAGCCGTGGCGGCCGCCGAGGACGTCGAAGTGGCTGACGACGTGATCGACGATTGGATCGAGTTCGCCCACGACCTGGATCGAGACACGTTCTCGTCGCTTCACTACGACATGACCAACGGCAAGCGAATGGAACTCGAGGCATTGCAGGGGACGGTGATAAAGAAAGCCGACGAACACGATATCGACGTGCCGTGGTCCTGGGCCGTCTACGCCATCCTTCGGCCGTGGGCGGCGAAACATGCGGACGGATGAGGTTGTTGGTGTCATGTTTGTTTTGGATAATTGACGGTAGGGCCACCTGTTGTGTCTCGTCGGCTCAACTCTCGGCATTTAAGGTACTTGAAGAACGAACTCCTCGCTTCGCTTGCGGTGTAGTGTTGCAAAAGCGTCCTGACGGAGTCTCACGCGAGCAAAGCGAGCGTGATGCACGTGTCAGGCCCGAACGCCGAGCAGCTTTTGGGTACGCAGCAGCCGCGAGAAGTGAGCGTCCTGACGGAGATTTGAACTCCGGTCCCTGGCTCCGCAAGCCAGGAGGATAGTCCACTACCCTACCAGGACTCAACCACCACTACCCTACTTCGACGTATAGGGGTTACGATTCACCTAGTGGCAATACTGGACGGTGGGGTAGAGTGGGAAGTCACTCAGGTAACGTCGCCGAGGCACTCCCCGTGAGTACGATTTCTCCACCACCACGCTGGGTCGTCGCCTCGAGTTCTATTTCGACGGCCGTCCCCCCGGAGACGTCGGTCAGATCCACAACTTCACCGGTCGCAACGACGGTTTCGCCGGGGAACACACGCGATTGGAAACGCACACCGAAGCTGTCGATGGCCGGAAGCGGGAACCACCTCGCCGGGACGCGAGAGATAATACCGGCCGTGAGCATTCCCTGGGCGAACACGCTCTCGTTGCCCGCACCCGTCGCGTACGGTTCGTCGTAGTGTATCGGGTTGAAGTCCCCACTCGCGCCGGCGTACTTAACGAAGTCCGGGCGCTCAAGGGTCTCGGCGACGATGATGGGGCCGACGTCACCCACCGAGAGGTCGGTAGCTGTCCGGATACGGTCACCGACTCCGGTCGGATCTCCTCCCGGGGAGGCGTCGACCTCGTCCGGATCCGGAACGTCGGCCGCACTCGTATCCGTTGCCGATTCGGCGGAGTCGTCGTCCTCCTCGACCGCGCCCTCGGTTTCGATTGTCGTGGACTGGGCAGTGAGTACGAGTTCGTCGTCGTTGGTGCGATACTCCGTTTCCTGTAAAACGAACGTCATCGTGCCGGCACGTCCGCCCTCGCGCTGGAAGACGTCCGTCACCGTCGTCGTCCCCGTCAGGACGTCCCCAACGTAGAGGGGACGTTCGTACTCATAGGATTGCTCGCCGTGAAGGATGTACTCCGGTCGAAGCCCGAGATCGAACTCGCCTCCCTCATCAGGCGTATACCGGGGAAACGATCCCACGCGTTCGTATGTCAACGGCGCGGGTACGCGGTCGAGCCCCCGATCAGCTGCGATGTCGGAGTCGCGAAAGACCGGATCCTCGGACGTTATCGCACGGGCGAATTCCTCAAGTTTCCCCGCCTCGATTTTGAAGTTTTCGACGGTCACGAGCGACTCCCCGACAATAGAGTCGATTTCGTCGAACGGCTTTGTCGGCATGTTAGAGCCACCTCGTTCGGGTGATCATTTCGATGACCAGGGATCCGCGTTGATTATGGGTAGCGACCATATCTCTCATTACACCCCACAACTCCGGTGGAGACCGTAATAAAGCGGTCGGCTTCCCGCGTAGGGTATGCTAACCGCCGCTCGATTCGTGTCAGGACTCGCCGGTACTGTCAGTCGAATCTGGGTCTACGGTATCGTAGCTTTGCGTCTCGGCGAACGCAGCCTCGTGGGTATCGAGCGTCACCATTCGCATGTAGAGGCCGCCGCTGTCTTCGTCGCTGAATATCCGATATCGATAGTACGCGTACCCGAGCAGGAACCACCCGATGAGGAGGAATCCCGCAGTCGGAAGCTGAGAAAGCGTGACCATCCAAAAGCCGGCGCTCACTACGAGCCCTCCCACGACAGCGACCAGAAGTCCCCGATACCGCCGAAGTTTCAGCGTGGCGTTCTGGTAGTGGTCCGGAAACTCCTGGGGTAAGTTCCACAGGGCGATTGAACTGAAAAACGCTGCGGTGAGTGTTGCGAGGGCGATAAATACGGATAACTCGACGACTTCTTCCTGGATGATGGTGGCCAATACGATGGGCGGAATTCCCAAAAGCAGGATCGATACGTACGGTGTTCCAAAGCGCGGGTGGAGCGTCGCGAGCACGGACGGGAGAATCCCGTCCCTGCCGGCTCGCATGACTGTGCGAGAGCTGACGAGCAGCGTCGTATTTACGCTAGTTGCCACCGCAAAGAGCGCCCCGAGTCCGACGAAGGCCGCACCCCACCAGGGAAGGAATCGTGTCGCCGCCTCGGCGAGTGCGGCATCGGTGGTACCGAGCTCCTGCCATGGCATCACGCCGACGAGCACGGCGATGAGCACGACGTAGACGACGGCCACGAGGACGATTCCCGAAAGGAGCGCCAGCGGAATCGTTCGTCCCGGGTCGTCGATTTCTTCCCCGAGCTCCGTAAGGAGGCCGAACCCGAGGTAGGGATAGTACAGCGCGACGATTGCCAGTCCGAATCCGCTGTATCCGCGCGGAAAGACCGGCGTGTAATTACCGGGGTTGATGGCGAATACGCCGGGAATAATGAACAGAAAGATAGACGCAAACAGCGCCAGGACCATCAGGATCTGGAAACGTGCGACGATTTTGATTCCGAAGAGGTTGATGACAAGGACCCCGATCAGGAATCCATATATGAGGTAATTCGCGGGAATGTCGACGAAAAATCGCGTGTACTCTGCGAATCCGATCGCAGTAAAGAGCAAGCCAGCCCAATTCACGATGGGGAGGGTAAACGGTACCAGGAATCCCCAGAACGGCGCCGTGAGTCTCGAAATGTACACGTAGAGTCCACCTGCGACCGGCATGGCCGATCCCAGTTGCGCGTTGTACAGGACGACGAGCGACGCGGGAATGGCTGCAAGCATTGCAGCGATGATGACGCTCGGTCCGGCGTCACCAGCCAGCGGTCCCGGGAGGATGAAAATCGGGATACTTACCGCGTTGCCGACGACGAGAGCCAGCACGCCAAGCAATCCGATGCGTTGGGTCAGGACGCCACCACTTCGTTCCGTCACGCCGTGTCACCACCGGGGGTCGAACGATCGACGATGTGATACGTTTCGAATATCCGATTTCACCGGCATGGTCTCGATTCTCGGTCGATTGATCACGATTCGGTTGGGTCAGGACCGACGATCGAACGAAGCTGTCGTGACTGGAGACGGTGCCCGAGATAGTATCCGAGTATCCCACCGAGGATGGGTCCGAAAACTGTGGCTCCCGGTGTCGCGAGGACGGACAGTGGCGCACCCGTGAGGCCAAAGGTGCCTGCGAGATACGGGATCCCGAGACCGAGACCCATGCCAGCCGGGACGCCAGCCTCCGGATACTGTTTAGCGTATATTTTCTGTTCTTCTTCGTCCAACTCGCGAGGATTCGACCGGAAGCTCCCAACTGGCATGGAATGTAGTCCCCGGTATGACGGTCTATTATATATCTCTTGTGCGATGTGTTGTCACGTCAACGGGTGACTCGAGGTGGTTGGTCCCTACACCTCGGTCTCGATGCCGGCACCCAGATCTTCGAGAACCTCGAAGAACGACGGAAAGGAGACGTCGACGTGTTCGGCCCCCTCAATCGTGATCGACCCGTCGGCGACGAGTCCAGCAACCGCGAGCGACATGATAATTCGATGGTCGTCGTACCCGGAGACCCGCCCACCGTGCAGTGCAGACTCCCCGCCGTGGATCACGAGTTCGTCTTCGTATTCTTCGACCGTTATACCTAGACGGTCGAGTTCGGCGGCCATTGCCGCCACGCGATCCGTTTCCTTGAGACGGACGTGTTCGCAGTCGGTGATTCTCGTGGTTCCGTTGGCGACTGCGCCAAGAATGGCGATGGTCGGGAGCAAATCTGGGGTATCGGCGACGCCGACGTCGATGCCCTTGAGGTCGGATTTTCTGACGGAGATCAGACCGTTCTCTCGGTCCCATTCGATTTTACCCCCCATCGACTCGAGGATATTCACGATCGCACTGTCCCCCTGCGCGCTCGGACGTGCGCCTTCTACAACAAGTTCGTCCTCGGCCGCCACGACACCGGCGGCGAGGAGGTAGGATATCGACGAAAAGTCCCCTGGCACATGATACTCACCGTCCGTGGGTTCGTACGATTGGCCACCATCAACGCGAAATCCGTCCGCACCGGCTGCACCGGATGAATAGTTGTCGGCGCCACAGATTGACGTCTCGATCCCGAACGAATCCAACACCTCAAGCGTAATGTCGACGTACGGCGCAGATTTGAGTGCGGTCGTCAGTTCGATCGCTATTCCGTTCTCGGTAACGGCCCCGGCCATCAGGAGTCCGGTTATATACTGTGACGATACGTCACCGGGGATGGCCACCTCTCCGCCATCGATGGGTCCCCCCACGACAAGCGGAGCTCGGCCGTTTCGACGTGTCGACTCGCCACGACCACCCAGTTGGTCGATTGCGTCCAGGAGGGGCCCCTGGGGACGCGACCGAAGGGACGTATCCCCTGTCAGAACGACGAGCCCGTCGACGAGGGACCCGGTTGCCGTCGTCAGTCGCATCGTGGTTCCGCTGTTCGCACAGTCGATAACATCGTCGGGGACGGACGGTTCGCCGTCGAATCCGGTCACGTCGATGTCGCCGTCCTCGTTCACCGTCGACCCCCCAAATGCCTCGACTGCGCGGGCCGTGGCGTTCGTATCGGTGCTTAAAAGTGGATTCCGTATCACGGCACCCTCACCGTATCCGGCCGCGAGTATCGCCCGGTGGGTGTAACTCTTCGAAGGTGGCGCTCGCGAATGACCGGAAAGCTGCGACGGTGAGATCATAACGTCCATACCCCGGCCTGGTCGCCCGGTGGCAAAATCCTGCCGGAGTGGCGTCTGGTTATCGAGCATCCACACGTTTAGGAGTCCCCGGAACCGTGTCCGGGTATGGATCCCGACCTCTCTAAACTCGATGCCTATCTGGAACGGGAAGCGATCGACGGCTACCTCGTGGCAGCCGATGGAACCGATCCCGATCAACGCTACCTGTCCGGGTTTTCGGCACCCGATCCGTTCGTCAGTCTCTACACCGGTGACCTCAAACTCCTTGTGTCTGCGCTTGAATATGGTCGTGCGAAGCGTACGGCTCGGGCCGACCAGGTTCGTCGACACGCGGATTTCGGTCATCGGGAGTTCGTCGAAGAGTTCGGCCCATCGGAAGGCGAATACCGAACCATTGCAGCGTTTCTCGCCGAATATGACGTCGAATCGGTTGCCGTGCCGAGTTCCTTTCCGCTGGGGACCGCAGACGGAATCCGAACTCGGGGTATCGAGGTGACCTCCGACGACGAGGGGGTGGTCGAAACGATTCGGGCGACGAAAACCGACGAGGAAATCGACAACGTTCGAATCACACAACGTGCGAACGAATCCGCGATGAGCCGGGCAGAGGAACTCCTGGGTCGAGCCGACGTCGAAGATGGGAAACTGATCCTCGATGGCGAGGTGCTGACCAGCGAACGAATCAAGGAAACGATCGAAATCGAACTACTTCGAAATGGCTGTGCACTCGACGAGACAATCGTTGCATGTGGGAGCGACGCAGCGGATCCCCACGATCGGGGCTCTGGACCCCTCGAGGCCGGAGAGCCGATCATCATTGATATCTTTCCTCGATCGAAGCAAACCGGATACTACGCTGACATGACCCGCACCTTCTGTGTCGGCGAACCGTCTGAGACGATCGTGGAGTGGTACGACCTGACACTCGATGCACAGGAGGCTGCACTCGACGCCCTCGGTCCGGGCGTCTCCGGCAGTACGGTTCACGACGCTGTGTGTGAGGTGTACGAAGATGCGGGAGAGCCGACCTTGCGTGCGGACGAGACGACTGAAACCGGGTTCATCCACACGACCGGTCACGGCGTCGGTCTCGAAATCCACGAATATCCCCGGTTGTCCACCGAGGACAACGATCTCGAGCCGGGACACGTCGTTACCGTCGAACCCGGTTTGTACGATCCGGCGGTCGGTGGGGTCCGGATCGAAGACATCGTCGTCATAACCGAGACTGGATACGAGAACCTCACCGACTATCCGAAAGCTCTCACGATTTAACGTGCGGGCCGGGTCGACGACCTCGAAGGTGTAGGATTCCCGCTAACCGGGACGGATCGTATCCGTTTAATCGGCGGCGACGGTAGACACGGATAGAATCGATGTACGAGGACATTCTCGTTGCAACGGACGGAGGCGAACGGATGACCGACGCGATAGAGCGAACCATCGAGTTCGCCGAAGGGCGTAAGGCGACCGTTCACGCGGTGTCAGTGATCGACGAAGGGACGTTCCTCACGCTCGACGACGAGTTGAAAGGCGAGGTGGCAGCGGAACTCGAAACGACTGCATCCGAGGCGGTCCAGCAAGTTGCAGAGGCGGTCGAGGCTGCCGGTCTGAATTCCATTGCCGAGGTTCGACGTGGCCAACCCGACGAGGAAATCGTGGCATATGCAACCCAACAGGACATCGACTTGATCGTCATCGGGACGCGAGGATCGGAAAGTTACGAAAAACAGATGCTGGGGAGCGTTTCGAAGGCCGTCGTTTCGAATGCGAACTGTCCGGTGTTGACCGTCCCCCTCGATAGCTGAACCCGATTCGGACCGACGAACCGAACTAATTTCGGAGGTGGGACTTTGCTCTATCGAACAACCAATTTGTACAATCGAGGGATCAGGGGTGTCGTGACCGATCCGATCCATCCGTCACCGATCGCACGATTCAAAAATTGATTGACAACTCCCCACGGTATTACGAGTCGATGGAGATGCGCCAGGTCGTCGCAGACGTGTAGGACCACTTTTGGACGTTCATCCCCGTCGCGCCGTCGTCGACTTGTCCCATCAACGCACCGATTTCCTTGGGGGACATCCCGACGTCGTCCGAGATGAATTTGGATTTGACGTAGAGGTCCCCAGTCGTCGCCTCCGCTTCGTCGCGAAGAAATTCGGCAAGTCGGGTCGCCTTCCGAGACATGGCCGACTGGGATACCGTTGCATTCGTACTCATCGTTCTGTAACGTGTTTGTGACCGACGATCGCACTGAGTCCAGCGAGGGCCAGGAGTCCCAACAAGGCGGTTGGGTTAGTCGAGGCGAAACCACTCGCTACGGCGGCGAGAGCAACAATTGGGACCAGAACGGTCGCCCAAAATGCGATCACTCGGACGCCTTCGACGACGAGGATACCTGCACCATTCAGAAGTTCCCGCGGCCGCGAACCCGGGAACGACAGGGAGGACAGGAAGGTTGTATTTTCGCTTGACATTGGAGAGTACCGTGACTAAGACGTGGGCTGTCCGACCCATATAAGGGAACAATAGTCTCCTCGATTTTGATTCGATTCGGATGAATTCGCGGATTTTCGACCATTTTAGCGATCGATCGGGTGATTTTACGACGCATCGGGAGGCGCTGAAATAGTTTATCGAGCTATCTCGTGGATTCGTTTAAGGTTAGACTGGTAGGGGACAAGTCGTGATGGTTCTACACCGAACGGTCGGGGTACTGATGGGTTTCTCCCAATAAAAGGTATGGATCGCGAGAAGGATTCGAGGCGGCGAACGATACCGGTCGAATTTAACTGTTACAGGCTAAGTCGCCGTCCTCAAGGAGCGACTAACGGGAGCGAGTAGGGCGGGGATACAGCCGTCACT
>JBKGZK010000069.1:0-11296 GCA_046545615.1 Natronomonas sp.
CGGACGTCGCCCGCGCTGAGATCGAGTTCGTCCTGAACAGTGGATTCGATGTCGTTTTCGTCCTCGATTTCAAACGAGAGATCGGACACGACCATTCCTACAAGCGGCGCTCTGACCTGGGTTCCACCCGAGAGTTCGAGACCGAACTGCAGGTTGGTGTACTGCGATGCCGTCGGTTCGTATGTCTCGCCGTCTTCGACCTCGACGTCGGTGTCAGCACCGACCGGAGCAAACAGGGCGAGGGTGGCTACGACGACGAAAAATACGAGCATCCAGACTCGCCAGTGTTCGCGAAATTTGGGGCTGAACTTCATTTCGCCACCCCCTCGTACTTGTAGTATCGAAGGAGACTCACGTTGAGCAGGTAGGTATTCATCAGGTCAGCCGTTAGTCCGAACACGAGGACGATCCCGACCGCCGGCAACATCGGAATGCCCAGCACGTTGGCGACAACTGTCATCACGACCATCGCTGCAATCGAGGTGACTGTCATGGTAACCCCGGTTCGCATGGCCCTGAACGTGGAGGTGTAGAAGTCACCGCGGCGACGGAGAACGTGGTTGTTCAATAGCAGATCCGAGTCTACGCTGTATCCGATCAGCATCAACAGGGCTGCGACCGTCCCGAGGGTGAGTTCGAGGCCGAAGAGCCGCATTAGCGACATCGGAATCACGATGTCCGAAAACGCGGACGCAACGACGGCGACAGAGGGCACCAGGGTCCGAAACATGAGAAATACGAGAACGCTCATTCCGAGGAAGGCAATCCCGATACCGACGAGCGCTTGCCACTGGGAATCCGAGGCGAACACCGCGGATCGTTCGCCTTCCTGCTGGATGTCATACCCGGCCGCATCTGCTTGGTCGGTGAGCGAATCGAGGCTTTCGTATTCACCGGACTTGAACTCCACGAGGTAGGTGTTCCCGGTCGGCGAACCGACGCGAGTTATCGATTCGACTTCCACGTCGAACGAATCCCGAATCTCTGCGGGGGAATCCGACGTCTCGAGCTGGATTTCTGCCCCACCGGTGAACTCCATGCCCAGCGGAACAGGCAGTCCCGTGAGGATGGTAGAAAGTAAAAGAATCGCCAGGGCGAGTCCCAACAACGCGAGTGGTACCGCCGCCAACTGACGATTCGTGTAGTCGACGTAATCAACCTGCGGTACCGATCGGTCCATGGAAATCGGTGCGAAACCCCGCCGAATAAGCCTTCTCTTTCAGCGACGACAGACGGCCGGTCGAATCCCGACGGATCCAGTCATCTCGCCTCGGGGTCCGGGTCGAAATACAGTACGAGGCTCTTTCCGAGCACCGGATTAAGAACACGCTCTACGGCGGTTGCGACCGGCGCGTCTTCAAGAATCATTCGTTCGAGGAATTGTTCGTATTTCGAAAGCACGCCGGGTTGATCGTTCAGATCCCACCACAGACACTTCAACCACCAATACGGGGCATGCAACGCGTGTGCGTAATGAGAATCGATGCACCGATAGCCTCGAGATTCGATCGCTTCGTGGAGTTCACGTCGTCGAAAAATGCGAACGTGGCCACCCTCGACTTCGTGATAGCTACTGCTAAGGGCCCAGCAAACGCGTTCTGGGCCGTACCGGGGAACGCTGACAGCGAGTCGTCCGTCGGGTTTCAACACGCGAGAGATTTCGTCCAGTGCCGACCCGAAATCGGGGAGGTGTTCGAGTACCTCCGAACAGACGACAACGTCGACGCTCGAGTTCGACACCGGGATAGACGTGGCATCACCGCGACAGAACACCGGTGGCGGTGTGTTCTCGACGTATTCCGAGACATGTTCCTCGTAATCGGATCTCGCCGACTGCAGTCGAGACCCATCGATGTCAATGCCCACGACATTGACCTCGTCTGTCACACTCGCTCCGGTCTCTTCGGCGTAAAGTACTGCGCCGTGGCAATGGCGACCCTCCCCACACCCGACGTCGATCACTCGATCGCCTGGATCGACGCCGAGCCGGTCGAAATCAATCGTCTGCATTCGCGATGGCCTCTCTGTAGCGTTCGACCGTCTCCATGGCCGCCCGTTCCCAGTCGAAATCGGATCGCACGCGCTCGCGCCCACGCGATCCGAGTTTGCGTCGTGCCTCCTGGTCTTCGAGGAGTTCACCGACCGCGTCTGCGAGTGCGTCGGGGTCTCCCGGAGGAACGAGGACCCCGGCGTCGCCGACGACTTCGGAGAGTCCACCCCCGGTGGTCGTGACGACAGGGACTCCGCAAGCCATCGCCTCACCCGCTGGCAGCCCAAATCCCTCGAAGAGCGATGGCACGACTGCAATCGACGCGGAGGCGTACAGATCGACCATCCGGTCGTAACTGATCTCGCTGTAGGTGGTGATGGCCTCCGCCACGCCCAGTGACGAGGCCAGTCTGTGGGCAGTGTCGTCGAGACCACCGACGACTACCAGTTCGGTCTCCGGATTCGACGTGTGAACTTGCGCGAATGCCTCGAGGAGGTACCGTGCTCCCTTGAGCGAGATGGACGAACTTACGGTAGACATCAACCGGTTCGGACGTGTCGGAACCTCAGGACGTGGTGTGAACAGTTCCGTGTCGATCCCATTATGAACGACGTTCACATCCATCGGCTCTACTCCGAAATCCGAGACTGTCCGCCGTTTTGCGGCGTGCGAGACCGTAATGACGTGCGACAAATTTCGAACGACCGTTTTCTGCATCGAGAGAAACCGGTACCACCGACGTATCAGGAGGCGGGTCAGCAGGTCGTCGGCGTGCTCGAGGTCGCACTCTCTGTCAACTGTTATCGGGTGATGAATCGTCGTCACGAGCGGTTCACCCATCTCGCGCAGTTCGAGGAGTCCATAACAGAGGCTCTGGTTGTCGTGGACGATATCGTAGGACGGTTCGTGTTCTTCGAAGTATTGGACAACACGTCGGCCGAACGTATATGGCTCAGGAAAGCCCCCGGTCAATACGCTCGCCCATTCGAAGAGCTTCGTGGGCGAGCGGAGATAGGACGGCTCGAATGCCCGGAGTCGGGATGGTTCCTCAAAGAGGTTTTCCCCGGGAAGTTCGATCAGCGTGACCTCGGGATCGAGGTCCGGATACGGCTTCCCAGAAATAACGTCGACCGAGTGACCGAGGTTCGTAAGAGCACGGCTAAGATATTTGACATACACACCCTGGCCGCCGGAGTAGGGGTTTCCACGATAACTCAACAGACAGATATCCAGCGGCCCCTCCCGCGAGTTCGGCGCCGTCGTCTCGGAGGTGACCTGGGACGGAGGAGACGAACGCGTTACCGACGCCGTTGAAACTCCAGGAAACAGTCGGCGTAGCGCTCGGCCGAACATGATGATATGTCGTGTACAGCGGGCACGGCACCATAAAGGCACACAAACTGCGATTACGCGTCAAACATTTCTGCACCACTCCCGATTTCGGTCTGGTAAGCCCGGGCGTCGACGTCGAATTCGTCGAAGGCATCGATCATGGCCGTCGCGACGGCTGTCCGGTCCGCCCCGGTACAGGTTGCGATGATCGCCGGACCCGCTCCGGAGATTGTGACGCCGGTCGCGCCAGCGTCGAACGCTCGCTCTCTGACGGCCTCGTATCCAGTGATGAGTTCGGCTCGAGCCGGCGTGACGACGTTATCATCCATGCCCCGACCAACGAGCCGGGGATCATCTCGGACCATCCCGACCGCGAGTGTGGCCGCATTGCCTACGATTTCGACGATTTGATCCATCCCGGCCGTCTTGGGAACAACCCGCCGGGCGTCGCGGGTCGAGACGACAATTTCCGGGAGGCAGGCCACGAGTGGTATCGTCGCATCGACCTGCGTGACACCATCCGATCGGGCAACGGTGAACCCACCCATGATCGAGGGAGCGACGTTGTCGGCGTGCGCGGTGCCCGAGACGACAACTTCGCCTTCCGCCGCGATCGGGACGAGTTCTTCGCGAGAGTGGCCGCGCTCGTAGAGTTCGTTGAGTCCGACGGCGGCAGCGGCCGCGGACGCAGCGGAGGATCCGAGACCCGATGCCGGGCGGATGCCTTTATCGATCTGGATGTGGGCGGGAGCGTCGAGTGCTTCGGCCACGGCCCCGACTGTGTTTTTGGCCGGATCCTCTGGGATGTATTGACTCCCGACGCCGGTTACTTCGAGTGTGGTTCTCTCGGCCTTCTCGAATCGGAGCACGTCGGCCGGCCGTCCGAGTGCGGCACCGAAAACGTCGAACCCGCTTCCAAGGTTTGCGCTCGTGGCCGGTGCCCGCACCGTCAACATGACGCAACGTTCCTCACGCCCCCCGATAAAGCTACCCGAACGTTCCGGACCGTCGTTGACGAGAGGAGTGCGATCCGGCCGATCCGGCCGACAGTATAAGTTCCTGCCAGACGAATTACTGCTATGGCCAAGATTACCCTCCTCGAGGTTCATCTGGACGATTCGACCGTGTCCGCAAATGCCCCCTTTAGCGGCGACGGTTCCACGGGCGAACGCGACCGCCCGCAATCGGACGCCGCTTCCGGGACCTCGAAAGGGGCCGTTGTGGGGGCCCTGATCGGGCTCGTTTTTCTGGCGGCGGTGGGGGTGATGCTTCGAAAGAAATTCGCAGCACGTGACGACGAATCGTGGCCCGGATCCGAGCATGGTGACGACGTCGTCGATCACTGAATTGCACCGGGAGCGCCCGCTTCCCGGAAGGCCTATCCACTATCGTCGGGTACACCACCTGTGAGTCTCTATCGCGCTGCCCGTGCCGTCGCCGAGGCAGAGGGAGACGGCCCGATCGACTGGTCTGCCGTCGGAACGGCCGCCAGGGAAGGCGTCGCCCCTGGAGACATATCGCTTACCACTGCTGAGCGGGAGGGCTATGCGAGTGACGTCCTCGAGGCCCGTCGGACGGTCGCCGAAACTGCCGCAATCGAATTCGACCTCCCGGAACGAATTCAGATCCAGCACCGCCACCACTGGATCGACGCAAATCTCGAGACGTTTCGACGGCTCCTGTCACCGCTCGAATCAGCCCAACCAGGAATCGCGCCGTCGCTGGCCCGGACGGCAAACACCGGCTCCCTCGCAGTTACGCTCGGGTTCCTCGCAAAAAACGTGCTGGGCCAGTACGATCCCCTGCTCCTCGCTGACGGTTCCGATCACGAGCTCTACTTCGTCCATCCGAACATCGAACGTGTTGCTGCGTCATTTGCGGTGGATAGAGATCGATTTCGGCGATGGATCGCCTTCCACGAGGTCGCCCATGCTGCGGAATTCGGTGCCGCCCCGTGGCTCGCGACGCACCTCGAGTCGACGATGGAGGAGACGATCGAACGCATGGCGTCGGGACAATTCGACCGCGAGTCTCTCGCGGAGTTGAATACGGTGATGACTGCAGTCGAGGGATACGCCGAACTCGTGATGGATCGTTCGTTCGATCGCGAGTACGACGACCTCCGGGAGAAACTCGACGCCCGCCGTCGACGTGCCGGACCGATCTCTCAGATTCTCCGCCGATTGCTCGGGTTCGGGTTGAAACGACAGCAGTATGAGCAGGGCAAAGCGTTCTTCGATGCTGTCGCCGATGCACGTGGAATCGAAGGTGCAAGCGTCGTCTGGGATCGCCCGGGGAACCTGCCGTCGTCCTCCGAACTCGACGACCCCGACCGATGGATCCGACGGGTTGATCCGTGAACCGACCCGCGGAACCGATAAGTGGTCCTGGAACGAACATTGAATCAGGATGGAGTCCCTCGCGTGGGTCGCTCTCACGGGTGCAATCCTGGTCGGAGTTCATCTCGCCATCATCTGGTACTTGCATCGGCAGCACGGTGACGAAGTCGCCGGGAGTCGATTCGAACCCGATTTGGAGAACGAACGCGAAGTCGAACCGCCAGAGGATGGAAAACGAGTGTGTCTGACCTGCGGAACCACGAACGAAATCCACTATCAGTTCTGTCGATCCTGCGTGAGCGACCTCCGTTCCGGTTCGCCTACATCCAACGGATCGACCAACAGGGGACGACTCCGGGGGTAGATCAAGGGGACAGCTACCGTTTAAACCGATCCCGATGAACGAGCGTGGACGAGCGATCCGATGCCCCGGGAAACAGGTACCAGACGAGCACTACCCCCACGAGAAGACCCGCAACGACTGCGACAATCACGACTACTGGCGTGGCATCGCCCTGGGTCGTGAGCAGTCCCGTCGATGCACCGATCAAGATAACAAAGGCGATTTTTACGCGTACCATCGTCCGGGATCGTTCGACATCGGAGGGTGGGCCGACCATCGATTCGGTTCACCTTCGGCGAGCCACCGTCGAAAACCTGTCGACCGCTTTGCGACGACCGACCGGGGTAAAGTACCACGGGTCGGGTGACCCGTGGCGTTCGCAGAGGCGCGTCACGCCCAGAATCGGGCGGTAGCGCGTACGAAGTTTTAATTTCCTTCACGGTCTCTCGCGGTCGCGTGGAACCAGTAACACTCGAACACGTCGTTTGTGTCCGTGAAGATCAGCCCCGTCACTCGAGCTCGACACCACCAGTCTCACCACGTCTTACCATGTTTCAGTGCGTGGGTTTTGAGCGGTTGGTGATGGTGAGTTCCTATCCGATTCACCGAACAGATTCGTAAGAAAACCGTGGATTGTGACGAATTGAATACGCAATTCACCCACGGGTCAGGTGCCCCGTGGAACTCTCGCTGTACTCTTTAGAATCAACCCGCTTGCGCCCACTCAAGCATTCGTTCGTAGAATGGAACTGATCGGAGTGCTTCCTCGTCGCCGACCAGCACGAGGGATTTCTTCGCCCGGGTCAGGGCGACATTCACCCGTCTGTAGTCATCGAAGATCGGACTCGAGAGCTCACCGGTTGCAACGAAGGAAATGACGATGACTTCCTTCGAGGAGCCCTGAAACCGGTCCACCGTATCGACGGTCACCGTTGAAACGTGGGACGAAATTTCTGCGACCTGCGCACGAAACGGGGCGATTACCCCAATAGTACCGGGATTGACACCCGCACCGAGGAAGTCGTCGACGATTCGCTGGACACATTCGGCCTCGATCGTATTGACGTTCCCCGTAGCGACACCGTCTGGGTCGATGAAACAGACCGAATCGCGAAGTTCGTTCGGTAGATCGGCAGCTCTCACGCCGTCGAGATCGTCAAGTCGCTGTCCGGCCACGCGTCCGTCGGCCGGACGTAGCAGCCCGTCGTAGAACTCTTGACTCGAGAAGTACTGGATACGCTGGTTCATCCGGTACTGCCGATCGAGCAGTACGCTCGCGTCTGGATGCTCCTCGACGAGTCGTTCGAACAACGATTGCTGGAGCGGGCTGTCTCCTGACTCTCCCGCGTCGGCTCCGGTCGACCCATCCGTCGATCCAGATCGAACCACCGGGGGAAGTTGCTGATGGTCGCCCACGAGCACGAACCGGTCGGACAGGGTGATCGGCAGGAAGGTCCCCGGCTCGGTGAGCTGACCTGCTTCGTCGACGACCGCGACGTCGAACTGCTGTTCGTTCATGATTCTGGAGCCACACCCGGCGGCCGTGGCGGCGACCACACTGGCGTCGCGGAGTCTGGCAGCCCGTTCGTGTGGATCCTCGATGGATTCCAGTCGGTATTGATGTACGTCCTCGCGCACGCCAGTTTGTGATCCCCAACGAACGATGTCCGAAACACCACTGGATTCGAGTGCTTCGATGGCGTTGTCGACGGCCCGATTCGTAAACGCGCTCACCAGGACTCGATCGCCCCGCTCGACGAGCGCGCGAACGATTCGAGCGAGTGTATACGTCTTTCCAGTTCCCGGTGGCCCGTGAACGAGTGCGAAATCCTCGGACGCGAGGGCCCGTCGTATCGCCTGATCCTGGGCATCGTTGTTTTCGACGAACCTTGATTTGTGGACTCGTCCACCGTTCGACCCTGTCGAATGTGATTGCTCGCCGGCCGACCGAAATTTCGGACTCCGACGCCCGAACAGAACGTCGCGTCGATCCGGATCAGCCTGTAAGATTCCGTCGTGAAGTGCCGACAGTAACCGATCCACACCGATCTCGCTCGGGTACACGTCGATCCGATGGAGGTCGATCGGTTCGTCGGTCGTCACGACAACTCGTTCATCTAGTTCCTCTACCCGGCCGAGTTCTGACTTGCCGCGGATTGGGTGGCCGTCGCTTGCGAGCACCAGATCACCTTCTCGAATTTTCGAGACGGCATCTCCCGGTCGGTCTGCGACGAGTCGCCAGCGCCCCCCATCAATGGATTCGGCCTCGATCGGTTGAAGGTCCACGAGCGCTCGATCGTCATCGGCACGTTCAGTCTTGGTTTGCTCCCACAGCTTGCGGTACTCCCGGTGGACGGACCGCCGTTCGGATTCGATGGCCCGGTACATTCGATCGAAGTACGCCCTGTCGGCCGCGGGTAACGGCTGTCCGATCGTACCTGCCTTCGATTCCTGGTCGAGACGGCCGGCGACGGCCATGCATGCGTCGCGCTCGAAGCAGTACTCGCACTTCGCGTCGGCTTCGTGGCCCGTCGGGACCGACGAGTCGAACTCGGCAGCCGCGATCTGGTTTCTATTCCGCAGGACGAACCGCAGAAGCCCCGGTCCGATCGAAAATTCTTTCGCAGGCGAGAGATCACCAGACGCCTCCCCCCGGTCGATCGCGGAATTTTTCGTATACAGGAGCGTCCCGGTGTCGGGCGCGTCGGTCACCGAATCACCGAGCAACAACGCATAGGATGCCGCCTGGATCTTGTCCTGGAACCGGGGCTCCCGACCGAGGTTTTTGCCGGTTTTGAGTTCGACCGGCATTCCGTTTCTAACAGCGTCTGCGCGACCCTTGAGACCGAACTCCTCCGATATGAGTGTCAACTCCGAGCGCCAGGTGTCCTCGCCGAACGTTTCCTGTTCGAGCCATCCTTCGATGGCGGCTGCGTTCTGCCGCACCTCCCGGATAACCGGTTCGACTTCCCGGTCGAGTAACGCAAGCTCGACTGCTGCATCGGCCACGCGCTCGTCGATGCTCGTATCAAGCTCTCTCCCCCGTAGTAGGTCCCCGAACACGTCGTGAACCACCGTTCCTTTGGTGACGGGATACTTCAGAGGGACCCCGGTTAGCTTTTCGAGGTAGTAGATCCGTGGACACTGGACCCACGCCCGAAGGGCTGTGACGTCGACAAGAAACTCGGGTTCGACTACGACGACCGAGGATCCGCTCGTTGCGTGCTGCGATTCTCCTCGGAATTCTGAGGTTTCAACGTCGGTCACCAAAAGTTCCATGCCGGGTTCCAGGACGGCGGTCGTCTGACTCCACCGTCCCCACAGAGTGATCCGGACCGGATCCGTTGCATCCTCGATCCGGAGCAGCACCTCGGCCAGCTCGGACGTCCCGTGATTCGTCTCGACGGTTCGAGAATCGTATGCCTCGAGGACGTGTCCGCGAACGTTCACACTGATTCCTATATGGGTGGCGGAAAAACGCTATCGGTGTCGGGAGTCCGGTTCGTCCCGGGATCCATCGTGCGTTTCGTCCCATCGTCGTGGATAGGACTGCCTCGGCCCGGACGTGTTTCGTGCGAGCAGGGTCACGTTGGCTCTTCGTTTGTCTCCGGATTGGTCCCTGGTGGATTCGTCGTAATAGAGGACGGTCATTCCGAGACTTGCACGGAGCAGTTCGTTGGCCCCGTACCGGTACCGGTCGTCGCTGGGGCCCGAGGGCGTCGAATCGGTGGACCTGAGATGGTGCTGGACGAACAGGTAGCCGCCTGGAGCGATGGCCTCGCGGATGTCCGTGAGTCTGTCGATCGCCCGAAAGAAGCTGATGGTTACGAGATCGTACCGCTCGATGGGGAACCCGTAGGTGTCGACGTCAGCCTGGATCCAGTTGATGCGATGCTGGACATTCTGCTCCACAGCGTTTTCTCGGGCTTTCGCGAGCCCGACACGAGACCTGTCGATCGCATCAACAGTGTAGCCCGCAGTCCCGAGAAAGACGGAATTTCGACCAGTACCGGTCGCCACGTCGAGTGCCCGGCCGTCCGGGATCGCGTCGATGTATCCAGTCAGTACCGGGGATGGATCCGGATCGCTGGGGTAGTCACCGTCGCGAAATCGCTCGTCCCAGTTCGTCATGGGGGTGGGTAAGGAACCCGACGTCGTCAATCTGGCCCTGTTTCACTCCACGGTCGGTGTCTCGTCGCGTTGGTCGGTCTTCGGTCGCGCGATTCAAGAGGGTCCGGCACCGACGACCTATATGGATCCCATCGTGCTCCGGGACGACATGGTGGACAGCCTGGAACACGAAGCCAAGGACGTGGTTCGGTCAGAGAGCGTGAGCGTCGCGATGCGTGCAGTTCCCAGGGAATGTTTCGTCGACGACGAGCGCCTGGCGTACGCGGACCGCAACGTCGAACGGCACGGGACGCGCGTCCTGGCTCCGAGCACGGTGGGTCGCCTGCTCGAGGCTCTCGACGCGAAACCCGGATCCGACGTCCTGGTTGTCGGTGCCGGCGTTGGTTACACGGCGGCCGTACTCGCGGAGATCGTCGGGGAGGCGAACGTGCATGCGGTCGACATTACCCGTCGACTCGTCTACGAGGCTCGATCGAACCTCGAACGAGCCGGCTACCCCGGGGTTTTCGTCGATCGTCGGGACGGTGCGAACGGGCTGCCCGAGTACGCCCCGTACGATCGGATTCTGCAGGAGGCGTCCGCACTCGATCCACCACGACGGTTGCAGGAGCAGCTTGCACCGGGTGGCCGTCTCGTGATGCCGCTGGGAGTCGGCGCACAGGAACTCGTCGCGATCGAAAACGGGGAGATCGTCGCCGAACACGGCACGGTCGCGTTCCAGCCGTTGCTTTTGGATGGTGAACAGGCTGACGCAGTCGAACGGAACCGGACTCATCGCGAAGACCGAGAGCGGGCCCGACGGGCGGCCGAACGTCGGAAAGGGTGGGAGCAGTCCTGGATCGACTGGGACGAACTGACCTAACCCTCGTCATCTCAAACGCACCCGTATACCGCGTCAACCGTCGTCGACAACGAGTAACCCTGTGTGTTCTCGACGATCGACGTATTCGCTCCCCGAGGGTGGCTGTTCGTCGAACGTAATCGTCCCGTCTCGACGGTTCGGCCCGAGTTTCGGAGCGAATTCAAACGATACTAGCCCTTCTTCGTCCGTCTTCGCGGTTTCGTTCCCGTCGAGGCGTGCTGGGCCGCTCCGGCCGATGTGGGTCGCTACAGCCAAGCCATTCCAGTCGGGATCGATGACGCAAACGTCTATTGATTACT
>JBKGZK010000070.1:0-11141 GCA_046545615.1 Natronomonas sp.
CCAGTACGGCCTCTGCACCATGTGCATCGGATTCGGCCAGGGTGTCGCCACGATCATCGAACGGATCGAGTAGGTCACCGTCGGTCCTCGGTCGGTGGGATTCTTTTTATCCGCGTGACTGATAGCGAGGACAATGATCGAGGTCGACGGCTCCGACGGTGGCGGACAGCTTCTCCGGTCCGCACTCGCCTTCTCTGCGGTAACGGGCGAGCCACTCCACATGACGGATATCAGGGGTGCACGATCGACCCCTGGGTTACGCCCCCAGCACGTCGCTGTCGTACGACTACTCTCGGACGTCTGTGATGCAACCTGTTCGGACGTCGGGGTCGGGACGTCGGAACTTCGCTTCGATCCCGGTGCAGTCCGTCCCGGTCGATACGTGGTCGACATCGAGACGGCGGGAAGCGTGACCCTCCTTTTCGACGCTGTTCTTCCCCTCGCGACGATCGTCGACGATCGGCTCACGATCGTTGCTCGCGGCGGGACGGACGTAAAGTGGTCGCCGTCGATGGCCTACTATCGCCAGGTGAAGCTGCCGTTGCTCCGACGGCACGGTCTCGTGGCAGTGGTCGAGGTGGATCGTCCCGGATTTTATCCCGCAGGTGGTGGATCCGCGACGCTCCGGGTCGCACCGTCGACGCTCGAACCGTTTGACTCGATCGACCGAGGTGAGGTCGCTGCTGCCAGGGTCTATTCCACCGCATCCCTGGATCTTGAGGACCCCGCGGTGGGGGAGCGACAAGCGCGACAGGCCACCGATCGACTGGAAGATGCGGGGTTGGCCGTCGAGGAACGGACCGTGCGGTACGCGGATACGACCTCCCCCGGCTCCGTCATTTCAATCCGGGTAAACTACGAACACTCCACAGCTGGATTCGATGCGTTCGGCGAGCCGGGCGTCCCCGCTGAATCCGTTGCCGACGAGGCCGTAGCGGAAGCCATGGATTTCCACAGGGTATCGGCTGCCGTCGACAGGCATGCGGGCGATCAGCTCCTCGTGTTTCTCGCACTCGCGGGCGGGCAGATTTCCATCCCCGACGTGACTTCACATCTGGAAACGAACAGGCGGTTGCTGCTCGAGTTCGGGTACGACCTCGACATCGATCGGTCGGGTGACCCGATCGTCGTTCGTTCCGGGTAGTGGTCGACGATTCAGCCCGCTTTCATTCGAGCGTCGGTGTGGACCGAGCGAATGTCAGGTAGCCGGTGTGGCCCACACCGGCCGTCGAGGGACGTGATCCGCGGTCGTCGAAGTCCATCGTCCGTTGAATCGTTTCGAACGACTCGATTTCCGAAAGTCCCGCCTCGCGTGCGGCCGAGACACACTCGCGTGTGGATTCTACGAAGGGGGAGTAGACTGCCACGAATCCCCCCGAGGCCAGTAGTTCGGGGCTCCGGCGGACGACCGTCGGCGCGTCCGCGGTGTCGAGCGTCAGGAGGTCGAATCCCGATTCGTGTTCTGACGCGACCGTATCGAGTTCTTCGACCACGTCTCCCGTCCTGACATCGACACGATCGGCGACGCCCGCACGTCGCATATTCCGACGTGCCGTGTCGGCAAATTCGGAGTCGCGCTCGTAGGTCGTCACGTCGAGGTGGAGGCGACCGAGATACACCGCGAGGACGCCGGTCCCGGTGCCGGCATCGAGCACCCTGTCGCCCGACGCGATGCCTGTGTGCCCGACGAAGAGTCCGATATCGCGGGGCATCATGGGTGCTCCCGTCCGTTCGAGGTGATCGAAGAGATCCGGTCCCCGGAGCCGTCGGATCTCGAAGGATTCGCCGAGATGCGTTTCCACGGTATCCCCACCATGCGCGTCCTCTGGAACTTCGATGATCCCGAGGTCGGTTTCTTTGGTTTCTCCCGGCTCGACGAGGTATTTTCGGGTACCCCGAACGAGAAGGACGCGGCGGTTCACTCTAACTTCTCGACTGCTGCAGCCAGATCACCGTCGGTCGCTTCGAGGGCCTCTCGTGCCGACTCCTGAGAGGAACCGGTTCGGGTGGCGACGATTTCAACGTCTTCGGCCGGAATCGGGCTCTCTCCCGCATCGTCACCCGATGAATCGTCGATGGCTGGCGCATCCGTTGATTCGCCGAGGGGACGGGTATCCGGGTCGCCGACGACCTGGTAGGTCTGTTGTCCCTGTGCGTCCATTCGCTGGACGTCGGCGTCGTGAAATACGAGTTCTTCGTCTGCGGTCCTGATGATGACCTCCTCGGCGTCGATTTCGGTGAGGTCGATCCCCATCTGGTTCATCATCTGCTTCATTTTGCGCGGATCGAGTCCGCCGCCTCCTCCAAACATACCCGAACCGAGGGTTTCGGGCTTCAAAAAGCCTGACGGTCTGACGAGTGGATCCATCGGTGTGTGATACGGGCATTATCAACGTACTATCGTCATCCTGGTCGGGCACCGCTCGGCGATTGACTCCGATCCGAAATGCTCGGCGGTTACTTGATACCGTCTCGGACCTTCACCGCCATGCCGGTGTCGAAGTCGGTCATAGCATCGGCACTCAATTCTGCCCGGCCGACGGCGAGCAGTGACCCATCGTGGTGTTCAACCAGAACCTCGTCGCCCGGACGGACCGCCGGATCGACTTCACGGACGAATTTCGCGAACACGTTACGACCGTCCCGGACGAACGGTTCCGTCTCGTCGCCCACCACAACCCTGCAGGCTGGAAACTCGAGCGCGTTCACGAGTCTGCGACCGCCGGCCGCACCGAGTGTGAATCGCCCGTCCGTTCCGTAGGAAACTATCCGATCTCCGTCCGCGATGATCTGTTGCGGTCGACCCGAACTCGTCCGACGAACGATCACGTCACCCCGAAAGAGCGCCCTGCCGGCTCCCGCTCCGAACTGGTAGTCCGCAATCGTCTCGAGATCGGCGACCTCTTCGCTCATGCCGTCTCCTCCGGGAGCACTGTGGATACACTTTGCGAACCAGTATTTCTCGACGGCCTTGTGCGTCCAACGCTGTTTCCTACGCCTTGGCGAGACATTGACGATAGTTGCCTACACTTAACATCGTTCCGTGTATCTTGATTTCTATGTCAATCGAACGGATTGCACGTACGATCGTCGTTCTCCTGGCGGGGCTCGTCGTGGTGATCCTCGGCTGGTGGCTGTTCGTCAACGTCCCGACCGATACGACCGACTTGCTCGGGATCGTACTCGTCCTGCTGTTGGTCCCATTCGGTTTTCGAACCGGCAATCGGATCGCGAACTCGATTATTCCGGAGTACAACGTCGCATCGGTCGCAGTCGAGGGGCCGATTACTCGCGACGGGGCAGACAGCTTTCCTCCGTCAAAGCCGGGGAAACCGGGCGCAGATGACCTTGTCGACCTCGTCAATCGAGCGGACGACGATTCGAACGTCGATGCCCTCATCGTGGAGCTTAACACGCCGGGTGGAGAGGTGGTCCCCAGCGACGATATCCGACTCGCCGTCGAACGGTTCGACGGCCCGACGATCGCCTATGCGACGGACGTGTGTGCGAGCGGTGGCTACTGGATTGCGAGCGGATGCGATGAGCTGTGGGCACGCGATGGAAGCATCGTGGGTTCGATCGGTGTCAGGGGATCGAGAATCACGGCAGGAGATCTCCTTGGTCGACTTGGCATCGAATACGAACAGCTCGCTGCCGGTGAGTACAAGGAAGCAGGGGTCCCGTTAAAGGACCTCGAATCCGACGAGCGAGCGTATCTCCAGGGGATCGTCGACGAGTACTACGACAAGTTCGTGGAAACGGTCGCCGAAGGCCGGAAACTGGATCCAGCCGACATCCGAGAAACGGAAGCCCGGGTCTATCTCGGATCGACCGCCAACGAGATGGGGCTCGTCGACGATATCGGGACGCGTTCGGCGGTCGAAGACCGACTCGAAACCTTGCTGGACGAATCGGTTTCAGTTGCCGAGTTCGAACCGGAGGTCGGAATCACGTCACGACTACGGTTGAGCGCGGAACGAATCGCCTACGCTGCCGGGACGGGCGTGGCAATGCACCTGGTCGACGACGATGGATTTCGGCTGCGATTGGACTGAAGGTTTTTATTCGGTCACGTCTTTCCGAGAGACGTGAGCACGCTCGTCGTGTGTGTCGATCGGGACCGGCGGCTCGGACCGGACGGTCCCGTGATAGGTTGGGAGGCAGTCCAGTCCCTCGTCACCGACGTCGGGGTGGAGGATCCCGAGGATAGCCAGGTGAATTGTCTCCTCGAGACGTTGCGCGTCACTCGCGACCTCCGCGATGACGGCGAAACGGCCCACGTGGCGGTTCTTTCGGGAACCGACGGTGGCGTCAATAGCGATCGGGCCATCGCTCGTGGTATCGAGTCCCTGGTCGCTGATTTCGACCCGAATTCGGCGATCGTCGTGACAGACTCCGCCAGCGACGAGCGACTCGTTCCGATCATCGAAAGCAGGGTTTCCGTGGACGCCGTCGATCGTGTGGTCGTGAGGCAGTCTCACGACATCCAGTCGACGTACTACCTCCTCAAGCAGTTTCTCGGAGACGAAGAGCTCCGGGGTACGATCCTGATACCGATCGGAGCAGCGTTACTCGCATTTCCGATATTGCTGCTTCTCACGGACAGCGTGACCGTGGCGCTGGCAGCGATCGCGGCGGTTATCGGTGCATTCCTTCTGTACAAAGGGTTCGGTATCGACAACGTGGTGGCAGCGCTTCCCGGGCTCATCCAGGATGCGTTTTACTCGGGTCAGATGTCACTCGTCACATACGTTGTGGCCGTCGGCCTCGCACTGGTCGGCGTTTTTGCCGGTGCGATCAGCGTTTCCGGGATGGGGGACGCCGCCGAACTGTTGCTCGCGTTGCGATTCGTCTATGATAGCGTCCCGTGGCTCGCAGCCGCCGCCCTCGCCGCTGCCACGGGGCGTCTCATCGACGAGTACCTCTCCAAGGAGGGGATTCGGGGTACGTTTTTGAACCTTCCGTTCGGCGTGGTAGCTGTGGGGCTCGTGGTCCGCGGGTTCACCGGCTACTTCCTCCAGGAGGCCGAGGTGCTGAATCCATTAGTCGCGCCACCCGTCGAACTCGGTGTGGTTTCGATCGATGGGTTCGTCCTCTCCGTGTGGGGTCGTCTGATCGTTTTCGTCGTGGCGGGCGTCCTCGTGAGCCTCGCCGGTGTGGGGTTCGCCTCGCGGATGAACGGAAACGACTCGCCCCTCGACGAGATGCCCGATTGATCGACGGCAATAAACGTCGGAACCGCCAACGCACGGACATGGACTGTTTCTGGATCAGTCTCTTCTCGGGCGGGAAAGACTCCTCGTGGGCGCTCTATCGAGCACTCGAAGCGGGGTATCCCATCGATCGACTGGTGACGGTTCATCCGGCCGGCGATTCCTATCTTTACCACGTCCCGGCGACGCAGCTCGCTGAACTGGCAGCCGAGAGTATCGGTATCGACCTCGTTGAGATTGAACCGGACGATTTCGAGGCGACTGCACCACGGGCGGAGAGTAGTACCGCTCGTGGCGATCGAGAACTCGCCCCGCTAGCGGCACAGCTACGCTCACTGGCCGAAACTCACGGCGGCATAGACGGGATCGTTGCCGGGGCCGTCGAGAGCGAGTACCAGACGGCTCGGATCCAGCGGCTCTGCGACCGACTCGAGGCGGAGCTATTCGCTCCGCTCTGGCAGGCGGACCCGAAATCGGCGGCAACATCGATGATCGACGCTGGTTTCGAGATAACGATCGTCCGGGTGGCTGCGGACGGACTCGACGAATCGTGGCTGGGCCGGACCTACGATTACGGGTCGCTCGCCGAGCTTGCGGACCTGAACAACACCCACGGCGTCCACGTCCTCGGGGAAGGCGGCGAGTTCGAGACGATCGTTACTGACGGTCCTCACATGTCGCGACCAATCGAACTCGATTACGAGACCACATACGACGGCGTTCGGGGTCGGATCCGTGTAACGAATGCACGGCTCGGGTAAGGCAAACAGGCGGTGGGAGTCACCCGTAAACCGTTTCACAGCACACTCGCGGACCGCCCACATCCATCATCAGTACATACGCATGGTGGCTTCATTCCGGTTCAAAAAACCTCGCTCCCGAATTCTTCTCCGGCGACGCAAACGAAAAGACACTTGCCGACGGGTCATGTGGAATTACGTCATGAAAGCCGTCGTTCTCGCCGGCGGGTATGCGACGCGACTGTGGCCCGTCACCAAACACCGACCGAAGATGCTGTTACCGGTAGGTGAGTCGACCGTCGTCGATCGGATATTCGCGGCACTCGAAGCCGACGATCGAATCGACGAGGTGTACGTTTCGACGAACGAACGGTTTGCAGAGGAGTTCGAGTCCCACATTGCCGACGCCGACTACGAGAAACCACGACTTTCGGTCGAGGAAACGACGTCCGAGGACGAGAAGTTCGGCGTCGTCGGTGCGCTCGCACAGTTAATCGACCGGGAAGACATCCACGACGACCTCCTCGTGGTCGCCGGCGACAATCTCATTGGGTTCGAGCTTTCGGAATTCGTCGACTTCTTCGAGTCGAATGAAACTCCGGTACTGGCTGCCTATGACGTGGGGGACCGGGAGAAGGCGAAGTCCTACGGCCTGGTCGAACTCGACGGGGAAACCGTCGTAGATTTCCAGGAGAAACCCGACGAACCGAACAGCACGCTCGTATCGATCGCCTGTTATGGATTTCCGGCATCATCGCTCCGGTTTCGCGAATATCTCGACGGTGGGAACAACCCTGACGAACCCGGGTGGTTCATCCAGTGGCTTCAGACGAAAGAGACGGTCAACGCGTTCGTCTTCGAAGAGCCGTGGTTCGACATCGGGACGCCGCAATCGTACCTTGAGGCCGTGGCCTGGTCACTCGACGGCGACAGCGTCATCGCGGAATCTGCGACCGTCGAACGGTCGACGATCGGTCCGAACGTCCACGTAATGGCTGACGCCGAGGTTACCGACTCGTCGCTGGATGGGACGTTGATTTTCGAAAGCGCCGTCATCGAGGGCTGCGAGATTCACGATACGATCATCGACGAGGGAACGCACATCGAGAACGTCGACCTCGCTGGGGCCCTGATCGGCGCCCACACCCAGCTATTGAACGGGACCCGGGAGTAGGTTTATCCAATCCGAACGACGTGACTTCATTGTGGAGGGTGCAGAACGAACGACACGGCAGCAAATCGCCGACAGACTACGCGATAAGCCGATGCGGGCGAATTCGTTGGCAGCTGAGTTCGGTATCACGACCGAATCTGCGTTGTCTCACGTCGAACACGTCGCGAGATCGCTTTCGGAAACCGACGAAGAACTTCTCGTCGCCCCACCAGCCTGTCGTGATTGTGGATTCGACGGGTTCGACGACATCGTGAACCATCCGTCCCGGTGTCCGGAGTGTAAAAGCGAAGACGTCGACGAACCGACGTTCATCGTCGAGTGAATCTCAGAACGAACTTTTGAGGCGTTCGAAGAAGCCCTGTTCGACGTCGATTTCTTCGCCGCCGGCTTCCACGAACGCTTCGAGCGCCTCGCGTTGTTCTTCATTGAGCGAGTCCGGCGTCACGATCTGGACTTGGACGTACAGATCTCCCAGTCCACGACGATTCAGTCTGGGCATTCCCTTGTCACGAAGGCGGAACGTTTCGCCGCTTTGCGTCCCGTCCGGGATTTCGAGTTCGACGGCTCCATCGAGCGTCGGAACTTCGACAGTGTCGCCGAAGACTGCCTGGGGGAACGAAATAGGAAGGCGATACCGGAGGTGGTCGCCGTCGCGTTCGAACTCCTCGTGATCTCGGATCGAGATGTCGACGAGCAGGTCGCCCTTCTGACCGCCGCGTTCACCAGGGGATCCCTCGCGTTCCATGCGAAGTGTCTGTCCGTCACGGATTCCGGCCGGGATGTCGATCTGTAACGTCGCTTCCTCGCGGACCTGGCCCGCGCCGTTACAGGTCGAACACGTCTCCGAATAGATGGTTCCCTCCCCCTCGCACTGTCTACACGTCTGGGTTTGCTGGACGCGTCCGAGTGGTGTCTGCCGGACGGTTGTCTGCTGGCCACGCCCGTTACAGGCAGAACACGTGCGCGCCTCTGCGTTCGGTGGATGTCCCGTCCCGTCGCAATCGGGGCAGTGCTCCGGACGCGTCACGGTCAGCTGTTTCGTTACGCCTTCGTAGGCGTCCTCGAGGTCTATCTCGAGACGGGTCTTGAGATCGGACCCACGGCGAGGTCCCCGTGAGCGATCGCCACCGCCACCGAAAAACTGTTCGAAGATGTCCCCCATCCCGCCGGCATCGCCGAATGGTCCGCCAGCACCGCCCATCCCACCGGCTCCGGCGCTCCCGGTCGCCCCGTGTTTCTCGGCCTGTTCGAACTGGTCGTGGCCGAGCTGGTCGTACATCCGACGCTTTTCGTCGTCCTGGAGCACCTCCTTCGCCTTTTGAATGCGTTTGAACTTTTCTTCGGCGTCGGGTTCGTCGGAGACGTCCGGGTGATACTCGGCGGCTTTTTTCCTGAAGGCTCGTTTGATTTCGTCTTCGTCTGCGTCGCGGGAGACGCCCAGCACCGAATAGAAGTCTTCGCTCATCCGTTATGGGTTGTAGTCGGTTGAGCTACTTGAAAAGAACGGCTCGCGGTCGCGGGGCGAGGTGCAAATTCTTCGAATGGCGAGATGCATATTCATCGAGAGGCAAATTGCAAATCTATCGCAAGGTGTTTACAAACCTCGCGAGGCGAGTTGCCAAAAGCTAAGTTCCGTGTAGTGAATTTATCGATTATGCCCGAAGGAACTGCAGCCGTCATGGGTGGCGGCGTCATGGGCAGTGGTATCGCACAGATGCTGGCGCGCAATGGGTACGAGGTACGCGTGCGCGAAATCAATGACGAACTTGCCGAGGCTGCTCGCGAGCGTCTCGTCTCGGGCAACTATGGCCTCGACGACGCGGTCGCAGGCGGATACCTCTCCGAGGAAGAAAAGGAGGCCACGCTCGATCGGCTCACGTTCACAACGGACCTCGAGGCAGCAATCGATGGCTCGGACTTCATACTCGAAGCAGTAACGGAGGATCTTGCGATCAAAGGCTCGGTGTTCCGTGAAGTCGATGCGGCAAGCGACGACCAGCCGATTTTCTCGAACACCAGCGGGTTTTCGGTGACCTCGCTTGCCAACGCTGTCGACGATCCGTCACGAGTCGCAGTCATGCACTTTTTCAATCCGGTTCCAGTCATGAGCCTTGTCGAAATCGTGAAGGCTCCGGAAACCGACGACGCCGTTGTGGAACTCGCCGAAGACATCGTCGACGAACTTGACAAGACCGGAATCGTCGTCGACGACGCCCCAGGTAACTACGGTTTTGTCGCGAATCGAGCCTACGGTGCACTCCGGCGTGAATGCGAACGAATCGTCGAAGAGGACGTCGCAACGCCGGATCAGGTCGACACGGCACTCGTCGAGGGATACAACCTCCCGATCGGTCCCTTCTCGATGGCCGGCATCGGCGAAGAGTGGGACTGAGGTCGGATCGAACGTGACGGTATCGAATTTTTTCACAGAGCAGGACACTGAGAATCTCGACTATCGAGACCTTTCTTTGATGTTGGCACGGGTGCTCCACCGGGAGTCGACAATGTTCGAATGACTGGTACGGGAAACATAGTAAATTTGTGTGTATTAATATCCTCTCGATATTATTACTATTTGTGAGGTGGTGACCGGTTGAACCCAGATGCCGACTGTCGTGGTTCTCTGCAGATCACACTCTACCAGGTGTCGACGCCGATTTTGTAACCTCACGTGGTGTGTTACGACGGTGGAGTTTCTCCATGCCGGTATACTTGGCCATTGAGGTGGAATCGATGCCACAAAGACGGTCTACAAATACGGTAAATCCGGCAACTATTACGGAAAGCATATTTATTTAAAATATATTTCCATATTATAAACGTTATACGTTATTTGTTAAACTAACGGTCATTGGAATCTATTTCGCTTCATATACTGTATCCACAAGACATCGAGAGACCGTGACATATAGAAAAATCGTGAATTAAAAGTAGCTGTTGGTTGTATAGCTGAATTTCGGTATATAAGTGGAACAAAATATATAAAATATATTGGATATAATTAGATCTGATATATAGTGGCGGAACTTTACATTCCGTTCGGTGACGATGACGTTTGATGGTGGTAATTGCTGATCGTACACATGCTTCACTGCCGAATCGAACTCATAACAATAGTACTATTGTTACAATTAATCTGTTGCGGGGGTACGCATTATCCGTCCGGTATTGCCATCGGTGATGTACGCGTTTCCAACCCACCTCACTTCCGTCGTCGAATTATCGTGGAAAGTCCCGAAGCTCTCGAGTAGTACCGGCAAATTTTAGAATTATAATTCGATATTGTCGAATCGACTTATTCGGCGTTTGCTGCGATGTCTTGTGGCCTGCCAAAATTACGCACGTGGATGCGGTCGTCGTGGGGTCCCGGACGGGGACGAGCGGAATACGACTCGGTGTCTCTCCCTCGAATGACTCGATCTGTCGAGACTCAAGAATAGGAATTACAGAATCGGACATAGGATTAATTATATACTTTAATTATATTGATATCGGGGATTCACGGGCTATACATTGATGGATGAGATGTTCTATCACCAATTCTCGAATTCTGTTGTAAACTTCTGAATAATTCCTATTCGATAATACCGAATCTATCGATTCCTCGAATTCGGTACCGAGTCGAGTACGGCAACTGGTCGTCATTCCGCCCCCGTCCGTCGATCTTGCGAGGAATACGAACGATTAATACACCCTGATCAAAAAATCGGGTACGTGCCGACGACCGCGCCGGAAGACGATTGACATAAGGGAAATGATAGAAAACGAGCACGTCTCGAACGATGGCATGCGAACGTTTTCGGACTCGGAAATTCGGACCATCGCACTCGCGATAATCGCGGGCCTGGTTTTTGGCGGCGTTGCCACCGGCGTTGCCTTTCCGACGCTTCCACTCCTCGACGAGCTACTCGGGATTTCTGCGGTCATGCTCGGTCTGATACTTTCGGCCAACCGGTTCTCCCGATTGCCGCTCAATGCGCCCGCGGGAAATCTCATCGACAACGTGGGCGCTCG
>JBKGZK010000071.1:0-11081 GCA_046545615.1 Natronomonas sp.
GTTATACATACTACTCCGTTTCCACTCAAGATAGGAATAACCGTCCCTTGTCGTAACGACCCGATAATCCATGCTTGACCAGTAGAAGTCTGTGGAGATATCCCAGAGAGTTTCCATTCTTGGCCAGAAGATATCTGCGGCGATGTTCCTGAGAATTTTCTCCGTTGCGAATCTGCTCCCGTATTGAATCTCCCGGACGGACTATTTAAGGAATTACGACGTCAGATGTAGATATGTTCGAACTTCTCCTCTTCGTCGGTATCGCTGTCGCGGTGTTCGTCGGATTCAACATCGGCGGCGCCACAACCGGTCCGGCGTTCGGCCCGGCAGTTGGAGCCAACGCGATTTCGAAGATCGGTGCTGCGGTGCTCATGTCGATATTTTTCTTCATCGGCGGATGGACCATCGGTCGACGGGTGGTCGAAACGCTCGGCAACGACCTCGTCTCGGATCCGGGGGTGTTCACGCTCGAATCCAGCATTTTCGTCCTGTTTTTCATCGGGGGTGCGCTGTTCGTGGGCAATTATTACGGCGTCCCCGCATCGACGTCGATGACCGCCGTCGGTGCCATTGCAGGCCTCGGTATCGCGACCGGGGAGTTGAACTTTACAGTAATGGGCGAAATCGCGATCTGGTGGATCGTCGCCCCGATCGTCGGTTTCTGGGTAACGGGAATGATCGGCCGGTACCTGTATCCGCAGATCAACCGGTGGATGGCGATCGATTCGACTCCAGGACCGCTGTTGCAGATCGATCGGTCGGGGGTCCTTCCCAGGCCGGTCCGGGGCCCGAACACCACGAGACGGGAGCTTAGTGGTGCCATCACCGTCGTCGTGATCGGATGTCTTATGGCGTTTTCGTCGGGAACGTCGAACATTGCAAACGCGATCGCCCCCCTGGTCGGTGCCGGCGTTGATCTGAACTTCCTGATCTTGCTCGGGTGTGGCGCCGTGGCCGTGGGTGCGTTCACGATCGCTCGACGAACACTCGACACGCTCGGCAACGACATTACCGATCTCCCGCTAACGGCTGCGATCATCGTGGCCATCGTCTCCTCCGTAATCGTGATCGGTCTCTCGGCGATCGGTATTCCAGCCTCCTTTGTCATCATCGCGACCACGTCGATCGTCGGCCTGGGCTGGGGCCGGGCGACACGGAGTGCGACTATTTCCAACGTCATCGGAAGCGACGATTCCCCTACCGTTTCGGTCGGCGCGCTGGCAGTAGACGAACCCGGTGAGGCCGCACCACCGATCGGGGAAGAGAACCCGGCCGACATGCCGAGTGCCTCGGACCTGTTCGACCCGGCGACGACCGGTCGAGTGATCGTGATGCAGAACGTCGTTCCAATAATTTCGACCGTCGGTGCGTACGTGACCTTCTCGATACTGTTTCGATTCTGGTGGTAACGTATCGGAATCGGTGAAGGCGGAATCGGTTTAGCCGACGTAGGGCATGACGTGGGGAGAGACGTGAATCAAGAAGATCGCATTGCAAACAACCGCTAATCGAGACGATAGTTGACTAATGGGTGTGGTTACGACTCGTCGGGATCGGCGTCGTCCTCCGGGGGTCGTTCTCGCTGAACGATGAGGACAGGGCCCATGAACTGTTCTGCGATCCTGTCGGCGGGTAGCCCGAAGACGTACGTGATGATCGACGGGTCAGATTCGCCCATGATAACCACATCGAAATCGTGGGCGACCTCCACGATCGCATCAAGTGACTGGTCTTCGTGTTCTGTCACGAGTTCTATCATTCCTTCGTCGATCCCGGCCGCTGCCAGTTGGGTCGCGATCCCCTGGAGCATCGTCTCCGCGTCCTCGTCCGTTTCGTCCTCGTCTACAATGTGGTAAAGCGTGATCTCGACGTCACTGTCGGCGAACAAGCCCGATACGACCCGTAGCATTCTGTCGAGACCGACTGTTCCCCGAATCGCCACGAGAATGTTTTCGGGGAGACCGGTTGCAGCGGGCACGAGCACTGCGAGACACTCGTGTTCGTAAATCATCCGGTCGATCGTCTTCTGGTACTCATGGGTGAACACGAGACGCGTCTCGACGTTCGCACCCGCTGCTTCGAGTAGCGTTTCGAGTTCGTCGAGGCGGTTGGTCGCCTTCTCTTCGAACTGCATTCGTGCCTGACCGGGTGCGGTCTGGTCCGGAACGACGTGAATCCCGAGCAGGACGACGTGTGCGTTCGCCAGCAATTCGGGGACGCCATCCGGGATCGATTCCCCCTCGAGGACGCGAATCGGTACGAGTATCGTGGGTTTGTCGTGCATGATTAGGAGTCTCCTTTGAGCTGGACGCTACCGGCGTAGTATCGATACCACAGGTACGAGAGGGCCATAACCCCGACCCCGATGGCCATCGAGGCGGGTTGCATAAAAGCGATCAGCCCGAAACTCGCTACCGCGCCAATGGCCGGCAGATACGGCATTCCAGGCATCAGGAAGCTGGGTTCGTACCACGTTGGGTCGCCACGCCTGAGGACGATCACTGCCACGCAGATCAGCCCGTACATGATCAGGTGCATGAACGAAGCCACCTCCGCGAGCACCTCGACTTGACCCGTTGCGACGAGTATGAGGATTGGGCCGCCCGCAGCCAGCAACGCGACGTGCGGCGTCCCGTACCGGAGGTTGACCTCACTTGCCCGACGTGGAAGAAGCGCATCACGACTCAGGGCGTACACCGTGCGTGAGGCACTGAGAATCGAGGCGTTTGCACTGGAAATGGTCGCGAGCAGGCCTGCAATGAGTATTGCGACCGCACCGGGACGGCCGAGAAACTCGCGGGCGACCTCGACCATCGCTGTTTCACCGAACCGCTCGAGTTGCGCCGCGCCAAGCGCACTCGTGGCGACGTAAATCGTCACAACGTAAAACACCGTCACGATGACGACGGATCCAACCATTGCGCGCGGGAGGTTTCGGTTCGGTTGCTTGATGTCGCCAGCGACGGTGGCGACCTGTGCGAAGCCGAGATAGGAAGTAAACACGAGGGCAGCAGTGGTCAGAACGGGAAAGTACCCCTGAGAAAAGAACTGCTCGGGAACCGTTTCGCGGCCGAACAGGCCGAGAGTATCCAGGGAACCGTACGACAGAAACAGCGTCAGGACGACGAGCAAGATCGCCACCACGACGTTTTGAATTTTGGTTGTGTTGTCAGTTCCGGCGATGCTCAACGCCGTCAACGCCGCACCGAAGGCGAGTCCAAGTGGAATCACCGGAGAGAAGCCGATCTCGAGGCCTATTTCGGCCAGGACCGCCGCGGTATAATGGCCGAGACCGACCAGGTAGAACGCCGAGGCAAACACCAGGCCCAGCCAGAGGCCGAGGCCGACGATAGACCCGTATGCAGTTCCCATACTTCGCGAAACGAAGTAATAGCCGCCCCCACTCCGAGGCATGGCCGTCGCGAGTTCCGAGGCTGGCAGAGCCACGAGCATGGCGATCACGCCACCGATACCGAACGAGAGCGCGGCAGCGGGGCCTGCTCTCGCTGCTGCGATACCCGGAAAAACGAAAATTCCAGCACCGATCATCGTCCCGATCCCGATCGTCAATCCACCCACGAGGCCGATGGTCCGTTCGAGTTCGACGTCATCGTGAACTGTGGCGTCTTCAGAGACCTCGTCGGGGACAGCTTCCGGCGACTCGCCCTCGACATTTTCCCCGTCCACCGTCGTGGATTCGTCGTGAACTGTCACGTGACTATCCCGTCGGGAAATCAACTGGTGAACGGATAAGCGTGCCGACGGTCACGGAGTGTGAACTGACGTTCCGGTAGCCTCAATGCATCGCAATGTGAACCCTTCGGATGACATGACCGACGTCGTCCTCGTCGACGGTGCACGAACACCCCACGGAATGTTGCTCGAGTCACTCACCGACGTCTCGGGCGTGCAGCTCGGTCGGACGGCGATCGATGGGCTCCTCGATCGGACGTCGCTTTCGGGGGACGAAATTGACTGGGTGAGCCTCGGCAATGCCATCCAGGCAGGGATCGGACAGGTTCCGGGTCGCCAGGCCGTCATCGAGTCGAACCTGCCGAATTCCACGCCGGTGACGACGGTAAACGAGGCCTCGGGCTCGGGAACCCGAGCCATCGCGCTCGCCGCCGATCGTATCGTGGCTGGACGCGCGCGCTTCGCCGTCGCTGGCGGGTTCGAATCGATGACCAACGCCCCTTATATCCTCCCCGAATATCGAAAGGGGCGGCGCCACGGCGACGTGACCATCAAGGATTCGATGATCCTCGACTCACTGTGGGACGTAAACCTCGACGTTCACATGGGCGAAATTACCGAACGCCTCGTCGACCGCGAGGGTGGCCGCTACGACCTCTCGCGGACGGCCCAGGATCGATACGCCCTGAAGAGCCATCGTCGTGCCGCGGAGTCGATCGAATCAGGCATCTTCGACGACGAAATCGTTCCCGTCGACACGCCGGCAGGGCCCATCGATCGTGACGAGGGCGCCCGTCCGGAGTCGACGATGGACGACCTCGGAGCGCTTCCGACGGCCTTTCGATCCGATGGGACGATAACCGCAGCCAACGCCTCGAAACTCTCGGACGGCGCAGGCGTGGTACTCCTGGCCGATCGCGAGGCCGCCGAATCGGCGAGTCTCGATCCGATGGCCGAACTCGTCGATTACCGGGTCGTCTATCGCGAACCCGACGAGTTCAACGAAGCCGTGGGTGACGTCCTCGAACTGATTCTCGAGTCGAACGACCTCGCCGTCGACGACGTCGACGCCTACTGGGTCAATGAGGCCTTCGCCGCGCAGTCGGTTTACGTGATGGAGCGGCTCGGAATGTCCCGCGATCGCATGAACCCCCACGGCGGAGCGATCGCATTCGGCCACCCCATCGGGGCCTCGGGTGGAATGCTCGCCACCGCCGTCGGTTACCAGTTCCAGAACGAACCCATCGAGTACGCGATCATGGGAATGAGCGTCGGTGGCGGTGGCGCGATCATGTCGCTGTGGGGTCGGCCCTGAGCCGTTTCAGAGTACATCTGGAACAACTCGGCCCACACATTTCGATCACACCCCAAATAGGACCCAGATGCCGAGTGTCACAACAACCGCAAGAAGCCCCTGCAACGGGGCTCCGACCCTGACGTAGTCGGTAAAGCGAAATCCCCCGGGGCCGTACACCATCAGATTCGTCTGATACCCGATTGGCGTCATGAACGCGCCCGACGCCGCGAACGTTGCGGCGAGCAGGAAGGCAAAGCCATCGGCCCCGATCTGACTCGCCGTGTCCACGGCGATCGGGATCATCAACACCACACTCGCGACCGGCGTAATCATGCTTGCAAGTAACGCCGTGAGGAGATACACCAGGGCGAGAATGACCAGTACTGGCAGGACGCCAGCGCTCGTCGCGAGCCAGGACGCGATGAACGCATCGCCACCGGTTTGTTGCATGGCGACGCCCAGCGGAAGAACTCCTGCCAGAAGGAAGATGACGTTCCAGGAGACGGCATCATAGGCATCGGCGGTGGTGACACACCCCGTGACCACCATCGCGACGACGCCCCCGAGTGCGGCAATAACGAGGGGCACCAACCCGAGCGCGGCGAGGACGATGACACCCGCAAAAATGCCGAGTGCGTAGGGAGCTTCGGGGGCGAGTGCACTCGGTTCCTCGCCACCGATCGCCCGAGCACGAAGCGGTGACAGGGGCTGTCCCGTCACCAGGAGGTCTCCTTCATCAGACAGGAAGTCGATGGCCGCATCCGTCGTCTGGAGGAGGAGGGTGTCGCCCGCTTCCAGGGTAACCTCGGTAAACTTTCGTCGGATCGTCGTCCGCCCTCGACGAATCGCCAGCACCGTCGTGTGGAGGACCGTATCAAGTTCGGTTTCGGTCACGGCATCGCCGACAAATTTTGAGTCGGGAGGAACGACCGCCTCGACGAGCGTCCCGAATTCGCGGATGAGATCGGCTTCGTTGACTTCGTCGCGCGATAGCTGGCGAAATCCCACGATATCGGCGAGACGGTTGAGAGATTGGAGCGTGGATCGAACCAGCAAGACGTCACCGGGTTCGACCACCAGTTGGCTTCGGCCAGCCAGATGAGACTCCCCGTCTCGCTCGATTCGAAGAATGTCGAGCGGGAACTCCTCTTCATCGATCCTCGACTGGAGCTCTGCGACGGTCTGACCGACGAACGCAGATTCCTCGCGGAGACGAACCCTGGAGAGGTGATTCTCTAGCTCGTAGGCTACAGTGAGATCGCGACCCGGGGCGACACGTGCCGGCGTCAGGCGATTGCCGAGCGTTAGCAAGTAAATGATACCGACGAGAAGCACGACGATCCCGAGTGGCGTAAATTCGAACATACCGATTGGATGATCGAGCAGGTCCCGCGAGAGATCGCTCGCGAGCAAATTCGTCGCCGTCCCGATGAGGGTCAACGTGCCGCCGAGCATCGCAGCGTACGACAGCGGAAGCAGGAGCTTCGACGGGGACAGTCCCGCGCGGTCCGCCAGTCTCGTGACCATCGGGATGAAGACGGCAACTACGGGGGTGTTGTTCATGAGACCGGCCGAGATACCGGTCGAACCTACGGTCGCAAGTAGCAGCCGACGTGGATTCCCCACCGTCAGTCGAGAAATACCGTCCCCAATTCGGTCGACGACGCCACTCTGGTTGATTCCCTCACTCAGGATGTACATCGCGAGAATGGTAATCGTCGCGGGGCTGGCAAATCCGGCAATCGCGTCGACGGTTCCAACACCGGTGACAGGCTCGAGCAATGCCAGGGTGACGAGGATTCCAATCGCCGTGATGTCCGGTGGAAGCATCTCGCTCGCAAAGAGGACGACTGCAACGACGATCACTCCGAACACGACAGCCATCTCGAGCGTTAAGGCCACCATCACCGGTCCATTCCTGATCAACGTGGCGGATCATTAAGCGTTCCCGTCCGGACAGGCATTTGTGGATCATTCCGTTCGGACTCCTCCTCCGATTCGAGCCGTCGGCAACCGCGTTTCTGATAGCAGACCAGGGTACCAGAGATTATCTTCGTCTTCAGTCTCGCAATCCAACGTCAGTCCGGGTACACGGCAATCGGGGCCATACCCGACGCAAGTCAAACAGTTATTGGACGCCACCACCTGGTGTGTGATAATGAATTCTCCCGTCTCCGCCGTTCCCTCCCGGTGGACGAAGCCGGAACTGGCGGTGTTCGTCTCCGGGGTGACCAGTATGGGCCTGGAAATCCTCGCCGGACGGATGATCGCACCGCAGTTCGGGAGTAGCATCTACACGTGGGGAAGCATCATCGGGGTATTCCTGGCGGCTCTCAGTCTGGGCTATCATCGCGGCGGCAAGCAGGCGGCCGCACGGGCCACGAACGATCGAATGGCCTACGTATTCATCTGGACGGCGGCCTACATTGCGGGACTGATATTCTTTGGCGACCTGCTACTCCGATCGACGGCGGGCTTTCCGCTACCAAACCGGTTCGCGTCGCTTCCGGCCATCGTTTTGCTGTTCGGTCCCCCGACGTACCTGCTCGGCTACATCAGCCCGTATGCGGCGGAACTCTCGACGAAGGACGGAATCGGGGAAGCTTCCGGTCACGTCTACGCACTCGGCACGATTGGGAGTATCGTCGGCGCGTTCGGCACGACGTTTCTCCTCATTCCGTCGCTCGGTATCGAACAGATTTCGCTCGTCTTCGGTACGATATCGATCGCCTCAGCGATCGTCCTCGTTCGACCCGGGCTCGACGGCAAACGGGTGGCATCCATCGGATTCGTCGTCCTCTTGCTCGTCGCGGCGACGGGAAGTGGGGCGATTGGGGTCTCGGTCGACGGACGGGTGATCGAAGAAACGCAGACGCCATATCAACAACTGGAGGTGGTCGACCGTGGCGACGTCCGGACCCTCTACCTGGACGGGCAGCGACACAGTGCGATGGACCTCCGAGATCCGAATCGGCACGTGTTCGAGTACACGCGCTACTTCCACCTACCGCTTTTGCTGACCGAGGATGTCGATCGCGTCCTGTTCGTCGGCGGTGGCGGGTTCACCGGTCCGAAACGCTTCGTCACAGAATACGACGTCACCGTCGACGTGGCGGAGATCGACCCCGACGTCGTCGACGTCGCAAAGCGACACTTCTCGGTGGCAGAATCCGAGCAGTTGCGCATTCACACCGTCGGCGGCCGCCAGTACCTCCAGGAGACGGATCAGACCTACGACCTCATCGTCCTCGACGCATATCGAAAGGACAAGGTACCGTTCGAGTTGACCACTGTGGAGTTCATGGAACTCGCGAACGATCGCCTCTCCGAGGACGGCGTTTTGTTTGCGAACCTCATCTCTGCGCCGAGTGGGCCGGCGTCGGAGTTCTATCGGGCGGAGTACCGGACGATGAGGCAGGTGTTCCCGCAGGTGTACAGTTTTCCGACCACCGGCGGTGTTGTCGTCCAGAACATCGAGATCGTGGCCACGAAGAATGAAACACGCATTACCGAAGCGCAGCTACTCGATCGAAACGACCGGCGGGATATCGGGATCGACCTCGAAGACGAGATCCGAACATATCGCCCCCCACCGGAGACGGACGACGTTCCCGTGTTGCGTGATGACCACGCACCTGTCGACAGTTTGCTCGATCCGATGGTCGGCCAGCGGTACGTAATTCAGGAGGCAAACGAATCGAGCAAGACAGGAGGCGAATTGACGGCAACCCCTTCGTGACTCGACGGGTGACGAATCGATCAAGGTCTCTTTGTGACTCGCCGGATGACGAACCGATCGAGGTCTCTGCGTGCCTCGACGGACGAACAACGAGCGGGGAAGAACGTGTCAGTAGTATGGATTATTTCACCGCATATCTCGAGTATCAAAAGCAATATGGGGCGTCGACACCTCGATATGGTAGTATTATGCGAACCCATTCTGTCGAACAACGCAGATGGTCCATGGTGGGCGCTCGCATTTGTGTGACCAAAATGAGTGACAGATGAAAGACTCCCCTCCGCATTCTGTCGATCGACGGACGGTACTCGCGTCCATTGCAGGCGGCGCTGTGGCGTCGACTGCCGGCTGTTCTGTATTCGATAGCGCCCCCGATAACGACGTATCGACCGTCGAGGACGATTGGGCGAAAACGCTCGCAGAACGTTTCGCACCGACCTTGTACTTCGACGAAAACGAGCAGTGGTTTCCGACGGATCCTCGGGTCTACGAAAGCGAGCAAGACGGCTCCATCGTCGTGGATGGGTTCGACGCGCTGAACGGTTACGTCGAGACCGGCGGAAACGAACCCCCAGATCCGGTCCTGTTTTACCACGTCATCCAGTACGAGGAGTCACCGCTCGCCGTCGTGCAGTACTGGTACTACACCGTATTCGATCAGTTCACGACGAATTTTCACTGGCACGACTGGGAGATGTTGCAGGTGTTCGTCGACGTCGAAACCGAGACGCCGCAGTTGTACGTTGCAAGTTCGCACTCCAGAAGCGTACCCAACAACGAATTCCTCGACCCTGACGCAGACAATCGTCCGCGGATTCTCGCAGAACTCGGCTCACATTCGAGCGGCCTCTCGATCAACGAGGACCCCGAGCACTTCCAACGCCTTCCATTGGACGATAACGTCGCGGACATCACGAACAGCGTGATAGACAGTATCGAAGCGATTGCAGCCATCCCGATCGCATACGGCTTACCGCGAGACGAAGACGTGCCGTTGCCGTACGCCATTCCGGAACTCGACGGCAAACCCGTCTACGAGCACGATCGCCTCCCGTCCGTTGACGCTTCGAACCTCGTCCCCGAGGAATTGACGATTAACTCGTTCGACGATTTGCTATCGCCGCCGGACCTTCCAAAGCGGGAGACCGGATATCGGTTCGACTACCGGAACGCCCGGGAAGCTGACACCGACGTGACGTACGAGCTGCTCCCGACTGCCGAGGTCGAACACATCGAGGACTTCGTCGGGCCGCAGTTGAGCTTCGAATTTTCCATCCCAGCGTTCGCAGAGGATGCCATTGCCGGTCACATCACGACCACAGGAGTCCCGTGGAACGACCCACGCTACACCAATCCGGCGTCGGACATCAGCGAACCCCGACACCGACAGGCGCTCTCTGATCGGTACGACGCCATCGGCGAACCGTCTGCCATCAATCGCGTCGTCGCTGGCGTAACGACCGCCATATCCTCCGACGAGGCTCCCGAAGACGAAGGATTGACCACCGTCTCATCGCCGCTCGAGATGGTCGTGATGCTCCAGAGTGAACCAGAGGCGGTGCCGACCTTCAACGGCGTCGCGGTCGTCCAGGACGTCCCCGAGGGAAACCACCAGCTGACAATCAACGGTGCGGGAATCGAACCACACAGCGAGACCGTGGCCGTCGGAAGCGAAGACGTTACGGCCGCCGGCGTCGACGGAGAAATACCCGTCGTGGCGCGAGAGAACGCCGTGAAGATCGAAGTCGATCCCAGCGAGGCGGACAGCGACCTGACAGACCTCGCCATCGAGGACGACTTCGCCGGTCGAATGTACGACTCGCCGCTGTCCGGACCGGACGCGGTGTACGTCCACCGGGGCGGCGCGTTCACGACTGAAGTTCGTGATAGCGACGATGAAGTGGGGGCCTTCCGGGTCAATCCCGGCTCCGAAGAACGAATTCGAGTCGACAATCCGCGAACCGGAAAGGCCCCGCTCGCGACGTACCTTGCGGACGTCGCGTCGGAGACTCGCGATGAAGTGGCGGCGACTGAAGAAGAGGACAACGCCAACGACACAGATGACGGGGATGCCGCGGGCGATGGAAACGGGCAAAGTAATGCCGTCCAGGGGCTTGCGACCGCACTCGGGAGCGTCGCAGAGGCGGCTCGGCGGGCTGCAACGAACGCCGAGGCCGGCAACCGAGGGAATGCTGATCAGAATCTCGACACGGTGGCTACCCGGCTCGAACGCGTCGCGTCGAGACTATCGGATGCGCGCGACTCACTCCCGGGCGATATCGCTCGTGCGACGGAGAACCGCCTCGAGCAGGCTCGCCAACGGACCGAGCAGGCCAGGAACGCAGAGAAGCT
>JBKGZK010000072.1:0-10833 GCA_046545615.1 Natronomonas sp.
ACTCGGACCGACCGAGTGTCACCGAACTGCCAGGGCTAACATCAGATCCCATCTATACGGCGGACCGCAGGGGTGAGATCCTCATTTCCTTCGGACCTAAATCAACACGGCGTAAGGGGATAAACCCTTCGTGTCTGATTCAGATCCCCGCTCGATCGAGGGACCGTCCCACGACCATTTTCCGTACAGATTCGTACCCCCCTGTTATACTTAAGGGCGTCGGAATCGTCCCATCGCCGGGTTCCGATTCCGGGTCGAATCGCATACTTTAAACCGGCCCCTTCTCGGTTGTCGTACGAGCGACCGGAAGAAGCGATCGGCGATCGTTCGCTCCTCATGCGGGACGTCCGTCCCGCGCCACAGAAGAGCAGATGAGAGGATGGTGTTTAAGCGCATCGAAGTGTCCGCTCCGCGGTACGTGATTGCATGGGCATGATGACGTATCAGATAACCGGGCAATAGTCGTCGATCGATTGGGTACTCTCCCACCGAAGAACAGGATCTCGTTATGCAGGTCGCGGCCCAGAGTTGTTTTCATGCATGGAGGGATGGTTGACCAGGGAACGCCAATCCGGTATTGTCCACGTCGAGGGAGCCGACATCCCCCCACGAGTCGAGCCCGAGTGCCATCGCGTGATTTCACGTACTGGATACGTGAGTCGGAGCTGGTAGGCTAGTCTTTATATCAGTGGATAACCGTAAGCCGTACCTTACCGCGTTATGTGGCGTGAACGGTAGTCGCACCTGATCAAGTTATGTCGCGCGACCGGAAGCCGTATCCTTCATCCCGCGCGCCCACGCGTAGTCCGGTCGGGTGAGAGTCACGCACGTACAGCTACCGGTTCCGTCGGGATACCGATTGTGAAAACTACGTTCAGATTTCGTCCAAGTGTTCTATCCCCTTCTTCGAAACATTCGCTTCCGTAATGTGGTCGCGCTCTTCGAGCCAGTCTGGAGAATCGCTCGGTGGTTCCTCCATCCAGGCCCATGCATCGTAGATGTGTACTTTCTTCGTTCCTTTCTCCCGAAGTCGAATCTCGGTTCGATCGGCTTCGGATTCGCTCGAGCCCGGTTCGAGCCGTCGGGCAGCCTTCAGTGCTGCCTGTCGGGGTGTGTGTCCCGAAAATACGCTGGATTCGGTTCCGTTAGATTCTCGAAGGGCGAAGTTTCGTTTGTCTTCGTCGTTGCGTGCCATGGTTTTCGGACCTCCGTGTGGCTCCAGCACACACGCCGACATAAATATATCGCCAAAATGACCGGAAAAACGTCCCCATGATTTATAGTGTATGGACGAATCCGTCGTTTGCGAGATCTATCTACCGATTGTACGCCCCTGTTATCTAGCCGAAACTGGTGGATAGAAGGTGGCCGTATTCACGATCCACACCGGGGTGGTTGACGGTCCGAAAGGCCTGATACGTTTCGGACAGGTCAGTGCCTGCGATCAAAACGCGGCTGGTGCTTCGATCCAGCGAGGTGAGTGACTGCAATTGGAACAAATCGATGTCAGCGATCAAACCAGACCAATGCCAGTGAGAAACGTGCGCATGGGTCGCGCCATTGACCCGAGCACGGTACACTTATGTATCTCGTGTGGTGAACGGCGAGTATACATCGCGATGGTGCGAAAGAAGAAGCTCAGCCCGAGTGGGGCCAAGGACGAGGAGGGCGATTACCACAACGTTCACGTGAATCTCCACGAGGACGAACTCGCCGTTGCCGGAATGGAGATCGGTGACGAGGTGTTCGTCCGGGTTCGTGATGGAAAGATAATCATCCAAAAAGCCGATTCCGAAGAGGTCGAACACGAGTTTTGAACTCGGCGGCGGATTCGGATGATCGCCCTATCTCGTGTCCGGTCGTGACTTTGAGGCCGGGGTATTTTTGTATCGCGGAGCGCCCTCTCTACCAATGGATCCGTACGACCTTAGCAAACCAGTGCTGTTCGGGATGCCCGCCGAAACGGTACACGGATCGGCTACCAGATTGTTACGAACGATCCAGGGAACCCCGGTCGAACGGATCCTCGCGGATCGCTACCGTGTCGTCGATTCCCGGCTCGCGATCGAGTGTTTCGACGAACGATTTCCAAATCCGGTAGGCGTGGCAGCCGGCTTCGACAAGAATGCGAATATTCCAAACGCCCTCGCCGCGCTCGGATTCGGACACGTGGAGGTGGGTGGGGTCACCGCGAAGCCCCAAGCCGGAAATCCCCGGCCTCGATTATTCAGGCTGCCGGAGGATCGAGCACTCATCAACAGAATGGGGTTCAACAACGATGGGGCAGACGTGATCGGAGAGCGACTATCGAACCTCAACGCCCCCGTTCCGATCGGCGTCAACATCGGAAAATCGAAAGCGACGGATCCAGCTGACGCTCCCGATGATTATCGCTACACCTTCGAACGCGTCCAAGAGGGTGGCGATTACTTCGTCGTCAACGTGTCGTCGCCGAATACGCCAGGATTGAGAGAACTCCAGCAGGGCGATGCGCTCGAGGAGATCATCGAGGCACTCAGGGAAGCCGGTGCCGAACCGCTCCTCGTGAAACTGTCGCCGGACCTCTCCGAGTCGGCCACCGAGGAGGCGCTCGAGGTCGTCGACGCGTTCGACCTCGCGGGCGTAATCGCGACCAACACGTCGACGAAACGACCGGACGGACTCAGCGGCGAGCACCGGAACGAATCGGGAGGGCTCTCCGGCGCACCGATCGAAGAACGCGCGACTCGACGGATTCGGTTCGTCGCCCGGCGAACCGATCGACCCGTTATCGGTGTCGGCGGAGTATCCGACGCCGCAGGTGCGTATGAAAAGATTCGAAACGGTGCGAGCCTGGTCCAGCTCTACACCGGACTCATATACGAGGGACCATCCATCGCCCGCGACATCAACCGCGGTCTGCTTTCGCTCCTCGAGCGTGACGGCTTCGAGTCCATCGAGGACGCGGTGGGCGCCGACCTCTGAGCTACCACAACCCGTCGAGGTCGAATTCGAAACCGGCTACCGGAACCTCGAGATCGTACTCGACAAGCACACGAGGATGGAGTTCGCCGACGACACCCACATGATCGCCGTCCAAAACCACGGACGCGACGCGGCCGTCGAGAAAGCTCGGATGCGTGGTCGCTGGCGTTTCCAATGTAACGTCGTACGCGCGAGCAATCGCCTGCAATCGTGCTTTCGCGTCCTCATAGGAGGCGTCGGTACGTGCCAGGACGCCAGCGACCGTCCGACGTTCCGCGACCTTCGTATTTTCGCGTTCGTCGACCCGTGCCGTAAATCCGACTTCGGACAACTCCTGTGGATATCGGCGGTGGGTGTTGTTTTCAAGAACGACGAGTAACGACGGAAGTGACCAGGTCCGCAGGATTGTGTACTCCTCGCTGTAGGCTTCCTTGATCGTCACCGGCGCACCCGCGCCGTAGTGCTCGCCATCGGGGTCGATTCCGGGTCGGTCGAAGTTGTTGGCCTCGTTGACCATGTGAAAATTTAGCAGGTCCTCGAAGCCGAGGCCAACGAGGGTCGTCCGGACGGCCTGTTCGAGACGGCTTCGCTCGTGGCGTTGGCCGACGGTCCCGACGTCGGGATACGTCGGTATCAGGTCGTTGAATCCGTACGCACGACCGAGGTCGTCGATGATGTCCAGGGGGTGAAGCACGTCGACACGATAGGGTGGAATCGTCACCTCGTAGGTGGTCGCGTCGTCATCAGTCTCTGGACTGACGTCGAGACCGGACCGTTCTCCGAGATCGACCACGTCGTCGACCTCGAGGCTGATGCCGAGGATCGTCTCGATTCGATCGTGATGGAGCGTCTTCGTCTTCGTGGCAAAGTCGGGGCGGACGAGGTCGGCGTCGTCGGAATACTCGACGATCACTTCCTCGATCGAGGCACCACGCGCCGACAGGGCGTAACAGACGATCGTCAACATCTTGTCAATCGTCCACTGATCGGTGCCGGTCATTTCGACAAACAGTTCCCGGGACTCGGTCGAAAGTTCGGTCCGGCGACCGTTAATCACCGGGGGGAACGAAAACAGTCCGAGATCGTCGTAGATCGCCGGATACCGACCGTACTCGGCGACGAGATCCGCGTATCGATCCCCGATCGGGTGGTCAGAGAGCACGTCGGCCGGCGTCATCTCCTCGTCCGAGTCAAGCGGAACGAACGTATCTTCCCCCGGTTCGACGCCCACGTATCGGACGCTCGTGTCCTCGTCGGTGCGAGCCGCTCCCTTGAGCATCGTGAGATCGTGGATCCCGATGGCCCCCTTCGCGCGACCGCGACCCATCGTCGCGTGGAGTTTTTCCTGGAGCTGGATGAGCGATTCCAGCGCATCTTCGTCGAGGTCCACCCCTCTGATCACCGCGCCGGTGACGTACGGTCGTTCGTCCGGAACTGACGACTCGACCTCGATAGTCCACTGGGGGTCGGTGGACGACGGGACCGTGACGCCACGGTCGTCGCCGTACTGGTACCGGAGCGATCGGGCAACCCCTTCGACCGAGAGTCGATCGAGTCGGTCGGGTGCAAACTCGAGTTCGAACTCGCCATCGTCGGTCCGACCCTCGAATTCGAGGCCGAGGGCAAAGAGGTCCTCGATGAGTTCGTCGTCGGACTTTTCGGCGTGGCCAGTCAGCGTTCGCAACTCGTCCGGATCGACGTCGACGGTTGGCATCAGTAGATCACCTCCGCATTTCGGAGGAACTCGAGATCGGCGAGCGTCCCGTGGAGATCCCGAATGTCCTCCGCCCCGGTCGTCAACATGGCGAGCCGTTCGAGGGCGAGCCCCCAGGCCATCACGTCGCACTCGACGCCCAGCGGCTCCAGCATTTCGGGACGGAATAGCCCCGAGTTCCCGATTTCGATCAGTTCGTCCGTCGTCGGGTGGGTGCCGAAGAGCTCGAAGCTGGGTTCGGTGTAGGGGTTGTAGTGGGGTTTGAACTCGATATCCTCGATCCCGAAGTGCGCATAGAACTCCTCGAACGTCCCCATCAGGTCCCGCACGGAGAGTTCCTCTGCCATCACCCACCCCTCGATCTGGAAAAACTCGAGGAGGTGGGTGGCATCAAGCGTGTCGTTTCGGTACGCCTTCTCAACCGAGAAGAACCGCGCCGGCGGTTCGATCTGGCCGATGGCCTCACCGGAGAGATACCTCGTCGACAGCGAGGTCGTGTGTCCTCGCAAGGCGAGCGCGCGGGCGAAGTCTTCGTCCCAGGGGGAGTGATATCCCTCACCGTCGGGGCCGACGCCCTCGCGGTGGGCCCGTTCGACGCGTTCGACGAGGTCTTCGGGGAGTTCACCGATGTGGCTCGGCGTCTCGAGCGCGAACCGATCCCAGTGGGTCCGGGCCGGATGATCCTGCGGCATGAACAGACAGTCGTTGATCCAGAAGTCCGCGTCGATGTGGGGACCAGACATCTCCCGAAATCCCATGCCGACGAGCACTTCCTTGACTCGTTCGGCCATCTGGCGAAGGACGTGGACCGAACCACCGTCGACCCGTTCCGCGTCAGCCTCGACGTTGTATTCGGCAAAGTCGACGTCGCGCCACTCGCCGGAGGTGAGCAACTCGGGAGTTACCGCGCCGACCGTTTCAGCGACTTCGATTCCCTCCATCAGCGCGGTAACGCCGTCGTCTGTTACCCTGACCGAGCGAACGGTCTCCTCGCTTCTCTCGACGAGCCCCCTGGATTCGAGCCGTTCGAGCACCGTCCCGTCAAGGTCCGCTGTTTCCCCGGAATCGATGGCGGATAGCGCCCTCGATTCCGGATCCGCCGCGGGATCGAGCCCTCGCTCGTTGACTTCGAGAGCGACGTTGCCATTCTCGATACGGCCGAGTCCCTTGCGGGCAAAATTCGAGAGGGCAATGTCGACGGCGTCGCCGTCGAGGTTTGCGGTCTCGATGACCTCGCCAAGTGGGATCGGTTCCTCGTCAGCGCCGGCCTCCAGGGCGGCGCTGGCAAGTCGGTGCTCGGGGAGATCGGACCTCCGGTACGTCTCTCCTTCTTCGGTCAGTTCGTACGACTCGATGACGCGTTCGTCCACGTCGAGTAGGCCCGCCTCCTCGAGTGCGAACGCCGCGCCGATGACCGCCACCACGTCGGCATCTAGTTCGTCGGCGAGTACGTCTACCTGCGTTGCGTCCGTCGCGCTCGCACCCTCGAGCACGGCGAGTTGCGTGTCCGGAAGTTTCATCGATTGATTAAGCGTGTACGTGCGTTACTGTTAGCGGTTCCGACTGCCGACGAAGACCCCATTCCGTGTCGGTCGGCCCGATTCCCCGTCTACGTCGCGAAATAAAACCCGAACCCGTCGGTACGACTGCGCTCGAATGCAATTCCGTCGGTACCAGATTCGGACGCCATATCGAAGTCCTCACCGTTCGGGGCCAAAAACGTTACTCACCGAAAGGGAGTGGTTTATTACCGTCGGACCCACAGGAGGGCATGGAGATATGACCGGTGATCGATTTATTCGGGGGCCACCCCGACACTACCCCACTAACTGACGTCGAGGTACAGTTCTTAGATACCACGTTGCGCGACGGCGAGCAGGCACCCGGCATTTCGTTGACGCCCGACGAGAAGGCCAAAATCGCGCAAGCGCTTGACAACGCAAACGTCGAAACGATCGAGGCCGGCAGCGCCTGTACGGGCCCTGGCGAACGCGAGACGATCGCTCGTGTGACCAGTCTCGGACTCGACGCTCGCGTGACGAGCTTCGCCCGTGGCGTTCGCAACGACATCGATCTAGCGATGGACTGCGACGTCGACGGAGTGACGCTCGTTGTCCCCGGCAGCGACCGGCACGTCGAGTCGAAAGTCGGAACGAATCACGAGGCGGTCCGCGAAACGACCGTCGACCTAGTTGAGTACGCCAAAGATCACGGGCTCTGGATCGAGGTGTTGCCGGAGGACGGCTCCCGTGCACGTCTGGAGTTCCTCACCGACCTCCTGAGTGCGTCACTCGACGCCGGTGCGGACCGCATCTGCTATGCGGATACGGTCGGGCACGCGACTCCGGACCGGACGCTCGAAATCGTATCCACGCTTTCGGATCTCGGTCCGACGTCGACCCATACCCACGACGACCTGGGACTCGCAGTCACAAATGCGCTGGTCTCGGTAGCCGCCGGGGCCGACGTGGTCCACGGCACCATAAACGGGATCGGCGAACGGGCCGGTAACGTCGCGATCGAGGAGGTCGCGATTGCGCTCGATCACGGCTACGGGGTCGAGACACTCGACACGCAAAAGCTGCACGAACTCGGCCAGCTCGTTTCGAGCACGACCGGGATTCCACTCCCCCCGAACAAGGCGGTCGTCGGCGAGAACGCCTTCACCCACGAATCGGGCATCCACACCGACGGGACGCTCAAAGACGAGGCGATGTACGAGCCGTACCCACCCTCGAAAGTCGGCAGGGAACGACGTCTGGTCCTCGGTAAGCATGCCGGACGCGCAGGTGTGGAGGCAGCCCTGTCCGAGCATGGCATCGACGTCGACGACGAGGAACTCGATGCGATCGTTCGACGGGTCAAGACAATCGGCGACCGCGGCAAACGCGTGACGGACGCAGACCTCCTCACCATTGCGGAGGAGGTGCAGGGCCGCGAACGCGACCGTCGCGTTGAACTCGTCGACCTGACGGCTGCCTCGGGAGCGGGAACCCCTACGGCCTCGGTTCGGCTACTCGTCGACGGCGAAGAACGCGTCGACGCCGGTACTGGATCCGGTCCCGTCGATGCAGCGGTGTCTGCGGTGAGAAACGCCATCGGTGCGGCTGCCGATGCCCAGCTCGACTCCTACCACGTCGACGCGATCACGGGGGGGACGGACGCCATCGTCACCGTCGAAGTCACGATGTCCCGGCGCGACGTGACGGTTACCGTGGCTGCCTCCGACGCCGACATCACGACCGCGTCCGTCCGGGCGATGGTCGACGCGCTGGATCGACTGCTCGCCGAGGACGACGTTCCGATCCTGGCGGACGACTGACCGGCGGTTCGATCATTACGCTCCCCTCGGAAGTTACAATCCGTGCGGCCAGTTTATGGGAATTTCTGTCCGGCGGATCACAGACCGGATCCCAATTCCTACTCCGCGTCCGTCGGGGCGTAGTAGTACTCCCCGCTTCGTTTCTGTTCGCGATCCTTCTGCGAGCCGGGTTTATTGATCCGCGGTCGGCCGGTTCGCCCGTCTCGACGGAAGGTGACGTCGAGGTTCGACAGAAACGCATTCATTCCGTCTCGCATCCCCATCGGCTCGCCAGCGTGACCACGTTCGGCCGGCTCGCCCTCGAAGACCTGGAGACGGTCGGCGAGGAGATCGATCATATAGATGTCGTGATCGATGACCATCCCGGTCGCGTCGTGGTTCTCGACGTACCGCCGAATCGCGCTCGTCGCGAGTACCCGTTGTTCGACGTCGAGGTGTGCGGAGGGTTCGTCGAGCAGGTAGAGGTCGGCATCCTCGGAGAGACAGGCGGCGATCGCCACGCGCTGTCGTTCGCCCCCCGAGAGGTCTGTGAGATCCTGCTCCATGATGCGTTCGAGCTGCAGGGGAGACGCGATTTCGGTGTTCCAAAAGGAAGTGCCGAAGTCATCGGTGATCGATCGGAGGAACGCGTCGACACGCATCGGACGGTCGATCTCGACGTATTGCGGTTTGTACGAAATGTCCAGATGGGTGTCGATCGACCCCTCGTCGGGTTCCAGCCGACCGGCCAACAACTGGGCGAACGTCGACTTCCCGATCCCGTTGGGACCCACGATCCCGAGCACCTCGTTTCGACCGATCGACCCCCCGTCGACGGTCAGGGTGAACTCCCCCTCACCGTAGCTTTTTCTAAGGGCTGGATACTCGATGAGCGTTTCGCCGGAAATCGACGACCTCGGTGCGTGTTCCTCGAACTCGATCGCCTCCGGCCGGATCCGCATATTCTCGTTTTCGAGGTAACCTTCGAGGTACTCATTGATACCCGCCTTCGTGGATTTGGGTGTGGTTACGACCCCGAACGCGCCGGGTTCACCGTAGGCGACATGGATCGTATCGGCGAGGAGATCCAGCACGGCGAGATCGTGTTCGACCACAAGCATCGACCGCCCCGTTTCGGCCAGTTCTCGGACGAGTCGGGCAGCCGAGACGCGCTGGCCGATGTCGAGATACGGCGTGATCTCGTCGAGGAAGTAAAAGTCGGCATCGCGGGCCAGCGTCGCGGCGAGGGCGACCCGCTGTAGTTCACCGCCGGAGAGGGTGTCGATGGGTTGGTCGATCACCGAACCGATCTCGAGACGATCGAGGAGGTCCTCAACGACCCCTCGTTCGTCGACGCTCGAGAGCAACTCCGCCGTCGCCCCGTCGAACTGGTCGGGGATCCGGTCGACGTACTGTGGCTTCCGGGCGACGGTTATTTCGTCTTCCGCCAGCGCCTCGAGGAACCCTTGCAGATCAGTCCCGCGGTACGCCTCGAGAACTGTCTCGATGGAGGCTTCGCCGTCGTATCGACCCAGGTTCGCCGTGATTTCCCCCGCGAGAATCCTGACCGCCGTCGTCTTCCCGATCCCGTTGGGACCCAGGATTCCCGTCACGCGACCCTCCTGTGGGGCCGGTAGCCCGTAGAGCCCGAAGGCGTTCTCGCCGTATCGATGCGTCGGATGTTCGTCGAGTTCCTGAGGGAGGTTAATGATCTCGATCGCGTCGAACGGACACTTCTCTACGCAGATGCCGCAGGTCTCGCCGAGACAGATCTCCTCGGAGATCGACACCTGATCTGCCGACCCAGCGTACGGGTGGTCTCCGTGGCGTTCCTCGCGCGTGACGATGCACTCCTTGCCGGTCCGGTTCGGCGGACAGTAGTTCGCACACTCGTAATTGCAGCGGTCCGGTTGACACCTGTCCAGGTCGACGACCGCGATGCTGTCCTCGGCCATCTCAGTACCCCGTCGTGAGCAAAATCGTCCAGGCGACGAACCACATCGCGAAGGTCATGAAGGCCACGTAGAGGTAGTCCTTGACGCCGAAGTCCTCGACGTCGAGTTCCAATCCTGCCATCTCGAGGACCCGAAAGAGCGGAAACTGCACGAAAACCGCACCGGCCAGAAGAAACACCCCGATCGTATCGGTCGCACCCGAGGCGAGGATCGAGGACGCGAGGGCTGCCACGATGCCGGCCAGACAGGCAATCGCGGTCACGGTCACCCCCCGGACGTGTGCGATCCGCCGTTCCGCCGTATCGGTTGCCATATCACCACGTCCGCCATCCGTGCTCAAAAGCGGTTCGTTCCGGCGACGCCCCGTTTCCTCCCCGAAAGGGCGTCGCCGGTGTGCGGTCGTCACATCAAGTTTATACACCTGGCCATCCACAATCAGGGTAGTTATGGCTGATTCTACCGGGGAAGCGCTCGTCGATCTGCCACCGAGTGCGAAACTCGTTTACAAGGTGCTCGAGTACAACGGCGCGATGACCCAGAAAGGAATCGTCGAAGAGTCCATGCTGTCGGCTCGGACAGTCAGATACGCCCTCGAACGCCTTGAGGACATCCAGGTGGTCGACGAGGACGTCTACTTCGCCGACGCTCGACAAAACCTCTACGAAATCAACGCCGAAGCACCGGCCGCAAACGGCGGCACCGATCCGGCTACCTGCGACGACTGAGGAGAACCTGTTCGTTTCGCCGTTCCATTCATCTATTCGAAAGGTATGGCTGTCGAACGAACCATCCGCTCGCCGGACATTACGTATTCGTGACCCAAGTGCGGTAGCGTGGTCAGCTCACGCAAACAGCTGCCGGGCATCATCGATGGCCGTCACCAGCCGATCGATCTCCGC
>JBKGZK010000073.1:0-10207 GCA_046545615.1 Natronomonas sp.
TGCTCTGGCCGGTCAAACAGAAGTACGGCCGCAAACTCTCGTGGGCCGACCTGATGATCCTGGCCGGAAACGTCGCGCTCGAGTCGATGGGATTCGAAACCTACGGTTTCGCCGGCGGGCGCGAGGACGCTTACGAGCCAGACGAGGGCGTCGACTGGGGGCCAGAAGAGGAGTGGATGGGAGACGAACGCCACGACGACGAAGGGACTCTCGTGGGCGATCTCGCCGCCGACCACATGGGCCTGATCTACGTGAACCCGGAGGGGCCGGGCGGAGAGCCTGACCCTGAAAAGTCGGCGGAGTACATCCGCCAGTCGTTCAAACGAATGGCGATGAACGACGAGGAGACGGTCGCACTTATCGCCGGGGGACACGAGTTCGGAAAAGTCCACGGTGCCGCGCCCGACGACAACCTCGGTCCGGAACCCGAAGCGGCTCCCATCGAGCAACAGGGCCTCGGTTGGGAGAACGAGTACGGCACCGGCAAGGGCAACGACACGATCACCAGTGGCCTCGAAGGCCCGTGGACCCAATCGCCGATCGAGTGGAACCACGACTTCCTCGACAACCTGTTTTCCTACGAGTGGGAACTCGACCAGAGTCCCGCCGGTGCACACCAGTGGACCCCCACGAACGAGGAAGCCCAGGGTGCCGCACCCGATGCGCACGATCCGGAGGGGAGTCAGACCCCGATGATGCTCACGACTGACCTCGCGCTCAAGGAGGATCCCGACTACCGGGAAATAGCAAAGCGCTTCCACGAGAATCCGGAGGAGCTCGAAGAGGCCTTCGCCAAGGCCTGGTACAAACTGACCCACCGCGATATGGGCCCGCCGGAGCGCTTCCGCGGTCCGGAAGTACCCGACGAGGAACTGCTGTGGCAAGATCCCGTCCCGGACGTCGACCACGAACTGATTGGCGACGCCGAAATCGCCGAACTCAAGGCGGCAATTCTCGAGTCGGAACTCTCCGTCTCGCAACTGGTCAAGACGGCCTGGGCGTCGGCATCGACGTACCGCGATAGCGACAAGCGCGGTGGCGCGAATGGCGCCCGCATTCGTCTCGAACCGCAGAAGAACTGGGAGGTCAACGAGCCCACACAGCTTGCGACCGTGCTGGAGACGCTCGAAGCGATCCAGGCGGACTTCAATAGCGCACGCTCCGATGGAACGAAAGTCTCGCTCGCGGACCTGATCGTACTGGGCGGTACCGCCGCCGTCGAGCATGCGGCGGCGGATGCCGGCTACGATATCGAGGTTCCGTTCGAACCCGGACGGACGGATGCCTCGCAGGAACAGACCGACGTTGAGTCGTTCGAATGGCTCGAACCGACCGCGGACGGATTCCGCAACTATCTCGGTGACGAGGCAGAGCGAACCCCGGAGGAGTTGCTGGTCGACAAAGCGGATCTCCTGACGCTATCGGCCCCCGAAATGACGGTTCTGGTGGGCGGCATGCGAGCGCTGAATGCCAACTACCAGCAGTCCGACCTCGGTGTCTTCACCGACCGCCCGGAGACGCTGACGAACGATTACTTCGTGAACCTGCTCGACATGGACTACGAGTGGGAAGCGGCGTCTGACTCCGAGCACGTCTACGAGTTGCGCAACCGTGACACGGGCGAACTCGAGTGGACGGGAACCAGTGTGGATCTCGTCTTCGGATCGAACGCTCGACTTCGGGCGATCGCGGAAACCTATGGAGCCGACGACGGCGAAGAGAAATTGGTGCACGACTTCGCCGATGCGTGGGGCAAAGTGATGCACCTCGACCGGTTCGATCTCGAGTAAGGAAACGGGCACGAACGCTGCACTGTTGGCAGGCCGACGTCCCCATTCCTGCTGCTTCTCAACTATCCTGAAACTCCTGAAATCTCCGGCGCCTTCGGCATTCTCCGCCTTGATAGTGCCGAGACAATCCGATTGGCTGGCCAGCGTCCTCTCAGAGCAACGGAAGTATGATAGGCCTGTGTAAGAGTCTCATACGCACCCAGATGATGCGAATCGAACAGTTGCTCGAAACGAGCGCACAGAACTCGTGGGAACAACCGTTTCTCGCCTTCGAAGATGCGCGGTTCACCTACGGCGAGACGGTCACCCACTCGAAACGGTATGCAAATGCCCTTCGCGATGTGGGTGTCGATGCTTCCGATCGGGTCGGACTGTTCCTTCCGAACTGCCCCGAATTCCTGTTCGTCCTGTTTGCGAATGCGTACCTCAATAGCGTGAGCGCACCGTCGAATCCGGAGTATCAATCACCTGAACTCGCACATTCGCTCGAACTCTCGAAACCCGAAGTACTCGTTACCACGTCCGATCTGCTCGACACAGCGATCGAGGCCGCCGAGGGATCAGCTGTCGACCGCATTCTGACGATCGATTCTGTGGCGGGGTACGACTCCTTGCCCGAACTCGCGGCAAACCGATCGGCGGACGTCGCCGAACACGATGGCGATCCCGAATCAGTCGGGCTCCATATGTACACCTCTGGAACGACGGGACCGCCGAAGGCGGTGGAGTGTCAACATGAGAATTGGACCCTCAGTGCCATCGACTTTCAAAAACGGGGTGGCCTGACGGTCGACGACACGCTCTTCACCGCCTTGCCCCTGTTCCATGCGAATGCCCAGATCTATTCGACGCTCGGAGCCGCCGCGGCCGGGGCCGAAGTCGTCATTTACGAGCGATTTTCGTCGTCGAACTGGTGGGACTGGTGTCGAAAACACGACGTCACCGAGTTCAATGCGATGGGCAGCATGCTGAAGATGCTGGACAACCTCCCCGAATCGGACTCGGATGCGGACAATCCCGTCGAACTCGTCTTCTCTGCCGGCACGCCCCCGGACCTCGTCGAACCCTTCGAGGACCGATTCGATTTACAGGTGGTCGAAGGATACTCTCTCACGGAAGATCCCTTGCTGATCCTCAATCCGCCCAATCCATCCAAACGTCGCATCGGGAGTATCGGACTCCCGCCAGCCGAAAAGCGCATCCGGATCGTCGATGACGACGGCACTCCCGTCCCGACGGGCGAGAAAGGCGAAATCGTCCAGGACTGTCCGGCGTTGATGACGGGCTACTACGATCAGCCCGAGAAAACTGCGGAGGCGATCAAGGATGGATGGTTCTATACGGGCGATTACGGGAAAATCGACGAAGACGGATTCGTGTACTTCCTGGATCGGAAAAAGGACATCGTGCGTCGGGGCGGTGAAAACATCTCGTCACACGAGGTCGAAGGCGTCATCAAAGCCCACCCCGCCGTCGATGAGGTCGCGATCATTCCGAGTCCCGACGAATTCTATTCCGAGGTGGTGAAGGCACTCGTTATCCTCGACGACGAGGGAGACCTCGCTCCCGTGGACATAATCGAGTACTGTCGGGGTGATCTTGCCTCGTTCAAGATTCCTCGATACATCGAATTCGTCGACGAGTTGCCCTATACACCGACTGGCAAAATCCAAAAGCAAAAGCTTCGGGAACGAGAACGGGAGGAGGCTCCGGATCACTGGGATCGGGAGGCGGAGAACAGGTGATCGCTGGCGATTGTTCGAGACCGTCCACGGACTGGACGTTTCATTCGGTGACGCGAATTCAACGGGAAATGCATCCGATCTCTCAATTCATCCACGAATCGTAATATAGTACTGCGCAAAAGATCGATATTACTCCACCCACCAATTCCCCACATGAGAGATTCCTCGCCGCCGGACGATTTCGACGACCTCAACGAGGCAGTCGTCAGGGAGTGGGTGGCCGAGACTACCCCGTACGAGCGAATACGGGAGGTTATCAGGAACGAGTACGCACCGATGTCCGCAGCCGATGTCGCCGAGGCGGCCCGAACGTCCCCGAAGACTGCTCGAAAACACCTTACCTCGCTCGCGGATGAGGGGGTGGTTTCGACCGAGACGAGCGAGAACGGCGCGACGCTGTTTCGACGATCATCGGAGTCGCTCGTGGTCGAGCAGGCCGCAGAAGTTTTGCCAGAGGACAAAGACGAGACGGTACAAGAACTCCAGGAGCAGGGCAAGCTGGTCACCATGGTCGGCGACGGGGTCAACGATGCGCCCGCCCTCACTCGCGCCGACGTTGGGATTGCCATCCGGAGTGGGACCGACGTTGCCGTCCAGTCCGCCGACGTCATCCTCGTCAAGAACAATCCGTTGGACGTCGTCCGGCTCGTGAAACTCAGCAAAGCGAGTTATCGGAAGATGCAGGAGAACATCGTCTGGGCCGCCGGTTACAACGTCTTCGCCATTCCGCTGGCTGCAGGCATTCTTGCGCCCATCGGCATTCTTCTCTCTCCAGCCGTGGGTGCGCTGCTCATGTCGCTTAGTACGGTGATCGTTGCGGTCAATGCGCAACTCCTCAGGCGGGTCGACCTCTCGATTCCGGACTCACTCCACCCCGCACGGACGAGCACGTCATAGATTACCGACCGACCGTTCGATTGTCGCCATGGTGAGATGTGGGCACCTCCCGAGCGCATTACAGAATGAGCGATATAATCGCCAACACGATGAAAATGATAACGAACCATTTCGCGACAGTCATCGTGACGCCGGCGACGCCACGTGCGCCGACGACGGCTGCAATGATTGCGATAATGAAAAATATCACTGCCCATTGAAGAAACTCACCCGAAAATTGTAACGGCAGCATGGTTTCTGTCCCTGACAGTGCCTGGTGTTCGAGTCTCGTTCCGACCGTGCTAGCATCCATACTTTCTGTGGAGTGGCCTGTCCATTAGTAATAAACGTCCAAAATTGACGTGGTGCGATTGTGGGGGTTCACAATGCAGTATAGAAGTTGTTAAGTTCACGTTATCCTATTTGTCTGGATATCGAACATTTGTGGTGGGAAGGTGATACATCGAACGACGGCGTTTCGATTAACCCGATGGTGTCGATGAAGGTGCCCAATTCGAACACAGGCGTTGAGTTCGACCCGTGAGTACTCGATCAGGGGGCTAGACCAATGCCGATATCTTAGGGCTAATGGGAGTTTTCACGCCATCCGGACGCCGGTCACCTCGAATCGTGCGCCACTGTCTGCCTGCTCTGTCACGGTGATTTCCCAGCCATGGGCATCCACGACCTGCTGGACAACGTTTAGCCCGAAGCCCGTGCCATCCGATTTCGTGGTGACCCCGGATTTGAAGATCTTGTCGCGTTTTTCCTCGGGTATTCCCGATCCGTCGTCTTCGACGTAGAAGCCGTCGGGGAGTTCGCCGATGGTGACAGTAACGTCCGAGTCACCGTGTTCGGATGCGTTCCTGATCAGGTTCTCGAGCAATTGGTCGAGCTGACTTCGGTCTGCGAATATGGGTCGATCGATAGTAATTGTCGTTTGGGACGCTCCCGGTTCTCCTACGCGCCAGTTCTCGGTGATGATGTCTGAGAAGCGGACATGTTGGACTTCCGTCGACGCAGTACCGGTCTTGGCCAGTTCCAGTATGTCGTCGATCAGGCGTTCCATCCGGGAAAGCGCGCGGGCTGCGGCGTCGAGGTTCTCGCTTTCGTGTCCGTCGCGTTCAAGATCGATTCGGCCCAACGCCACGCTGAGCGGGTTGCGGAGATCGTGGCTGATGATACTCGTGAATTCGTCGAGTCGGGTGTTCTGGTGTTTCAACTGCTGTTCTCGCTTTTTCCTCTCGGTAACGTCCCGAGCAAATCCGACCACCCTGATTACTGTACCCGAATCGTCGAGGACCGGCTGTCCCTTCACCCACACCCAGTGGCTGAACCCTTCGCTTTCGTTTACCCGATATTCGATGTCGACCGTATCACCGTCAGTGATAGTCCCCATCATCTCCGTAACGTGGTCTCTGTCGTCCGGATGGATTCCTTCGATGAACGATTGAGGACGCTCTCTGAGTTCGTCCACCGATCGACCCCAGATTTCTTCGTATGCGGAGTTGATGAACAGGAGTTCTGTCCAATCGGTGTTGAACATCCACAGCACGTCCTTCGCGTTTTCGCTAATCGTTTCCAATCGCTCTTCGGTTTCATGGACCGCCTTCAGCATCCGGTGCTGCTCAACCGCATTCTCGATGCGATTGTACAGAATTTCGTACTGACTGATGCCCGACTCCTTCTGGAGGTACTCCGTCGCCCCTTTCGATATTGCCTCACTGGCGACTGTCTCGGAGCCTTTCCCGGTAAAAAGGATAAATGGGAGATCCGGTTGCTCTCGGCGGACCTGTTCGAGGAATTCGATTCCATCTTGTCCAGGCATGTCGTAATCGGACACGACGCAGTGGATGTCCTTCGCTCGAATTACACCGAGGCCACTGCTAGCGTTCGTGGCCGTATCGACGGACACTCTCGGGTCCTGGCGCTCGATAAACTCGGCTGTCATTTCCGCCAAGCCAGGTTCGTCATCGACGTGAAGAACCTGAATCGATTCCCCTGATCCCCCGCTCATAATCTGGGTTGGTTCCGGACAGACAAGTATACGTGGGCTACACAGTGTCCGAGAACCGGTGAGGCGTCCGGCTTGCCATTTGGCGTGGCTACTCAGATCACAGATTTCCACATGAACCTCCCTACAGTTGATTGAGCACTCGATCCAGCACTATCACCGTGGCGCCGGTGTGGAGATACCGGTTCTGGTTGCCGCACTGTGAATCCATGATGCACGCCGGACAGCCACCAGTTCCGGTACAGTCACACTGGGCGACGCGATCCCGGGTTCGCTCGGCTATGGTTTCGACCTGGTCGTAGATTCGCTTGCTGAAACCGAGCCCGCCCTCGACGGCATCGTGGATGAACCACGTCGGAACGCCGGTTTCCTGGTGACGGGGCGTACTCAGTCCTCCGAGATCGGAGGTGTCCATCCGGAGTTCCAGCGGCGTGAGCTTGATCATCCCGTGTTCGGCCCCGTGGAGGCCGCCACCGAAGATGTCCATGACGTCCCCGTCAGTCAGCGTCGATGGCTCCTCAACCGTGATTTCTCGAAGCACGTCGTCCGCAAGCGTTGGCGGCGTCTCGATCCACATGAGGTGTGTATTGAGTTCGATCGGCGGGAGCCCGGTCGGCTGCATCGGCGCCGTCGTTCGACTCGAGCTGATCTGTTTTCGCTGGTAGTGGGTATGGTGAATTTCGACGGTACCCGTCCCCCATGCCAGGCGATAGCCGTCGCCCAGGTCCCGGGTCGCCTCGGGCTCGATATTGCGAACCGCCTTCTCGGAGACGGTTTCCGTGTATTCGTTCGTTCGAACCTCGCGGACGGTGATCGAAGGATTCGGGTAGGACTCGTCGAATTCCACAACCTCGTACTGTGCGCCGTTGTGGAGAAAGAGGGCCCCCTTGTGGTGGTCGCGGTAGGCCCGTTCCCTGTCGAGTGGCTCCATGTCGATGTCGCCATCCTGGCATCGAACGTCAAACTGAACGGTCGACGACGTGTACATCGAGATATCGGACTGTGGACGTGGCGAGCCAGTATATCGGACGCTTCGGGAGAGGTCGCCGTCGAGCGTCCCGGCGTCGATCCACATCTCCACGGCCCGATCCAGCCGGTCGCCGTCGAACCACTCGCGATCTGCGTCCGTCAGCGGATGCTCGTGGGCTGCACACAGGACGTGCTGTGCGTACACCGGGTTATTTTCGAGTCCGATCACGGCGTCCTCGATAGCGTCGCCGAGGACGTACTCCGGATTGTCCAGAATGTACTGATCGATAGCGTCCGCCCGAGTGACGAACACCGAGAGCGCGTCCGCGTCGCCACGACCCGATCGGCCGACCTGCTGCCAGAACGACTGTCGGGTTCCGGGATAACCCGTGAGGATGGTTGCGTCCATCGTTCCGATGTCGATCCCGAGTTCGAGGGCGTTCGTCGAGGTGATGCCGTCGAGTTGCTGGCGTTTGAACTGGTATTCGGTACCGCGGCGGGTTTGCTTGCCGAGGCCGGCGTGGTACGGTTCGACGCTGAGATCACCAGAGGTGGGGTGTTTTTTCGCTGCATTCTTCGCGTATTTCGCGCCGAGTTCCGCGTTCTTTCGACTCCGGGCGAACATGAGCGTCTGGGCTCCGTTGAGACCCAGGTGGGCGAGAATCGAACTCGCCTCCCGGACGGGGTTCGTCTGGGCCTGTACGAAATCCTCGAACTCGGCGTCGGGATCCAGCTGTGTCTCGTCGACGGGCGGCTTCCAGAACGCGATATCCCGTTTACCGCGTGGCGACCCGTCGGCGTCCACGACGGCAACCGATTTGCCCGTCAGTCGTTTCGAGTGTTCGGCCGGGTTACCGATGGTCGCCGAGGTGCAGACTATCTGGGGGTCGCTGTCATAATTGGCGAGCACTCGTCGCAATCGCCGGATCGTCCACGCCACGTGCATGCCGTGAACGCCGGTGTAGGTGTGAGACTCGTCGATGGCGAGCAGTTCGCAGGTAGCCAGGAAGGAACGCCATCGCGTGTGATGGCCGAGATAGACGTTCACCCCGATGAAGTTCGTGATGACGACGTCGGCGTTTTCGCGGATGTGCTTTCGGCGATCCGTTGGGGTATCCCCGTCGTAAACCCGGACCGTGATATCGAGTCCGAGCGTTCCGAAGAACTCGTTGAGTGCCTGCTCCTGATCGCGCGAGAGGGCTTTCGTCGGGTACACCAGGAACGCCGTCGAGTCGGGATCGGTGAGGTGGTTTCGAGCGATCTGGAGAGCGTACACGTAGGTCTTTCCCGACGACGTCGAGGTGGCGACGCAGACGTCGTCCCCCTCGGCGAGCGACTCGAGCGCCTCGGCCTGGTGCGTGTACAGCTCCCCCACCGACTCACCGAACGGGTCGGCGAGTTCGGGTCGGAGCACCTCGTGCGGATCGACGTATTCGGCATCTTCGGCGGGGACCGTTTCGGCGTGTTTCAACTGATCGTCGTAGCTCGGAACCGTTTGCTCGAGGTCTCGAGCCGTGAGGGGGACGTATTCAGGTGGGTTCGAATCGGAACGCATTGGTTACCACTCCGAGAGACTCCGCTGCGTCGTGTGTTCGGTTGTGTCCGGAGACGACGAGGCGTCACGACTTGACAGGAGCCGTCCACTCGATTCCAGTTCCTCGTAGACGACGGCGAGCCCGCGGACGTCGTCCTCGCAGTAGGCGTCGAACCGATCCCAGTCGAGTTCGGTCGTCGACGATCGATCGGCCATCCACTGCTGGTAGGCCCGAGCGACCGCCGCCCCCGTCAGCCCGGTGTCCTCGCGTTCGTACCCGAGCGCACCCGCGACGTCTTCGAGTGTGTTGGTTCGTCCGGGGAGAATCGCATTCCCATCCGTGACGGCCCACCAGTAGGGATCGAAGCGGTACGAACTGGTCCAGTCGTCCTGGAAGTGCGGACAGTACTTGACGATGTGGTCGTGAAGGACGCGGAAGTCGAATCCAGAACCGTGATATGCCACCAGCGGCCGATGACTCGCATTCCCGACGTACCACGCCATGAACTCCTCGATCGCTCCCCCCGGATCGTCGGGGTCAGTCTGTATGAACGACAGATACTCCCCGTCGTCTGCGGTCCCGTCCAGCACCCCGACGAGCCACGTGATCGTCGGGTTGAGACCGTCCGTTTCGATATCGATATACACCGGATCGCCATTCGGCAGTGGCGCATCCGATACGCGAACGATTTCACCGTGAGCGATCGCCCGCGCACTCCGGTGGATCCGTTCGGCGGTCTGGTGTCCCACGCCGGGCACCGCCGAAAGGTACCGCGGGTCCGACTCGGCGACGGCATTTCGGTTCGTGAACCCTGCCTCTCTGAGATTCTTGGCTCGCTTTCGACCAACGTCATCGAGCGCCTGGAGTCCCAGTTGCGACCGGTTCAGCGATCGGGTCAGGACGCGGCCGTCGCTTCGACAGTCGAGCGCGACAAGCGGCGTGTCGGCGTACCCAGCTTCCGCGCCACCGCCGATGACGGTGAGGCCGTCCCACTCGCGACGATACTCGGCGGGCAGCTGGGTCGAAATGTGGATGTACTCCTCATCGAGCTCCTCGCGGGCGAGCGCGGATTCGTACGTCTCCTGTCCGAGGAGTGAGGTGGACAGCGTCGTGGTATCGACGTCGAGATTCAGCAACCCACTCAGGACGAACGTCGGAACGGTGGTGTCGAGGTCGGTGGTTTCGTACTCGCGTATCTCGCGCAGCGTCTCGGCCGAGGGGGCGAGTACGACCTGGACGCCATCGAGCCGTCGAGGTCCACTCGCCTGCGCATATCCT
>JBKGZK010000074.1:0-10134 GCA_046545615.1 Natronomonas sp.
TTAAACCTGTCGTCGGCGATCACCTACCTCATCATACCAGTAGTTGGCTATATCTCAGATTTATATCCAGAAACGACTAATCACGCCCTGGAACGTCAACCGATACGTTCCAGCGTGAATAAAGAAGATCGCATTGCCAACAACTGCTACGGGCCAGCACATGTACCGGGTGAGTTCCACCTGGATGGAGGGAGAACCTGGATTCGGTGAAGAGAGGGGACTTTTTAGCCATCCACCACTTCCTGCGGGTATGGACGCACACATCGAGGCCGTCAGGGTCGCCGACACTCCGTCGGGGATGGTCGCGATCGTGACACTCGAGGTCGACGACGCGGACGATGTCCTCCCCATCTTCATCGGGTTCGACGAGGCTGCAAGCATCGCCCGCGGCGTCGACGCCGACTACGTCGGTCGACCACTCACTCACGATTTGCTGTTGGACGTCATGGAGGAACTCGGGAGCAAGATCGATCGTGTCGTCATTTCCGACTTTGACGACGGAACCTACCTCGCCGACCTGCATCTGGCGACCCCGCGGGACGAGGTGGTCGTCGACGCCCGGCCGAGCGACTCGCTGGCTCTCGCGGCCAGAACGAACGTTCCGATCGAGGTCGAACCCCACGTCTTCGAGGCCGGTCGCGAGCCGTCCACGGAGTACGACGATCTTGACGACATCAGGGTGGTGATGGCGTGAGTCCAGAGTCTGACGAGGACGTCCTCGACGAACTGTTCGAGGTGATCCTCTCGCGTAAGGAGACGCTTCCCGAAGACTCCTACACGGCTGCACTGTTTACTCACGAAAAAGGCGAAAATGCAGTTCTCGAAAAACTCGGCGAGGAGACGACTGAACTGGTACTCGCAGCAAAGGATGACGACGAAAATCTCGCTCACGAGGCGGCCGATCTCGTCTACCACCTGCTCGTGTTGCTCGCGATGAAAGATCTGGAACTTGAGGACCTTCGTTCGGAACTCCGGACGCGACGGTAGGATCATCCGGACCGACGAGTTCCCGATCCAACCGAATCTTCGACTACCCCAAAAGTCCGCCGATCGCACCACCGATCGCGCTGTCGATCGCGAGAACGAACGCGATGAGGACGGCGATAGCGAACACGCCAATGCCCCCGAGAAACCCCGGAGGACCGAATGTGAATGCCCCGACGAACGAGACGAACAGGCCGATACCGACTGCGACAACCAGTCCACCGAGTGCTCCAGCAAGGAGCCCGTGCCAGGCCCCGCTGAGCAGACCCCCACCGGCAATGAATCCTGCAACAAATCCACCGATCAACCCAGCGCCGAGGTGTCCGATGACGGGGATGGCAAACGCGAAGACGCTGAGGACGATCCCCACGAAAAACCCAATGAAAACAGCTTTCCAGTCTGTCATAGGAACCATTGAATCTGGGCGGTCAAAACGCTGCTGGCCGGTCGGAGCGTCGAAATCTCGAAACCCGATCGCATGCCGACCCAAAATTCGGCTGCCGTCGAGGAACCGCGTCATTCCCTACACCTGCGGAAATTGCCACAGTAGAAGACGCTACAGGCAGGTATCCGGGGGCTTATACGAACGCACTGACTACGGGAAATATGAACTTTGAGGATCTTCCGACGACTCCCCGGTCGGAGGAGCTGGTCGACAAGGCGTTTTCCCGGGCAACCCGGGCGGGGCGAGCCAAAACCGGCATCGAAGCCCAAGAGTCGATGCTCCAGACAGCCGCGAACGTGCTGTCGGACAACCTCGAAAACGTGGTCACCTCCTGGCCGAATTTCGACGACATCGATCCATTCTATTACGAACTCGCAGACGCGACGCTCGCTGACACAGAGGTCGGTGGCGTCGACGACCTCCGCCAGCACCTTTCGTCAGTTACGTGGGCCGCAGGACAAACCGCGGCCATCAAAAAGGAGTACCACGGTCGTCTTCGGTCGGCTGACGCGAAGACGGCACGAAAACTCAGAAAACAGGCGTTCGCTCGGCTTGCCGACGTCACGGAACAGGTCGAAGATGACCTCCGCCGGATTGCAGACGCCCGCGAGGCGCTCAAGACCCTCCCCGACATCCGGGCCGACGAACCGGCCATTGTGGTCGCCGGCTATCCGAACGTCGGAAAGTCCTCCTTCGTAAACAGCGTAACGAACGCAAAAACCGAGACCGGGTCGTACCCCTACACCACCACGCGAATCGCCGTCGGTCACGTTCTGGATGGCCACCTTCGCTACCAGCTCGTCGATACCCCGGGGCTGCTCGATAGGCCAGAAGCCGAACGAAACGACATTGAATCACAGGCCGTGTCGGCACTCACACATGCAGCCGACGCAGTTCTCGTGTTGCTCGATCCCAGCGAAGAATGTGGATACCCCCTCGACGATCAGCTGGAGTTGCTGTCCGAAATTCGAGATCGTTTCGACGTACCCGTCCTCTCCGTCTGTAACAAAGCGGACCGGTCGACAGCCGTCGACGCAGACCTCACGATGAGCGTAGAGACCGAAGAGGGTGTAGATGACACGCTCCAAGCAGCGATCGACGCGATCGGCTACGAACCCGAACTCCCGTTTGACCAGTAACGAGCGAAGGAGAGGTGGAACCGGATCGTCTCACGAGTGTTCGATCTCGACATATCTGACCTGGACGTCGACCCTATAACCGTACTCGGACGCCAGGTGCGCGTCGATGTCCGTCGCGAGGCCGGGCGGCGTCCCGTCCGGTGGAACTCCCACGGTAACGATCACCTCTTTGGGTTGCCGAAACAGCAGATACTGACTCTCCGTCGTGAGGACCACGTCGACACGTTCGTATCCTTGATACGTCGGATCCTCTAGCATTTCGTCTACGCCATCTCGAATGTCTTGTTCCGTCGTCGCCATTTGATGAGAGTCGTAGGTAATGCCGCCGAGAAACAACGACAGGACTCCGATCGCGAGTACGAGTATCGCAACGCGTTGAAGGGTCGCTCCTCGGGCGCGATCATACTGGAAAAAGTTTTCCGGGCGATAGCCCGAATACCACAGCACGAGCAGCGCTGAGAGGTTGATCGAGAGCACGTTGACGGCCACCAGTACTCCCGATCCTAGGGCGAGCGTCGGATTTCCGTAGGCGATCCCGATACCGACGGTCGCCGCAGGCGGAATGAGCGCGGCTGCGATCATGACGCCCACGAGTGCGGCAGAAATGCCCGTCATGAGACTGACTGCTCCGGCTATCCCCGCCCCGACCGCGATGGCAAGCGAAAGAAAGTTCGGAGCGAGCCGTTCTGCGACCTCGTCGAGCGATGTCGGATCGAGCCCCGGCGGAACGAGGTTCGCCACCGTCACGAACAGCGCGAATACCGTCGCGGCAACGATCGAGAGAGTCAATCCAACCACCTGCAGTAGTACGCCCCGGTGGAACATCTCGACATCGTCGATAACCGTTCCAACGGCAGTGGTCATCGCCGGGCCGATAAGTGGGGCGATCACCATCGATCCCACCACCGTCGCCGGGGAATCCATTAGCAACCCGGCGGTCGCGATGACCGCCGATACGACCGTCATCACAACATAGGTCGGGAGCGAGGCGGCGAGTTCCTTGGCCCGTGCCTCGATTTCCTGACGCGCGATGCGATCGTCGGATTCCTCGGTTTCAGCGTAGGCCTCGGTGAGTTCCTCGAACTTTTTCGAGACGACCGTCTCCGCACTAACGACGACGGTGTACGCCTCGCGTTCGATTCCGACGTCGTGGAGCGCCTCGAGAATCGGCTCGACGGCGTTAGTAGGCAGGGGAAAGTAGGCAATGGCCGTGTAATCCTGTTGACTGGTCTCGTCTGTTACGACGTAGTCGATTCCCTCGTCGTCGAGGACGCGAAGCACGGCATCACGTTTGCCGGGCGGGATAGTCACTTGGACGAGACGCACGACGAAGTCATCGAGGGCCATCCCGATAATCCTACGGTTCGAACCCGGACCCATCGACAACGAACAAACGGTTCGGTTCCGAGAATCCACGCCGAAACGGTGGATCAATCCGCTTATCCGGGGTGACTGACTATCGAGCGTATGTTCGAGACGCGTCCGGACCGCGACGCGGAGGTGGTTCTCCTCGGGCGTTCTAACGTGGGCAAATCGACCCTGATGCGCGAGCTAACCGGTCACGATCGCTTCACCACGGGAAGCAGTCCAGGTGTGACGAAGAAACCGAATCACTACGACTGGGGCCCCGAGGATTTCGTCATCACGGACCTCCCTGGATTCGGGTTCATGTCGGGGGTTCCCGAGGACGTCCGCGAACGCATTAAGACGGATATCGTGCGATACCTCGAGACGTACGAGGACCGGATCCTCGTCGCAATTATCGTGGTCGACGGAAAGGCCGTCGTCGACATCATCGATCGTCACTCCGGTCCGGACGAGATCCCTCACGTCGTGGAGATGTTCGGCCTCCTACAGGAGCTCGACATCCCCACCGTCGTTGCGGTCAACAAGATGGACAAGGTCGACGACGAGGACGAACGGTTAGACGAGATTGCCGACCGTCTCGGCCTGTTTCCCCCGTGGCAGCAGTTTTCCGAAACGATCGCACCGATCTCGGCAAAGCGAGGCCGAATCGAGTCCCTCGAGAAAGCCGTCAGACACCACCTCCACGAGCAGGGGCGCGACGACCTCTTCAAATTCTTCTAACCGGCTCGACTTGATCGTGTGTAGCGAACCGATTCGAAATCGTGAATCGGATGCGCGCTTTGCGTCTCTGTCAGGATGAGTGGTGGCTCGGGATTGATACCCTCGTCACAAGGGGCTCGGAGGGGGTAACTGTCGTCACTGCCACCGCCAGGTGTAATCGGGGTAGAGTAAAAAGGGTTGATCACGACAGCTACCGAATCATCGTGAGGAACATTTTGAACCGACCCACCGCCTTCACTGCGTGTGGGACATCCGCCGGGAGCACGATCGCCTCTCCAGTTTTGACGTCCATTGTTTCGTCCTCGACCGTAATGGCCCCCGTGCCGTCGACGACCTGGAGGAGCGCATCGTGCGGGGCAGTGTGTTCGCTCAGACTTTGTCCGTCGTCAAAGGCGAATGCGGTCAGGGTAACGGTCTCCTCGTCGACAATCGTTCGGCTGACGATCGACCCATCCTGGTAGTCTACCAGATCCGCGAGTTCGAAGGCCTCTCCCGCAAGTTCGGTTACGAGCTTCCTATCAGATGCCATCAGTACCCTCCTATCCGAAGATAATCGGTCGGAGCCCTGATCAAGGTGATGGATCGTGTTCAGGCTGGCTCCAGGGAAAGCGCGTCGGCAATGATCTGGGCGTGATCGAAGCCAGTTTCAGGGAGGTCATCGGGATAAAAGAAATCAACCCGACGGGCCTCCTCGCGGGGGGTCGGATCGATCGGGCCGTGAGGTCGACACCGAAACGCCGCACTGACGTTGCCCCGCTCGTCACGATCGGGGTCGTCGTACAAGCCCACGAATTCGATGACCTCGACGTCAAGGTCGACCTCCTCTCGAACTTCGCGGACACATGCCTCCCGGGCCGTTTCCTGGCGTTCGACAAGCCCGCCGGGAAGCACCCACGACCCCTCGTGTGGCGGATGGTCGCGCTCCAGCAGGACGACTGATCCGTCGACGTCGATCACCGCATCTGTCGAGAGCGCACGAAGTTCGTGGTCGGTCATCGCGTTCGACTCAACCTACCCGAGCCGCATACTTCACCATTCGGCCGACGAGGAACCCGTCCGATCGTGCATCCAGCTGGCGTTGTCGGCGTGTTCGGCTGCGATCCGTTCGACATCGTGGACGTCGAGATGTCCGTCCTCGGTGATCAGGTCATCGATCAGCCGAAACGGCACGGTCTCGAACGTCGGGTTCGTGACCCCCACGCCCTCGTCACCGTCGTATACCTGCGCCGACGGTCCATCTTCGAATTCGACGGCAGGTTTCTCGTCTCGACGGGGCGTAATCTTGTCGCGCGAGCACACGACGTAGCAGTCGATGTCAAGATCGTTCGCCGCCAGCGCAGCCAGTCGCGTCCCGACCTTGTTGATGGCGGTCCCGTCACGACGTACCGAATCCGCTCCGACCAGGACGGTTTCGACGCGTTCCCGTTCGAGAACGTGTGCGATCGCGGCGTCGATACACAGCGTGACGTCTGCGTCAGTAGTTTTCGACAGCGTCTCGGCGACGGAGATTCCCTCCCGGGCCGGACGCGATTCGGCAACGAAAATCGCAGTCGGGGATGCCTGGTTGAGGGCGTCGAGGACCGTCCCGGATCTCGAAAGTGTCAGGATCCGGTCCCCGAGAGAGGCTACTACGTTCGTAGCGGCCTCACGATCCGCACGCACGGTTCGAGAACAGGCGTCAATCGTTCGGTCTCGAATCTCTGCTGGTGTCGAACCGGCGTCGGCCATGACGCGGTCGATTCGCGTCCGAATGACACCCATGCTCGGTCTGGCCTCACGGAGAGCACGGGCAAGTAACGAGAGCGTATCGTATCGGTCGGAACCGGCGATTGGGTCGTTGTGAGACGTGGTGAGGTCGATGTCCGCAGCCAGAGCCGCAGCTCGATCTCGGAGTACCTCCAACGCCCGAAGCGAAATGTACGCAGCCCCGTGATCGGCGTCAGTTCTCACCGTTTCGACGCTCGGCCCCACGGAATCGTACGTCTCCCACAGCTTCGGCACTGTCTCGCGATCGAGGATCGCCGGGGGCTGGACCCACGCCCAGTCGGCGATTTCCTCGTTCGGTTCGATGGTCGGCGGGTCGGTCGAGGAATCTTCGCTCGAAGGAGCATCCGGTTCACATTCGAAGAGATACGGGTGGACGCTCCACCGCGTGTCGTACGTCTCGTCGACGACCGTCACCGGGTCACCAGCCCGAACTAGCGTTACGGCATCGAGCAGTCCGACCTCCTCGTCGATTTCCCATCGGGCAGCCGCCTCGGGCGACCCCTCGGAATACCCGGAGACCCCACCCCACAGCCCAGCGTACGATCCGACTGACTCGCTCCGTCGGAGCAAGAGCACGCTCGTTCCGTGCCGCAGAATGCAGGTGACCACGGCCCGCTCGTCCATGCCGTACGTTTTGGCAGGGATGGACATGAATGTCCGCCATCGACCGGAGTATCAGGACGGTCGACCACGGACTCGATGTGGAACGCATACAGCGAGAGATCCATCCGCGAAAACACGACCGGTATCGCGCGGCTTTTTGTCGACAGGTCACAAACGTCGACCCGATGAACGCGTTTCCGGTCCCCGATGTCCCGGAGATCACAGAAGACGACGACCTGGCGGCACTCATCAAAGACCGGGTTGACCTCGAAGAGGACGACATCGTCTGCGTCGCGAGTACTGTCGTCTCCAAAGCCGAAGGGCGGAAAGCTTCCCTCGAAGCGTTTCCACCTGGCGAACGGGCCCGATCGATCGCCGATCGGTTGTCCAGTCTCGAAGGCGAAAAGAAGGATCCCCGGTTCGCCCAGGCGGTGCTCGACGAAAGCGAGGAACTTCTTCTCGAGTCGCCGTTTCTCCTCGCCGTCACCCGATTCGGACACATTACCGTCAACGCCGGGATCGATCGCTCTAACGTCCCCAACGCGGATATCTTGTTGTTGCCCGAGGATCCCGGATCCTCGGCATCGCGACTCTCGAAGGCACTTGGAACGCCTGCCATCGTCACTGACACCTCGGGGCGTCCGTTTCGATACGGCCAGCGTGGAGTCGCCATCGGTTGGGGCGGGATGCCAGCCGCCCGAGACTGGCGGGGAGAGCGCGACAGGGACGGTCGCGAACTCGGAGTCACCGTCCAGGCCGTCGTCGACGAACTCGCGGCGACAGCCAACCTGGTTGCCGGGGAGGGCGCCGGCGGGACGCCATTCGTCGTAATCCGGGGGTGGGAGTTCGGCGATCACCACGGGTCCGACGAACTCTTTCGAACCGTGGAAGACGACGTCATCAGACAAGCGCTCCGCGACTGGGAGGGCGTCGCATGATCGGGATCGAACTCACGCCCGAACGACCGGTGGCGCGACTCGGTGATCTCGGTAAACAGGCGGAACAAGCCGGCTTCGACACGGTGTTTGCATCGTCGCATTACAACAATCGCGACCCGTTCGTCGCGCTCGATCGGATCGCCCGTCGGACCGACACAGTCCGCCTCGGCCCCGGCGTTGCGAACCCATACGACACCCACCCGGTCGCGCTCGCGTCACGTGTGGCCACCCTATCGGAGGCCTCCGGTGAACGAGCTGTCTTCGGAATCGGTGCCGGCGACGCATCGACTCTCGCGAACCTGGGCGTCGATCGCGAACAGCCGCTTCGGCGGGTCCTCGAGACGGCCCAGATCGCCCGGGCGTTGTTCGCCGGAGAGCGCGTCGATCACGACGGGACATTCGTCGCCCGCGATGCAGCGTTGAACTTCCACGAATCGATCGGGGAGGTTCCGATATACGTCGGTGCCCAGGGACCACAGATGATCGAGATGGCGGCGAAACACGCCGATGGCGTCCTGGTAAATGGATCACATCCACGGGATTTCGAATGGGCCGCGACACGGGTCGAATCCGGGCTCGAGCAACGACCTAATGGCAATCGACCATTCGACTTCGCAGCGTACGCGTCAGTCTCAGTCGCCGAGGACGCAGAGGCTGCACGACGTGCTGCCCGTCCCCCTGTCGCGTTCATCGCGGCTGGGGCCCCACCGCCAGTCCTCGATCGACATCACGTCGATCCGGAACTCGCAGGTCGAATCGGCGACCACATCGCTGATGGCGGCTTCACCGAAGCGTTCGAGGCCGTATCCGAGCAAATGCTGGATGCGTTCTGTATCGCAGGGACGCCCGAGACCGTCGAAGCCGATATCGAGTCGGTGCTCTCCTACGCCGACAGCTTCGTTGCGGCCGCACCGCTCGGACCCGAAACTGAATCCGCGATCGACCTTATCGGACCGGTTCTGGATCGCTCGAGAGCCACCGACCGAGTGCAGTGAGGACACTCCCGATACTCAGCACGCCGAATCCGGCGATGGAGACTGTAATGATGACGGCCCCAACGAGCAACATGGCCCCTCCGAGGGGATCCGCGGTAGCAACGTCCGCGAACTGCTGGATCACTCCGATCGTATTCTCCTGAAGACCCGTCTGGATCTCGGCCATACGATATACTCCTTCGGCCTCCTATTTGATTGTGTTCGTCTCGACGCCGGTGGGATGTGGGCATCCGCGTCGGGCGTCGTCTGTCGCCGACAGGATAAAGCAGGCGCAGTTCGCACGGTCGCATATGCGCGAAACCTCGCTCGAAGAGTTCGGTGGCGGGGCCGAACGCAGCGCGGCTTCTCCGGACGACGAAGCCTCGTCCCCCAACGCAGATGGGGCCGACCACGGCGAGAACGAACCCGACGACGAACTCCAGAACGAATCTCAAACGGGTACCGGAGCCGTGGTTGAGCAACCGACGACGTACGAGTCGAATCCTGCCGGTGCGGCGTGTGCGGAGTGCGGAACCGTCGTCGAAGAGCGCTGGCGTGACGGAAGCGAAATGGTCTGTGCGACGTGCAAAACCTGGTGACCCGGTGAACACGGACGGACACTATCCCCACAAATTCAATGGTCGGATCTGTCCAATCGTATCGATTGACGCCGATTCCGCACGACTGTGGCCTCTTTCAACCGTTCTCGTGTTCTCGGAAGATTTATACGACAGACGAACCACTATTCAATGGCATGGCAGAAGGTACGGTTGATTTCTTCAACGACACCGGCGGTTACGGTTTCATCTCGACAGACGATGCGGACGAGGACGTTTTCTTCCACATGGAAGACGTCGGCGGCCCGGATCTCGAGGAGGGACAGGAAGTAGAGTTCGACATCGAAGAGGCGGAGAAAGGTCCGCGAGCGGCGAACGTCGTCCGTAAATAGCGACCCTTTCTCCACAACCTCGACGGAATCGCAGGATTCCGTCCAATTTTGGTTATTTTTGACCGCGTAGCCACGGCAATATCGAGGGTATTTAAATTGCCGTCGTATAACGGGGCCACGTTTATATTAAAAGTGTGCCTGTGCGAGAGTATGGCAGTCGAATTTACCGAGAAAGAAAAGTCCTACGAGCGCTTCGACAAGGCGAAACGACGCGGCACCTGGGACCCCCTCGATATCGAACTCGAGG
>JBKGZK010000075.1:0-9982 GCA_046545615.1 Natronomonas sp.
AGTAGGCAGGGGTAGTTCACATTTGGAATTCGTTCCCGCAGTCCGGACAGGTGAGAGTTACCGCTGTCGTGCCGACGTCGACAATGTGGTACTCTGCACCACATTCATCGCAGGGGAGGGCGGATCGCGTTTCGCCCATCTCTTGTGGCGCGCCGAATGCGAGCGCAACAATTGAGTCGTCTCCGTCATTTTTGCCTTCCTGATATTCGCCAGGGGCGAAACGAATGGCCTCACCCTGTCCCACTGTGACGCTGTCATCAACGGTTTGGAATGTTGCCTCGCCCTCGATGATATAGAAAATCTCCTCTTGCTCGGTGTGCGTGTGGAGCCCACCCGAGAAGGAGTCCCCGGGTTCGAGTTCGTAGTAGTTGATCGCCATATCGCTCAACCCGAGCGGGTCGGTGAGGTGTTTCTGGACAGTTGCCACGCGCGGCTCGTTTTCGACGGCGTCGATAGAAACTCGTTCCATTGCCGACGGAAAATCGGCGTCCCATTCGATAAAAGTTACCATACTAGTCACTCGGTAAATGTCCGTGGCGGTAAATCAATCTCCATCGTCACAGCCAACCTTGACAACTTCCCCACCCTGAATGGACGGAGCTTTCGCTTGCTATACGTCATTCAGCACCACCCAATCAGCGTCCATCGAGGGAGCGAACCCCTTTTGAACAATGCCGGGTTACTCGGCGTCATGAACCTACTCGTCGTCGGGGCGGGAGAGATGGGCCGCTGGTTCGCTCGCAACAGCGGTGCCGACGCCGTCGCCTTCGCCGACCGCGAGCGAGACGTTGCACACGAGGCTGCTGCCTCTATTGCGGACGCAAGAGTCGTCGATCTTGATACCGACGACCGGTTCGACGTCGTCTGTATTGCGATTCCCATGCTCGCCGTTCCCGATGGAATTGCAACACATTCCGATAAGGCGATCGGTGCCATGGTGGACGTCTCTGGGGAGATGCGCGATTCCGTCGCCGCCCTCAGGACGCACGCGCCGGAGCTCGAACGCGCGAGTTTTCATCCGCTGTTTTCAGCCATCAATGCGCCCGGGAACGTGCCGGTCGTCGTAGATCAAGACGGCCCGCTCGTAGACCGTCTGTCCGAATCGATCGCGTCGGCTGGCAACGACGTGTTTCACACCACCGTCGAGGAACACGATCGAGCAATGGAAACTGTCCAGGCCAAGGCACACGCAGCCGTTCTGGCATACGCCGTGGCCGCTGATCCAATCGACGCTCGCTTCCACACGACCGTCTCCGAACTCCTCTCCGAGATCGTTCGCGACGTGACGGCGAACAATCCGTCCGTGTACGCCGAGATCCAGTCCCGCTACGACGGGGCGACCGCTATCGCCCGGGTGGCTGGCGAACTGGCTGATGCGGATCGTGACTCGTTCGAGCAACTCTACAAATCCGCTGTTGATCCCACCGACAGATGATTGACGAGGACGCTATCCTCGATTCAGTTCGATATCTCCGATACGTTCGACCGATCGATCCTGACGAGATCACGACGTACGTCCCTGACAATCCCCACCCGGCGGTCGTTCGACAGACGATTCGCGACCACGCAGTTGACCTGGGTCTCTACGAACGGGACGACGGAACGTTCGAACCCGTCGGGGACGACCCCGTCGATTCCACGTTCGATGGCGTCGATCGATTCCCGGAATCGTGGAGCCGACGCCTCGAAGATCTCCTCGTGGACCACTACGGTCCGGGGTGGCATGACGGCGAAAGCGGTGATCGTCTTCGCCACCGAATCGATCGAATGAAAACCGAATATTTTGCGGGCGAGGCCGTCGAATACGAACTCGAAACGGCGATCGCGTATGCGATCTACCACCTCCCAGATTATTATGCAGCGATCCAGTACGTTCTCGCCGAACTCACCAGGGTCGGACTGCTTCCTCGAAAACTCTCGATACTCGACGTGGGCGCAGGAGCTGGAGGCCCGGCACTCGGTATTCACGACTTCATGCCAACGCGACGCCTTGTCACCTACGACGCCGTCGAACCGAGCCCCGCCGCCGACATTCTTTCGTACTTCCTCGATCGTACAGGCCAGAACTTCCACGCGTCGATCCATCGAGAACGGGCCGAGGAGTTCACACCCGAGGATACGTACGACCTCTTGTGTTTCAACAACGTGATCGCTGAACTCGACGATCCGGTCGCGTGCGTCGATCGGTACATCGACTCGCTCGCCGATGACGGAACGCTGCTCGTCCTCTCGCCAGCCGAAAAGCGGACCGCGACGCGACTCCGATCGGTGGAACGCGAAATTCTCGATCGCCGACCGGATCTCACGGTATTCGCGCCCACGGTTCGGCTGTGGCCCGACGAGAAACCTCGAGATCGTGGTTGGACGTTCACGAGAAAACGTCCCATTGAACTGCCGTCGTTTCAGGTCAGACTCGATCGGGGGACCGGGTCGAACGGTCACGTTCGGGCGGACGCGGGAGACGAGACGTACTGTAACGTCGACGTCCAGTTCGCCTACTTGCTCGCCAGGACGGACGGACGACGGGCAATCGAGTACGAACCTGATCACCGCCGGGTCGCAAAGATGGCCGATAGTGACCGCCATGTGACGGAGCGTCTCGATTACGTGGGTATCAAACTCTCACCGAATATCGGAGAAGGGAACCCGCTTTTCAAGGTAGGTGATGGATCGGAGGACGTCGATCACTACGCGGTGTTAACGCAGCAGTCGACCCTCAACGATGCCGTACTGGACGCACCGTACGGCGCGCTGTTGCGATTTGAAAACGTCCTCGTGCTGTGGAACGATGACGAGGACGCGTACAATCTCGTGATCGACGACCAGTCAGTCGTCGACAGGATCGCCTGAAATCTACCGAAGTCGACCTCTCAATGCGAGTGATCGGCGACGGTATGGGCCCTCGTCGGGAAGAAATGTGTTGTCGGTGAACTTTTGCGCCGCCGGGTAGGATCGGTCATATGGATGTGCTCCTCACCAACGACGACGGAATCGACGCGGTGGGGATTCGTGCGATGTACGAGGCGCTCGACGAAATCGCCGACGTGACAGTCATTGCACCTGCCGAGGACCAAAGTGCCGTTGGTCGCCAGTTATCGAGTCGGGTGGACCTTTACCAACACGAACTCGGATACGCAGTCAAGGGTACGCCGACCGATTGCGTGGTCGCCGCTGCCGGTGCGTTCGAACTCGAATTCGACCTCGTGGTGTCGGGTTGTAATCGCGGCGCAAATCTCGGCGAGTACGTGCTCGGAAGGTCCGGGACGGTTTCTGCAGCGGTCGAGGCAACGTTCTTTGGCATTCCGGCTATCGCTGCGTCGGTTTACTTTCCTGCTGGCGACCTCACCTACGAGGAATTCAATCCCACCGTCGACGACTTTCTTGAGGCGACGAGGGCGTCGCGGTACCTGGTGGAGCATGGCTTCGAGGTTGGGATTTTCGACACAGTGGATTATCTAAATCTCAATGCACCCCTCCCGGCCAATACGGGACCGGCATCGATGGAAATTACTCAACCGTCCCACGTCTACGAGATGGACGCAAACCGAACGGAAGACGGGGGTATCACGATCACGGATCGTATCTGGGAACTCATGGCCTATGACGAGATCCCAGACCCTCCCGGCACAGACCGGCGTGCCGTTGTCGAGGGACGTATCAGTGTTTCCCCCCTTACCGCACCGCATACGTCGCTCGACCACGCCATCCTAGATCGACTCGCCGAGGACTACGGACCCTGAGACAATAGGTGATCTCTTCGGTCTCGTCGGGACGACCGTGTTGTCGAGGTGATACACGATCGGAGCAATGCGATACAAATCAAATTTAAACCACTGATGCTGGGGAGTGGTGGCAACGTCAAGCTAGTGGATACCAGTTTTAGAGGTCCTCGTCGGGGTCTCCGTATTCGATGAGATCACGCAATTCGTCAGTGCTCGTTTCGTCCCGTACGGCCGCTTTCGCTTCGGTATCGAGTGCCATTTCCTGCATCTCTTCGACCCGGGGAATTTCCGTTAGTCCTGACAAAATCACGAGGACTGCGACCCGATCCTCGTTCGGGAGCGGGTAATCACCACCGCGTACCTCAAGACAGTTCGTGGTTTCTTCGAGCCAGTGTCGTGCTTTGTCGATACCCTTGCGACTCATCTCATCCGGGGGGCCAGACACGAGAATGAGTGCGCGCTGGGTTGTCTCGATGTTCGCGGGCAAGGTCAGGGTCCCGAGGGTGGCTCGTCGAACCAGTGCCATAATCCGGTTCGTCTTGTCCCCGGCGTCGGCGATGCCATCGGCCTTCGAACCGCGGAATCGACTCAACAGCCCTTTGTCGGAATCCGATTCCACTGTCTCCGAGGCGTATCCGAGGCTCGTAATGCCGCCCTCGCCGAGCGTATTGATTATTTCTGATGAATCTACGACGGATTCTGCGACGGTGCCTGAGATTGAATCGAGTTCGCCGGCTGAAAACAGCGTTCCGAACCGTCCGGTGATTTCGGCGTTGATCTCGTCGTATCCAGCCGTGAGACTTTCTCCACCGGTTTTGAATGCCTCGTTATCGAACGCCAGGAGACTATCTGTTCTGGTTACGAACCGTTGGAGCGAGTTTGCAGCATTGCGATTGTAGATGCCCCCTTCGTCACTCGCCGGAAAAATCCCAAGTCCGTAGACCGGTTCGACGTAGAGTTCGCGAAGACGTTCCGCGATAAGGGGGCCTCCACCACTGCCCGTTCCCCCGCCAAGTCCCGCGATGACGAGGAACGCGTCAATTTCGCTCGTTGTTGCCCCCCCGATCACGTTCTGAATTTCTCCCATGTCCTCTCTGACACATCGGGCACCGGTTTCGGGATCGGTGCCGGTGCCGTGGCCGCGGACGATCGATTGACCGACGAGTAATCGATTTTCCTCGGGGACGAATTCGAGCCCGAGCAGGTCGGTTTTTGCCGTATTAACGGCGGTCGCATGTTTGACGACGTCCGTATTCCTGGTCACGTCGTACTCGAGTAGCCGGTCGAGGATCTTGCCGCCTGCTTGCCCCACACCGACGATAGCGAGTTTCATCCGATTTAATCACGCATTACGGAGTGAAAAATCTACCTCTGGACCGAGAGAGCGTCTCGCCCTTTCCGTGCGAGACGAGTGCTCCGACATAAATCGGAACCGAGGACCGAAAAGGGCGGACGTGAATGACGGACGCTCTGGGAGACACCGCCGAATTATTGTCCGTCTTGAGTCTCCACCCATCGACTCGAGTTTCACTTTCACTCTGACTGGCCTGTGCCGTAGAGGAATACGACATCTCTGTGGAGGTCCGGTGGGAGGCGTGGACAAGTCAAGCGTGCCCGCAGTGCGGTACGACAGACCGAACGACGCGACATCAGGACACGTTCACCTTTCCGTGTGGGTTCGAGAGGCAACTGGACATTACAGCGTCCGAAACGGTCCTGCAGCGGCACACGAGCAACGTTGTCAAGCCGATGGTACGGCCCCGTGCAAGTTGAGAGGGACGACCACAACTGATCGGAGCCACCACGCTCTCATCGTCCCAAAGAACAGCGCACAGGCCCGAGTACCGTCCCTGGTGACGGGAATGTTGCCTTCGGGATTCGCGGGGAGTTTGAGACACCCACGTCGGAGAGGAAACCGCGCCGTTCACGGCGCGGAGGATGTCATTGCAACCGAGGGCTACTATTCATTTCTCGATACAATCCATCCATTCCCCCGAATTTTTCGGATAATTCCTTCAGATGACTTCGAAGTGGGTTTCGCCGACGTGCTCCGAACAGACGGGACAGTTCTTCGAGAGTATCGCTTCACGCATCGCTCCGTTGACCTCGATTTGTTGTTCGCATCCAGGGCAACTGAACCTATACTTCGTCATGGAGTACTGGAACCGTGGAGGTGTGATCCGCCGTACCTACCCTGATTCATGGAGTTACTCGGAGGGGGTTCTGGATGCCATCGGTGACATTTTGATCTCGACACCACCAGTACTCGACAGTGAAATAGTGACGTCATCGAAGGCACGACGATACTGACTGGCGTGTGTCCCGGCGGGACTTACCCGAACCATCTCTGTCATCAGCCCGGCTTCTGTAAGCAACGCGAGTTTGCGATAGAGGGTGGAATTTGGAACGCCACACCGGTTGGAGAGTTCCCGAACCGTCATAGGTGCGGTTGTCGTCGCTTCGAGCAAACATCGACAATCTTCGTCGTCGAGTGCGGATAGCAACGCCGTCGAGTTGATTTCGTCCGAAATTTCGGCATTTTTAGCTTCACGAGGCGGTTGGAGTTGCGTCAGGGTACTCGCCATGACTATTCAATCTATGCCAGCTGGTGGATAGGTGGACCCACAATATTCGGGGTACTATATAGGCGTCGTCGATATTTTTCGGTCTCTGTTACATGCGACCAATATCGCCGACACTGGGTCGTCCGACCAGTATACCTTTGGGTATTCCCTCCAATGCGCTCCACATGTCGACCGACACGATATCGACCTTCGAACAGTCACTCTCGGGACTGGCAGATTCCGTCCATCGGACCACCGCCGACGCCTTCTCTGAAACGCTGGCCGAGTTGATTGAGACACCAGCCGTCGGTGTTTCGCTGCCGTACGAGGGCGTGTCGCTCGAGAAAACGGCTGTCGAGCTCGATCCATCTCCGGACGCGATTCTGACGGCCGCGACTGGCGTGACGCCGGTCGGGATGGGGATTGCAACGTATGGTACGCTCACAGTTCGATCGCGCGCGGCGGGTGACGAGCTGGTGAGTCTGTACGCCGATCGGCACGTGGCGGTAGTGGCGGCATCCGACGTGGTGTCGGATATGGACACGGCATTCGATCGGCTCGCCGACGAGTTCGACGACGGGATGACGACGCAGGTGTTCGCGACGGGGCCGAGTGCGACTGGCGATCTCGGCGGCCTGATTCAGGGCGTCCACGGGCCCGAAGGTGTCGACGTGATCGTGCTGGAGGATCGATAACATGAGTCGCGGCGACACTGCCGACCACATCCGAACAGTTATGGAAGCGGAGGGGCCGGCCGTGAGTGAGCGGCTCCGGGGAATCAACGACGGTGCCGACGCACAGATCTCCACGTTCGACGAGTTCGAGGAACTTCGAGCGGAAACTCGTTCGATCAAGGAGTCGGCCATCGAGCGGATCCCGGAGCTCATCGACGAGGTTACGGAGGCGGTGGAGGCAAACGGCGGCACGGTGTATCTCGCCCAGGATGCCGCCGATGCTAATCGGTACATCGAGTCAGTGATGGCCGACAACGACGCGGAGACGCTGGTCAAGAGCAAGTCGATGACCACGGAGGAAATCGATCTCAACGACCACCTCGAAGACAACGGATACGAGGTGACAGAAACCGATCTTGGCGAGTACGTTATCCAGCTCGCCGACGAGGATCCGTCGCACCTCATCGGCCCGGCCTTGCACAAATCGACGGAGTCGATCGCCGAGCTGTTCAACCGGACGTTCGACCCCGACGAACCGTTCGAGGCCGACCCTGCATCACTGACAGCGTTCGCCCGCGACCGCGTGGGTGAGGCCATTCTGGAGGCAGACGTGGGGTTGACGGGTGCGAATTTCGTTGCCGCGGAGTCGGGCACGATCTGTCTGGTGACGAACGAGGGCAACGCGCGTAAAAGTGCGGTGACGCCGCCGGTTCACGTGGCCGTCGGTGGGGTGGAGAAACTCGTCCCGACGGTGTCGGATCTCCAGCCGTTCGTCGAACTCATCGCCAGGCTCGGAACGGGTCAGGACATCAGTGCGTACGTGTCGCTGTTGACGCCACCGGTTGCCACGCCGACGGTAGATTTCGAGGCTAACGAGTTCGGTGCGGCCGAGGATCGCGAGTTTCATCTGGTGTTGCTCGACAACGGGCGGATGGCGATGCGCGAGGACGACCAGTTACGAGAGACCCTCTACTGCATTCGATGTGGGGCGTGCGCGAACACGTGTTCGAACTTTCAGAGCGTCGGCGGGCACGTGTTCGGCGGCGAGACCTACACGGGTGGGATCGGGACAGGCTGGGAGGCCGGCGTCCACGGCCAGGATGCCGCAGAGGGCATGAAGGACCTGTGTACGGGGTGTTCACGCTGCGTGCCGAAGTGTCCGGTAAAGATCGACATTCCCTGGATCAACACGGTGGTTCGCGACCGGTTGAATCGTTCGTCGGGGCCAGACGGGCTGGATTTCCTGGTCGAGGGGCTGGTGCCCGACGAGGAGCCTGGCGGATTGGACATCCAGAAGCGGTTTTTCGGGAATATCGACACGGTGGCGCGGCTGGGGAGTGTCCTACCGCGGGTGTCGAATGCGGTGGCGGACGTCGATGTCGTGCGTGGGGTGCTTGATCGGGTGGTCGGCATCGACCGTCGTCGTGATTTGCCGAGGTTTGCGCCGCAGACGTTTCAGGAGTGGGTTGCCTCCCGTGGGTCTGGGGTGTCGCCGTCTGCGGCGGACCGCGAGGTGGTGTTGTATCCGGATATGTACACGAACTATTTTGCGCCGTCGCGTGGTCGTGCGGCGGTTCGGGTGCTGGAGTCGTTGGGCGTGTCGGTTAGAGTGCCGTCGTTGCCGGAGAGCGGCCGGGCGCCGCTATCGCAGGGGATGATCGAGACGGCGACGTCGCGTGCGCGTTCGGTGTATGCGGGGCTGGCCGAGCACATCGATGCGGGTCGGGACGTGGTTGTCATTGAGCCGAGCGACGTGGCGATGTTCCGGACGGATTACGAGAAGCTGTTGCCAGAGCGGTCGGCCGAGCGGATGGCGGATTCGAGTTACGAGATTCTAGAGTACGTCTACGGGGTGCTCGAGAACGGTGGCGATGTATCGTCGTTGTCGGGGGCGGCAGATGGGGCCGAATCCTTGTCGTACCACAGTCACTGCCAGCAGCGGACGTTGGGTCTCGAGGCCCACACGGTTGCGGTGCTCGAAGAGGTGGGGTATTCGGTTGAGACGACGGAGGTGGAGTGCTGTGGGATGGCGGGGAGTTTCGGGTATAAATCCGAGTACTACGAGTTGAGCATGGACGTGGGTGCGTGGCTGGATGAGACGTTGCCGCCGGGGCAGGTGGTTGCGAGTGGGACGTCGTGTCGGGATCAACTCGAGGTGTTGACGGGTGAGGCGCCGCCACATCCTATCGAACTCCTGGATCCCGGACGCTGACACTTTTGCAGTTCGATTTCTCGACGTATTGCTCGTAGTGTATCTTTTCTTTCGGTCTTGATGAAGCCCGCAGTATCCATCCGGAATTAATCAAAACCCTCAGTATTGCGGCCAATCGACTTCGAAGTGGGCATCTAGAATTTGGGCATGCTCGTCAATCCAGTACTGTTCGTTCTCGTCGCACTCGGAATGTTGATTCTCGTCATCGCATTTCTGTTATACATTACCTACTCGTCGCTGAAATCGGATCGACACAGTCCCTCCCTTGAAAAAGCCTCGTAGCGCGTGATAGGCACGCGTAATGGGGGTGGTGGCAGAAATCATCTCGATGTGAGTGTTTACGTCGGGTGGCGGCCCAGTATCCACACGAAATGATTGGCGACGATATCCGTGCGGTTCTCTTGACTGTTTGGCGGAATGGCGATATCGATACGAATGAACGAATCGATGAGTGGTGGGACTGGTTTGCAGTGGCGTTATTTCTGCTGATCACCGTAGATATCCTAACCACCATTGGGGCCACGGTTCGCTACGGGTACGGTGCCGAATCCAATCCACTGGTGCGATGGCTTCTGGTGGAGGGGCCTGTCGTACTCGTGGGTGTGAATCTAGCGGTAGTTGTGGTCACCGTACTCTGTTTTCGTGGCGTGATTTTGATGGCTCGGCGTGTCCCGGATCCGTACCAGCACGCCTTCACGCTCGGTGTGGAGCTGTGGCTCGGTGTCGTCATCTCCGTTGGATTGTTCCTATTCGCAAACAACCTTTCCGTCATCGTCCTCGGCGGATCGTTGTTTTGACGTCCTCCTACGG
>JBKGZK010000076.1:0-9935 GCA_046545615.1 Natronomonas sp.
CGAAGGGTTATGCGGCTTCCAGATCGATCGACAGTACGGGGTAATAATGAGTACCGAACCTCGAGAGGGGATACAACGACACAGGAGGGGACTCGAGGCGTTGCCGCCGATCTCGAGGTCAATCGAAAACGGAACGCTTCACGAGACTCGAGCATTCCGGGGACTCACGCGAGATCGTGCGATTGGATATCTTGAAACCCTCGGCGGTGACCGGATCGATGAAAACCACGTTGAGGGCGACGGCTGGCGGGCAGATCTCGAAACCAGTATCGAACCCGTCGGCCCGTCCTATCGACTCACGCAGGTGTCTGTCACCTGGGTTGGAGACCGCGACGTCCTCGAAGACATAATTTTCCGTTTTCGTCTCAAGGCGTTTCGCGCGCCCGGATGATCTTACGTAGTCGATATCAATATCTGTCCATGTTTTACTGACACACACCAGTGGGGAGAGTGAGGATTCTCACAATCGATGGGAAACTGATAGAGCAGGGTCCGTCCTCGGCCGACAGTATATAATGAATGGAAGCACAACCCACGCCCATGGCAGCAATCGAGTTGAAGGGCGTCGAGAAGTCATTCGGCTCCGTGGTGGCACTCGATGGCGTAGACCTCGAGGTCGACGACGGGGAAGTATTCGGGTTCCTCGGTCCGAACGGTGCCGGAAAGTCAACGACGATCAACGTCATGCTTGATTTCGTCCGGGCGGATGCTGGACGGGCGACCGTGCTCGGACACGACGTTCACGACGAGAGTGTCGCGATCCGCCAGCGAACGGGCGTCCTTCCCGAAGGGTTCGACGTTTACGAACGGCTCAGCGCGATCGAACACGTCCGGTTTGCGATCGATTCGAAGGAGGTCGACGACGATCCTGTCGCACTCCTCGAACGAGTGGGACTGGAAGACGCCGTTGAACGAAAGGCCGGAGGCTTCTCGACAGGGATGAAACAGCGACTCTCCCTCGCGATGGCGCTCGTCGGAGATCCCGATCTGTTGATTCTCGACGAACCGTCCTCTGGGCTCGATCCCAACGGCGCGCGAGAATTTCGCGAAATCGTCCGCGAGGAAGCCGCGGATGGCTCTACGGTGTTTTTCTCGAGTCACGTCCTCGGGCAGGTCGAGGCCATCTGCGACCGGGTCGGTATTCTCCGTAACGGACGACTCGTCGCGGTCGACAGCATCTCAGGGCTCCAGGACGCCGTCGGGACGGGGTCGCGCCTCGTCGTCGATGTCGATACGGTCCCCGACGACGCCATCTCGACGCTCGAAGACCTTCCGGGAGTGGATTCGGTCGTTGCCGACGGCACGACCCTTCGAATCGATTGTGCGGATGACGCCAAGACGTCGGTCGTCTCGACCCTTGAGAAGACGGGCGCGAACGTCATCGACTTCTCGACTGAGGAAACGTCCCTCGACGAACTGTTCGCGGCGTATACGGAGGAGCGATGACGCTTCGAGCCGTCGTCGAGAAGGACTTCCGGGATGCGATCAGGTCCCGGCTGTTGCTCGGACTCACCGGACTGTTCGTCCTGTTTTCGATCGCACTGGCGTACTTCGTCTCGGAACTCGACCAGCAAACACAGTTCCAACAGCAGATTGCGGGGGAGCTCACTACGCTCGTGCTCATCGGCGGATTCGTCGGCCCTGTTTCCATATTTGTCCCAATCGTCGCTATCGCTGCATCCTACCGGGCGATCGCCGGTGAACGACAAAGTGGGAGCTTACGTCTGCTGCTTTCGTTGCCGAACGATCGACTCAATGTCGTCGTCGGGAAGTTTCTCGGCCGGTCGGGTGTGGTTTCGATCGCCCTGCTCATCGGATTCGGCGTCGGTCTCATCGCGACGGCGATGTTGACGGAGTCGTTTTCGGTGCTCGGCTACCTCGCATTTGTCGCCGCATCGCTTCTCCTGGGGTTCGTCTTCGTGAGTATTTCGGTCGGCGTTTCCGCGTTTACTTCGTCGACCTCACGGGCCGCATACGGGGCGTTCGGACTCTTCATCGTATTCGAGTTTCTATGGAACGTGCTCGTCACCGGGATCGTTTACGCCGCCAACGGGTTCTCGCTTCCCGGACCCGATGAGGAACTTCCCGGCTGGCTTTCGAACCTGAGCGAAGTACTCGTCGTCGTGGATCCGACCACTGCGTACGAGCAAAGTGTGTTCTGGGTCGTCAGACGCATCGCCGACGACGCGCAGACGGATGAGGCAGTATCGGAAGCTGCGTTTTACCTTCAGGACTGGTTCGGCTTCGTGATCCTCCTACTCTGGATCGCGATACCACTGGCCATCGGCTACTACCGATTTGAAAACGCCGACCTGTAGGGGGGACAGCCTTTTGCCTGCAGGAGGCCTATCTATCAAGTGACCATGACCCGAAATCCGTTCGATGACATCGAGCGAATGCTGACCCGGATGAGCCAGCAGTTCGAGGACTTCGAACCGGAATCGTTCACGGAGTCGATCCCGATCGACATTGAGGATACGGGGGATTCCTTCGTTCTGACGGCGGATCTTCCGGGCTATCAGTCCGACGACATCGACGTGGAACTCGCCGGTGAGTCGGTGTCCATTTCGGCAACTCGAGACGAGGAGACAGAAGAAGAAGGGGAGCGATACGTTCGCCGGGAACGACGACATCGTTCGGTGTCCAGATCGGTTCGCTTGCCCGGGGCGGTCGACGAAGCGGAAACCGAAGCCGACTTCAATAACGGTGTGCTGACGATCACGTTCCCGAAACGCGACGTCGACAACGGCCATTCGATCCCTGTCAACTGACCCTCCAACTCACAGCGTAACTGCCGTCCGCCGAGCGTCTAACGATCGTCTGACTGCTCGGTAAGCCGGTCGCAGTCTTGCGGTTTTACTTTCACTCTGCATGGTCGGGTTTTATGGTTCCCGGTGTCAGAATAACAAATGCACACGCTCCTTCCCTTTTGACACTACCCCCGTAGCGGCGCTCCCGCCTCGGCTGCGAAATCCCGGAAGGCATACCACGCTTGATTCGGTATTTGTACCATGATCGAGCTGGCAGCCATCGAGGCGGCTCGCGACCGGATCGAATCCTCCGTTCGCGAGACGCCCATGAAGTACTCCGATAGTTTCTCTACTCGTACCGGTGCATCGGTGTACCTGAAGCTCGAATCGTTCCAGCGGACTGGCGCATTCAAACTTCGCGGGGCGACGAATCGGATCCACACCCTGACCGACGACGAACGTGAGGTGGGCGTCGTAACCGCCAGTGCAGGTAATCACGCACAGGGTGTCGCCCTGGCTGCCACGCAAGCCGGGGTGGACGCAACGATCGTCATGCCGGAGCACGCACCAATCTCGAAAGTGAACGCAACCCGTGAGTACGGAGGCGAGGTCGTCCTCTACGGTATCGATTACGACGAGGCTGCCGAACGTGCCCACGACATCGAACGATCGGAGGGTCGAACCTATCTCCACGCCTTCGACGATCCGGCGGTCATCGCGGGACAGGGGACGATCGGCCTCGAGATCGTCGACCAGTGTCCAGACGTGGATACAGTCGTGGTCCCGATCGGTGGCGGCGGCCTCATTTCTGGGATAGCGACCGCGATCAAAGCCCTGACCGATGCACGTGTGATCGGAGTGCAGGCCGAGGGCGCCTCGAGCGTCGTGGATTCGATCGATGCCGGACGGATCGTCGAACGCGACGCCGTGGACACCATCGCCGACGGGATTGCCACACGTCGGGTCGGCGACATCCCCTTCGAGATTATCCAATCTCGCGTGGACGAGCTGGTAACCGTCACGGACGCTGAAATAGCCAACGCCCTCACGTCCGTGCTCGAACGCGAGAAGACGCTTATCGAGGGCGCTGGGGCCGTGCCGATGGCGGCACTCCTCGGCGGTCACTTCGAGTACGAACCCGACGAGAACGTGGTACTCACTCTCTCCGGTGGAAACATCGATCTCAACATTCTGACTACCGTTATCAGCAGGGGGCTCGTTGAGCGGGGCCGATTCCTGCGCATTCGAACGGTTCTCAAGGACCGTCCGGGTGCCCTGGGTGAACTCACCGATCTGCTCGTCGCCCATCGCACGAACATTCACGCGATCGAGCACGATCGGACCTCGAAGGATATCGCGATGAACGCGGCGGAGGTGGAACTCGACCTCGAGACGCGTGGAAACGAACACGTCGAGGAGTTGTTGTCGGCACTGGAGGCCGACGGCTACGAAGTGGACGTCCTGGTCTGAGGTTTGGGTACGGTCAAATCTCGTTGTCGGTCAGTCAATATCCGAGCCAGTTACCGCGGCAATTGCGATTTCGACGTCGATTCCCTCGATGTCCCACTCCTTTCGGTGGGCGGAATCGTCGACGCCGTCGATGCTGGCAGCTCTGACCTCCTCCGCGATGAGGTCCTCGTGTTCGCGGATCAGTCCGGAAATGCGCTCGTCGGCCACAGCCAGTTCCACACGAATTTCGGCTTCGAGGTCGAGGTCGAGTTCTTTGCGCATCTCCTGGATCCGTCGGATGACCTCGCGGGCGTAACCTTCGGATTCGATGTCCTCGGTGATCGTCGTGTCGACGTATACGATGCCCCGATCGTCGCCACTGACCGAGAATGCGGTTCCTTCCACGCCAGCTGGCGTTTCGGTATTGAACGAAACCATCTCGTCTTCGAGTTCGACCGACCGACCGAGTTCGTCGGAGACGGCGGCTTCGAGCGCCTCGACCGACGCCTCGCCGAGCGACACGGCGTTGAGTGCGTTCATTACTTCGCCGGCCTCCTCGCCGAACGCCGGACCGAGAATCGACATGTCAGCGCGGACGCTATAGGAGAGTTCTTCCCAGTCGACGCCGGGTTCGACGAGTTCGATCTCGCGGGCGTTGAGTCGGTCGCGAAGGAGCCCACGATAGGCGTCGACCGCCTCGCTGGCCTCCTCGTCGTCAGCGGCGACGACGACGCGCTGGACGGGCCATCGGAGCTTTCGTTCGGCCTGCTGGCGCGCGTTCGATCCGGCCTCCTCGACCGCGGCGACTATTTCGACGTCAGATTCGAGTGACGGATCGTGCAATCGCTCGTCGAACTTGGGCCAGTCGTTCATGTGGACCGTTTCGTGCCCGTCATCCCCGACGAGCGAGCCGTAGATTTCCTCCGCGACAAACGGGACGAATGGTGCGAGCAACTTCGATGAATCCAGGAGGACGCGATACAGCGTTGCGTACGCTGCCAGCTTGCTTTCGGAGGCCTCCTCGGCCCACATCCGTTCGCGAACGACCTGGATGTAAAATCGAGAGACGTCCTCGACAATGAAGGAAAGCAGCGCCGTCAACGCACGGTCCTGCCTGAACTCGTCAAAGTGGGATTGCATCTCGCCAATGACCGTCTGGAGTCGTGACAGAATCCATCGATCGACAGTTTCGAGTTCGACGTCCTCGACGGTGATTGCCTCTGGATCGAAGTCGTCGAGCCGCATGTACGGCAGCGGGAACCGGAAGACGTTCCAGAGGATGTTGATGTTCCGCTGCATCGTCTCGACGCCATCCCACGAGAAGTTCATGTCGTCCCCCTGTGGCGTGACCGAAAGCAGGAACGCACGCATCGGATCGACGCCGTGGGCCGAGATGACTTCCTGGGGATCGATGAGGATGTCCTTGGACTTCGACATCGCTCGGCCGTCGGGCATCAGCGCGTGGCCGTGCATTAGGACGGTCTCGTAGGGGATTTCGCCGAGCGCCGTCGAACCCATTCCGAGCTGGGACCAGAACCACCCGCGCGTCTGGTCGTGGGCCTCGATGATGAGATCGGCGGGCCAGAGCTCCTCGAACGCCTCGACGGATTCGGGGTAGTTCAGGCTACCCCAGGAGGCGACCGAAGAGTCGAGCCACACGTCGAACACGTCCGCAACGCGCTCGTAGACGACTCCGTCGTCGGTAATCGTGAGGTCGTCCACAGTGTCCTTGTGGAGGTCGACCATCTCGGGATCGATCTCCTGGTCGACCCGGTCGGCCAGCTCGTCCCGGTCGGCAACGACGATTGCCTCGTCCATGTCGCCGTTCCATTCGATCGGTTCGCCGTCGGTCGTCTCGGCTGGGAGCCAGATCGGGATCGGAATTCCCCAGTAGCGTTGCCTGGACACGTTCCAGTCCGGCGACTCCTCGACGAAGTCACGGAATCGCTCGTCGCGGGCCTCCGGGGGGTACCACTCGCTGTCCTGAATGTTCGAGAGCAGTTCGTCCTTGACGTCGGTCACCGTGATGAACCACTGGTCGGTGACGATCTGGACGATGCCTGTGTCGCACCGCCAGCAGTGACCGTAGGAGTGTTCGATGGTCTCGCGAGCGAGCAGGAGTCCCCGGTCGTCGAGATCGGCGATGATCGTCTCGTTTGCGTCCCTGACGAATTCGTCGGCGTACGGGCCGACGCGGTCGTCGAAGAGCCCGTCCGGACCAACCGGACAAAAAATATCGAGGCCGAGTTCGCTCCCCCGACGGAAGTCCTCCTCCCCATGCCCGGGTGCGGAGTGCACAAGTCCGGTGCCGTCGCCCTCGAGTTCGACATACTCGGCGTCGTACACTTCGAAGGCACCTTCCCCACCGGGATGATCGACCCGGTTGGCAAAGGGGTGTTCGTAGCTCCACCCGATCAACTCGCTCCCGGACAATTCCTCCTCGATTTCGTAGTCGTCGTAGCGGCCCGCCGTGAGTACCTCCTCGACTTTCGGCTTCCCGATGTACAGAAGTTCCTCGGAGCCATCCGTTTTGGCCCGGACGCGAACGTAGTCGCCGTCGGCGTCCACGGCCACGAAGCTGTTCGCCGGAATCGTCCACGGGGTCGTCGTCCAGATGACGAGTGATCCCTCCCGATCGACGAGCGGAAACGTCACGTAGATCGAAGGATCCTCGACGTCGTCGAATTCGACCTCGTTTTTTGCGATCGCGGTCTCACACCGCGGACACTGGGCGATGCTTCGCTTTCCCTGTTCGACCAGATCGCGCTCGTAGGCCCTGGCAAACCCCCACCACGCGGCTTCCATGTACTCCGGTCGAACTGTCTTGTACGGATCGTCCCAGTCCATCCACACGCCGAAAGACCGAAAATCCGACTGGAGCCCCTCGAGTTGCTCCTCCGCGAACGACTTACACTCCTCGATGAAGTTCTCCTCGCCGAAAGCCTCGATGTCGCGCTTGTTTTCGAACCCGAGGGCTTCCTCGACGCGCGTTTCGATGGGCAATCCGTGCATGTCGTAGCCGGGCCGATCGGTCACGTCGTAGCCCTGCATCCGATGGTACCGGATGTACACGTCTTTCAGTATCTTGTTCCAAGTGGTACCCATGTGGGCAGACCCAGAGGTGTAGGGCGGTCCGTCGAGAAAGTAGAACGGTTCGCCGCCCTCTCGGTGTCGTTTCGTCTGCTCGTAGGCGTCGACCGCATCCCAGTACTCGAAAACCCGATCCTCTACCGTTTTTGGATCGTACTGGTCGTCAACCGGCGCGAATCTGCTCATACGCGTACATCCGTGCGCGACATTAAATGATCCCCGATTGCCCGGGCTCACTTCGAAAACAGGAGGAGGGCCGGTCGATCCACCAATTCAGACAACGTCGCGGATGCTCGGAAGTAATTTGCCGAAACCGACTCCGACGATACCGGCGTACAGGACGATCCCACCCACCACGACGAGCCATCCCGCAAACATGTAGTTTCCAGAAGCAAGGTAGGACAGACTCGTGAACTCGGCGAAGGCCCCGACCAGGGTCAGGACGCCGGTGGCGAATAAGTACGCGAATAGTTCGAGCAGTGCGATCGCGACTTCTTTCATATTCCGTGGTCGGCCATCGGACGAGATAGGCCTTTCGACTGCCGGACGTGCGATCGTTCGTATCGTAATGCATTTCGAGAAGCGGTGGTGATCAAATCCTATGAACCATCGAGGACGGTATGGGAGCATCGACTACGCACGAATTGCGAAATCCGGATTCCTCCTGGGTGTCGTCCTCCTCCTGGTCGGTGCGCTGGGTGAATACACCGCCCACGAAGTGTTGGCTCCAGTTCCGGAGTGGGAACTTCAGCTGTTCTTCTCGATCGAGGTCGCCGGCGTCCTGATCGGGTTTTTCGTGCCAATCGTGTTCGGTATTGTTCTTCCCTTGACCGAGTAGGCCGGTCACGCGGGAACCCAATCCAGCGGTGTGAGAGTCATCACAACCGCTCGCTAATGTCTGCCGCGTAGGTTTCAGGCGCGACGTCAATGACGGCCTCGTCGTGTAACACGGTGAAGAACGGCGAGTCGGACCAGTAGTATTGACCGAACACCGAGCGAGCGATGACGTCGATTGTCGGCGGGAGTGCTGGATCCTCGGGGGAGACGAACAACGAGAAGTTGAAGCTATTGAGCCCGTTATCGGCGTAGTGATCGAGTACGGTCTTCAATCCGCTGGCGACATCTTCGATCACGTCCGACCCAGCTCTCGGTCGTTCGGGAAGGATCCCCCGAACGTGTCGGTGGTGTCTCGGGGCGAACGGCGCGAGCCATTCCACGTCGCCACTCGTTCCGATGTATCGTGGTCCGTCGCGTTCTTCGGACAGTAACGTCGACCAGTAGCTACTGTCGTGATCATTTCTGTACGACCGAGAGGCGTCGAGCATCGTCCGCTGTCGGGTCGTCCCACGGTCGTCGACGATGGTCTGGAGGTGCGGATGGATGATGCTGCTCCCTGCCGGTCGGAGGAAGTTCATGTTGACCGCGGCGAAGTCGGCGTCGGGATCTGATTCCTCGACGGCGTCGACGTACTCGAGTGCCGCTTCGACACCGTTCGAAAGCTCCTCGACGTCGAACTGTGCGGGCGAACTGTAATGTTCCTCGCTGATGGCCACCACGTTCGAGTGTTCGGCATACGGGTTGAGGTTCGGAAACGAGACGGCGTCACCGACGGATCCCCGCTCCATATCCACGTCGGCGTAGGTCGGTGTCGCCTCCTCGACGGTGCCCGGACAGAAAAAGCACCCTTCGGTGTTGTTGACGAGCTCTTCGATATCGGGCTCGTCGTCGGGCATGACGAAGCTGGCATCGACGATCCGCGACTGCCTGTCGAGGAGTGGGTCTTTCCGAACTTCCATCTCGACTGTCACCTTCTCGAAGTCCTCGATCGGGCTATAGAGCGACGCCGTTTGCGTGTGATTCGTGAACTCGATTGCCATGGCGGGTCTTCGATGGAGAAGCATAAAAACCGACCGAGGACAATCTCGGATCGAATCCAGCAACGGGAACTTCTCCCATTGCTCCGGTGGGACGTTGCCAAGAGGACAACGTTTCAGTGACGTGCGCTCGATGGATCGGGTATGTCGATCGAACCGTCAGATCCCGACTGTATCTTTTGTCGAATCGTCGCGGGGGAACTCCCGTCAAGGACCGTCTACGCCGACGAAACGGTCCAGGCGTTTCTCGACGTCAACCCGCTTGCACCAGGTCACACGCTCGTCATCCCGAAAGCACACCACGTGCGCCTGAATGACCTCGATTCGGATCTGGCGGAATCCGTGTTCTCCGTCCTCCACCGCCTGACGATCGACGTCGAGGCTGCCGTCGACGCCGACGGAACGACCGTCGCGTTCAATAACGGTGTGGCTGCGGGCCAGGAAGTCCCGCACGTCCACGGTCACATCGTACCCAGATTCGACGGGGACGGTGGTGGGCCCATCCACGGCGTCACCGGTTCTCGACCTCGCTTGAAGGACGACGAGATGGACGACATCGCGGCGACGATCAGAGACGTCTCGGAGGTGTAACTGGATTGCACAGGGGTTCGTTTCGATCCGTTGGTCCGTTTGATTCTCCGGTTTCTGGTCAGTGTTACCTTGTCATCTCGCTTCGTTAGGACTCCCGCGGAGTCCCCAGTTCCCACTCCCACGTCGGACCTCCACTTCCCGCTTCAGATCTCAACGTCTTACCCGGACGGATTCGCACCCG
>JBKGZK010000077.1:0-9613 GCA_046545615.1 Natronomonas sp.
GTGGCCGAACGGGACTGCGTTGTATCCCCGTGTCAGGAGGGCATCGAAAACCCCTGGAGCGTCCTCGGCCCGACAGACGACGTCGTATCCCTCCTCGCCCGCGAGGTCGTCCGTTCGAATCACGGTGACGCCCCAGTCGCCGATTTCGCCCCGGACGAACGAAATCGGTTTCTCCGGGGTGCTGGGGCCGGTCAGAACACTCGCGACCTTCTCGGTCGATTTCGGACCGTGGACGCCGAAGATGGCGATGTCGCCGGTTGTCACCGAGAATTCGACATCCTGGATGAAGGTTTTTTCCCGCCACTCATCAGCGAGCGGCTTGGCTCGTCCCAGCGGAACGAAACACAACAGGTAGGTTCCGGCGTCGAATACGTATAAATCGACCTCGATGTGGCCCTGGGGATCGAGTAACAGCGCGTAAACGCCCTGGCCTTCATCATCCGGGATGCGGTTCGACACTGCATTGTCGACGAACTCCACTCGATCGTCACCACGGACCTCGAGCACATCGTAGTCCATCTCGATGACGCCAGCACCGTTACGAACCGCCTGGTGAACGCGTTCGGGACGACGGTAGTGGCTCACGAACCGTCGGCCGCCCCGATCGACGAACCGACCACCGTGATCCTCGTGAATTTCTTCGACGGCAGTCATCGATCGACACAAGCGGCCCCGTGGATAAAACGGTCGTGGGTACCGAAATTGGCCGCGTTTGAAGGGAATCGTCGCTGGGGGCGGCGTTGGCTCTCAGAAAGGAAACCGATCCCGGAGCCGTTCGAGAAGACCCGGGGGTCTCGGTTCGCCGTTTGCGTGGGGATCAGGGACGACGTGGTCCGCGGGATAAATTCGCATCGGCTCGTCCTCGTTTTCGACGTGAATCAGCCCGTCGGTTTTGAGACTGGCGAGTGCGCGTTCGAGCTCGTCGATCGAGACGTCAACCCCCGACCTGAGTTCGAAAACCGTCATCCCCTCGTCGGTCCGGTCTACGAGGGCATCGAGTACCGCGACCTCTGTATCCTCACGGTCACGGAACTCCCGCTTCGCCTGCATGGGTATCATTTAGATCGCGGTCATCTTAATTCCTTCAACCCATCGGTCGTGGATGCGACCGCGACGACTCAAGGTTTATTGCCTTCAGCCGGCCAACTGTGGACAATGGGACTCAAGTGTTCGATACTCGGGCACACGTTCGAACCGGCCGGCGAGCAACGGGAGCGCGAAGAACGCGGAAGCGAGGTCGTCACCGTTATTCAGGAAATCGAGCGGTGTCGGGAGTGCGGCGAAACGAACGTCGTTTCCGAAAGCACCGAGGTGACCGCCGTCGTCGATGTCGGAGAGGAGGAAGAATCAATCCCCTCCAAAGAGTCGTCGACGGAAGCGCGGTCGGACGGTGACCCCGCGACGGGTTTCGAGAGCATTATCGAGCGGAGCGAGGACTCGGGCCGCGACGTGGAGTCGTCGGCAGCAGATCCCGAGGACGAGGACGCCGAAATACTGACCGACGAGACGACGCGTGAGCCTGGCGAGTGGCCCGAGGAGTCGGCCGACGATGTCGACAAGACGGCGGCGCCGCCGGCATCAGCGGAGTCGGAGGACAGCTCTCCCAAGGACGCAGACCGTGGATCAGATCCGGATCTCGACTCGATCATCGAGAGCGAGCCGATCCTGTCGCCTCCCGACGAGGAAGCCCTGTCCGGAATCACCGTCCCGGAAGGTGAAATCGCGTGCGAATCGTGCTCGTTTCGGGTCACCGCCGAATCGTCCTATCGCGAGGGGGATCCCTGTCCCGAGTGCGGCTCGTGGCTAACCGCCGAAAGGGACGAGTGAGCCGATGACCGACCCGCGGGGGCCAACATACCGGATACCTGCCTCGTCGATCGACCTCGAAAACGCCTAAACCCATTGGCCCCGAGCATACGAGCATGGAAGAGTACAAAATGCGGCGAGGGGAGTACCTCGAGGAACGCGTTCCGGACCTCGAAGCCACGATAGAGGACTACTTCGGGCCCATAAGCGGGACCGAAACGTACAACGACAGTGAACTTCACGTGGTCGAAGATCCCGAAAATCCGGTGTTCGAACGCGTGGTCGCCGGGGCGGTCTCCTACCAGGGCAAGAAGGACACGATTGCCGTCGACTTCGTGGAACGAGATCTCGAGGAACTCATGGAAACCGGCGATGTCGACCGCGCAGGTGACGCGAACGCCGCGAAGAACGAATTCTTGCTGGAATGTACCGGCCGTGACGCCAAGGCTCGACGAGAGTCGTTGAAACGCGACGTCGAAGACGACGCCGAGGTTCCCGACACCTGATCGGCGTCGGTTCGAATCGACCACAGCGTTTTACCCGTCGGACGACGGCTGTCAGATATGGCATCGGGTATCGTCGGCGAATTCCTGCGACTCAAAGCGGAAAGTCAGGCCGACCTGCTGGCGATGCAGGTCGGCGACTTCTTCGAGTTTTACGGCGAGGACGCCGACGTCGCAAGCGACGAACTCGACCTGAAGGTCTCCGAACGCCCCTCGGGCGGGGAGCACTTCTCGATGGCTGGCGTTCCCGTCGATGACGTGTCGCCGTACGTCTCGGCGCTCGTCGAGCGAGGATATCGCGTCGCGATCGCCGAACAGTTCGAGACCGATGACGGAGAAATCGATCGCGAAGTCACGCGACTCGTCACGCCGGGGACTTTGCTCGAAACCGACGACGAATCGGCCCAGTATCTCGCGAGCGTCACGCGAGACACGCACGCCTTCGGCCTCGCATTCTGTGACGTTACCACGGGCAGATTTCGGGTGACGAGTCTCAAAGGCGACGACGCCGCAGAACGCACGCTCACCGAACTGTATCGATTTTCCCCGGTTGAAGTGCTTCCCGGTCCCGATCTCAGGGACGTCGACGAGTTCATGGGGGCCGTGACCGAACGCCTCGATGCACGCATCACGCAACACGACGTCGAGGCGTTTGCACCGGGACGGTCCCGACACCTACTTTCGGATCACTTCGGCAAGACGGCGGCGGCTGGAATCGACACGGGCGCCGCGAGGATGGCAGCCGGAGCGGTACTCGATTACGTCGACGAGACCGGCGTCGGCACGCTAGCTTCGATTACGCGTCTCGGTACGTACACGCCCGACGACCACGTCTCGATTGACGCAACGACGCAACGAAATCTGGAGCTTCTTGAACCGATGACCGGCGGGGGACGCAGCCTGGTGGAAACCGTCGATCACACGGAAACGAACGCGGGTGGTCGACTGCTCCGTGAGTGGCTAACCCGACCGCTTAGACAGTATGGGGAGCTCCAGCGCCGCCAGGACGCCGTCGAGGCGCTCGCCGGGGAAGCCCTCGCGCGGGACGGAATCCGCGAGACGCTTTCTGCGGCCTACGATCTCGAACGTGTGGCTACGAGGGCCGTTTCCGGAAGCGCGGACGCCGACGCTTTGCTTCGTGCTCGTGAGACGCTCGCGCTGCTTCCCGACCTCCACAAACGGATTCACGAGACCCCAGGACTGGCGGAATCTCCCGTGGCCGATGTGCTCTCGAAGGGTCGCTCCGACGAACTTTCGGCGCTTCGAGAAGAACTCGAGGCGCTCTCACCGGATCCACCCAAGAACCTTCGCGACGGTGGTTTGATTGTACCAGGGTACGACGACGCGCTGGACGAACTCGTCGACAGTCACGAAGAAGCCCAGCAGTACTTCGAGACGCTAGAATCCCGGGAGTCGAATCGGCACGGGATTTCGCGGCTGTCAGTTGGCCGAAATAAGACGGACGGCTACTACGTTCAGGTCACAAAATCCGAATCCGGGGCCGTTCCAGACCACTACGAGGGCATCAAGACACTGAAGAACGCCGAACGGTATGTCTTCGACGAACTTAAGGAACGTGAACGGGAGATCCTCCGGCTCGAGGAGGAACGTGGCGAACTCGAATACGAGGTGTTCTGTCGGTTGCGAGAAGCCGTCGCGGATAGAGCTGATGCGCTGCAAAACGCCGGCAGAGCCATCGCCGAACTCGACGTCCACAGTTCGCTCGCCAGCCACGCCGCAACGAGCGGCTGGACGCGCCCGGTACTGGCGGACGACCGGGGTATCGAGATCGAGGCCGGACGCCACCCGGTGGTCGAAACTGACGTGGAATTCGTTCCGAACGACCTAACACTCGATCGGGATCGACGGTTCCTACTCGTTACCGGTCCGAACATGTCGGGAAAATCTACGTACATGCGCCAGGCGGCGCTGATAACGCTTCTCGCCCAGGTCGGGTCGTTCGTCCCCGCCGACCACGCGCGAGTCGGACTCGTCGATGGAATCTACACCCGAGTGGGCGCGATGGACGAACTCGCTGGTGGCCGATCGACGTTCATGGTCGAGATGAGCGAACTCTCAAACATCCTGCATTCTGCGACCGAAGATTCGCTCGTGATTCTCGACGAGGTTGGCCGGGGGACGGCGACCTACGACGGGATCTCCATCGCGTGGGCGGCGACGGAGTACCTCGCAAACGCCATCGGTTCGTTAACCCTGTTCGCAACCCACTATCACGAGTTGACCGAACTCGGCGATCGCCTCGCCGGGATCGAGAACGTTCACATGGCCGCCCAGGAACGGGATGGTGACGTAACATTTCTCCGGACGGTAGAGCCGGGGGCGGCGGATCGCTCCTACGGCGTCCACGTCGCGGATCTGGCGAGCGTTCCCGAGCCGGTTGTTGGTCGAGCCCGCGACGTCCTCGGGAAGCTCAGGGAGGAGAACGCCCTCGACGTTCGCGGCACGACGACCGCTGGTGAGACTCGACAGGTCGTTTTCGATCTCGATACGGGGCAGTTCAGGGGCGAAGCGAGCTCCGACGGCGGGGAGCGCGAGCCACTCGACCCAGCGAAGGAATCCGTCCTCGACGACCTCTCGGACGTCGACGTGAACGAGACGTCTCCCGTGGAACTTCTGCGCCGCGTTCAGGAGTGGCAACGACGACTCGACGAATGAGCGGACGAGGGGAGAAAAGCAGCACCGACGACTGGTTGGTGAATAACCTCAGATCCAGGGAATAGCAATGGGTGTCGATCGCTCGTCGAGATATCGAGGGAGGTGACTGGCCAGGACGACGACGAAAAGCGCCGTTGCACCGAGTTTGGCCGTCATATCTGGGACGAACATTCCGAACGCCACCACGAACGCCAGAATCCGTTCGTAGACCCGATATTCGACCAGGAGGAAGTTCTCGAAGGCCGAGACGAGAACGAGAATCCCGGTAAAGACAGCCGCGAACGCGATCGCGATTTCAGGGATCGTGCCCTGGGCGATCAACGCAGGTTCGTAGATCCACAAGAAGGGCATCAGGTACGCCGGGAATGCAAATCGCATCGCGTTGGCGCAGGTCCGAAGGAAGCTCCCCTGGGAGATCCCACAGGCCACAAGACAGGCCCCTGCAACCGGCGGCGAAATCGCGGAAAGGATCGCGAAGTAGAAGACGAACATGTGCGCGCCGATAATCTCGACACCCATCTGTGCCATCGCGGGTGCGGCGATCAGTGCGACGATGAGGTAGGCCACGATCGAGGGGGTGCCGAAGCCGAAGATGATCCCAATCGCGGCGGACATGATGGCGAGTATGAGGAGTTCGCCACCAACTGGTACGACCGCCGCGAATGTTTCCGCCGTCATGAGAAGCGATGAGGCGATCGCCTGGAGGACACCGGTCATCTGGAATATTTCGATGATCCAAGCGAGTTCGGCGATCACGATCATGATGGCGGCCATCGATCGAGCGGCACTATCTGAGGCGCGAAACAGGGTGACTCCGATCGTTTTTGCACCCTCGGCCAAGGTGTCGCGGTTGACGAGCAGCATGTGGGCGGCATAGAGTGCGACGAGAGCTTGCAATCCACGCCAGCCACCAATTTCAGCGGGTTGGCCTTCGGCAAGGACGAGTACGATGACGAGAATCGGCACGAACAGGTAGCTCCGGACCAACAACGAGCCTAGCGATACCTGTTCCTCGGCGTCGATAGGCTGGAAACCAAGTTTGACGGCACGGATGTGTGCGGTCAGCATGATCGCGGTATAGTACAGCAGCGCAGGGATGGCCGCCGCAACGAGCACTTCGAAGTACGGGACGCCGATGATGGCAGCCATGACGAAGGCCGTCGCGCCCATAATCGGGGGAGTAATTTGTCCCCCGGTCGAGGCGACGCTTTCGATCGCGCCAGCGAAGTTCTTGTCGTAGCCGAGACGTTTCATCAGCGGTATCGAGAACGAGCCTGTGGCAGCGACGTTTGCGATGGCCGAACCGCTGAGCATCCCCATAAACCCGCTCGATATGATCGCGACCTGTGCCGGACCCGATCGGAGTCGACCGGCGATTTTCATTGCGAAGTCGCCGAAGTACTCCGACCCGCCGAGATGGAGGAGGAATATCCCGAAGAAGATGAAAATCGTAATAAGCCGTGCGGAGAGGTCCATGAAGAAGCCGAACACACCGACCGTCACGTCGGGAACGCCAGCTCCAGCAGCCAGTCGAGCCCAGCTCATGCCGCTGTGACCGAGTGTCCCAGGAACGTAATTCCCATACACGCCATACAGCAGCGCCAAAACCCCCAGGAGGACGAATGGAAGACCGACGACGCGTCTCGCCCCCTCGAGCGTCACCAGGATGATGATCGTCGAGATGACGATGTCCATCTGGTTGGGCGCGCCGGCCCTCGAGTGAAAGACGTCCCAGTTGAGGAACACGTAGGCCGCCGAGACAACGAGGCCAGCGAGAACGAGTGCCGTCACGAGGTTGTGGAGTCGTCGACGGGTCGTGTCCTCCTCGTGTGAGATCGTCGACAGAAAGATGACGAGGCCCATGAGGAGAAAGTGAGTGATCGAAAAGCGGACGCCACTCAGGTACGGATGCTCGATGCCAACCAGATAAAGCATGTGCCAGATGGCGGTCGCGACCGCGAGAATCGACGTGGCCAGAAAGATCGCTCGAGTAAGATTCGAGCCCGTAAAGTACGCCGTGATTCGACTGTCGAGTTCCTCGTCCTGATCGGCGACACGGTATGTCGTCGACTCAATCACCGAGTCGATGTAGTCGTCAATGGCGTCACTGTATCGATCAATGCCCCCTGCCATGTTATCGCTCCGCGACAGTCAAGTCGTCGTCCCAGACGTCGAACTCCTCCATGGCTTGCTTCGCGCCGGGATGGACGGGAGAGGCGACGGTGTCCTCGGGTGTAATTGCAGTCGCATAGAACTCCGGATCCTCAGCGAATCCGGCCCACAGCGCGTTGGCCTCTGCTAGTTCCTCGCGTCGTTCGAGTGCGACACGCGTGATCTCGTAGGCAACTTCGTCCGACATGTCCATCGTAGCGAACTGCGTGTTCGTACCTGCGACCGTGGTGTAGGAGTCCTCGTCAGCCATTTCCGAGTTCTCGTGGGCGTGCTGGAACGTCTCGAGTGGGAAGTCGAACAGGATCCCGCCGCGATCGTATGGAAGTTCGTCGATGTGCTGGCCGGCGAATGAAAGCCGTTCGGCCCGTTCGGTATCGACCGGGACGACCAGTTTTGCCTCGTCGGTTCGCTGGAGCCATTGTTGCGTGGTCGGGCCGAGGACCGTGTTTACCCCGGCGGTCAGAACGGCGTCGAGTCGTCCGGAATCGAGTTGACGGTACATGTCGTCGCCAGTGATCCGCTGGACGTCCATGCTCTCAAAGTCGATCCCGTTGACCTGGCAGTAGATTTTGAAGTAGGTGTGAGTGGACGAACCGGGACGGCCGGTCGCAACCGCCTTGCCCTCAAGCTCTTCCAGGTATCCGATGTCTCTCCCGGTCTGGGTGAAGCCGATCGGGAAGGGGTACACCATGTTGGTAAACAGCATGTTGATGTCGTGCTCCTCCTCGAAGGGCCGAACGCCTGCGTCGGCCGCCTGGAAGTTCGGCGACGTCGTCGCACCCACGTCGAAATCGCCGGAGCCGACCCCGCGAACGTTCGCATCCAGCCCACCTGTGGTCTGGGCGTCAAGTTGGATGTCCACGTCGGCGTGGCGACGAATCTGCTCGCCCCACGGGATCGCGGTCTGGAACTGGGCACTCGTCTGGTCGCCACCCGCATAGGCGAGACTCACCGTCTCTTCGTCTCCGTCGTCTTCGCCGCCGTCCTCGCCCCCGTTATCTCCACTTCCGTCCGAATCGTCGTCGTTTTGGCCCGCACATCCAGCGAGGCCAGCGAGACCGACAGTACCAGTGACTTGCAACAGATGACGTCGTGTGGGGGTATATGCTACCATGGTAACCAATCTCGTAGGATGTACCGCCTAAAGTGTTGCGGTATGAACCCGCCATTGTACGGGGGTTTATACCGTTACAATCGGATAAAGGCAGGTATTGCCAGGGAACGGACCGCGGGCATCGAGCGACGGATCGAACATTGTGGACGTGACTCCAAACGGAACCACGTTATCGTTGCGCGACAGTAAGATCATCGTCCCAGACGTCGAATTCCTCCATTGCCTCTTTCGCTCCCGGGAGAATCGGTGCACCCTGGGTGTCTTCCGGCGTGATGGCGGTCGCATAGAAGTTCGGATCTTCTGCGAAACCGGCCCACATCGCCGTCGCCTCCGCTAGCTCCTCGCGTTGTTCTAGCGTGACTCGTGTGATTTCGTAGGCCACCTCGTCAGACATGTCCGTCGTGGCAAAATTCGTGTTGGTCCCCGCCACCGTGGTGTACGAGTCTTCGTCTGCGAGGGCAGAGTTCTCGTGGGCGTGCTGGAACGTCTCGAGCGGGAAGTCGAACATAATTCCGCCGCGATCGTACGGAAGCACGTCGAGGTACTCACCCGCATGCGAGAGCCGTTCGGTTCGTTCCGAATCGACCGGCACGACGAGTTTTGCCTCGTCGGTTCGCTGGAGCCACTGCTGGGTGCTCGGCCCGAGAACCGTGTTGACAGAACCGGTGAGGATGGCATCCAATCGGCCGGAATTGAGCTGGCGGAACGCGTCGTCTCCGCCGACCCGTTCGATATCCATGCTCTCAAGGTCGATTCCGTTGACCTGGCAGTAGATTTCGAAGTAGGTGTGTGCGGCAGACCCCGGTCGGCCGGTCGAGATTGTTCGTTCCTCAAGGTCCTCGATGTAGTCGACGCCCCGTCCGGTCTGCGTGAGGGCGATCGGGAACGGGTACACCATATTCGTAAACAGAATATTGAGGTCATACTCCTCGTCGAACGGATGGGCACCAGCTGCCGCCGCCTGGAAGTTCGGCGAGGTTGTCGCACCCATGTCGAAATCTCCCGCCCCGACGCCACGGACGTTCGCGTCGAGCCCACCAGTCGTCTGGGCGTCGATTTCGATGTCCATTTCGGCGTGGCGACGGATCTGCTCGCCCATCGGGATCGCGGCCTGGAACGCCGCACTCGTTTGGTCGGAACCGGCGTATGCGATACTTACCACGTCGTTTCCGTCGGAATCCTCGTCGTCGGTTTCACCGTCGTCCGAGGTCGGTTCGTCTTCCCCACCTACACATCCGGCGAATCCGCTCGCCCCGATTGTAGCAATGCCGCCCGTCGTCCGCAGGAGTTTGCGTCGTGTCGTGGTATCGTTCCACATGATAATTCCCAACATACAGAGGTG
>JBKGZK010000078.1:0-9252 GCA_046545615.1 Natronomonas sp.
CGTCACAAAACGGTACGAATCTGGGTTACTCGAAGCTGGTCGTGTAATCGAATTGGGTCTTGGCAAAAACGAGACGAATCTGGATAATAATCTTCAGGCGGGCGCGTACCGATCGATCAACTGACGGAGCCGGCTTTCGTCCTGCACACCCACGAGTCGTTCGGCGGTCTCGCCGCCAGCGAAGAGAACCATCGTCGGGACCCCGCGAACCCCGTACTGGGCAGCAAGCTGCTGGTTTGCGTCCACGTCGACTTTCGCGACGGTAGCTGGGGTCGTCTCCGCGATTGACTGGACGATCGGTTCAAGCATTTTACAGGGGCCACACCAGTCAGCATAGAAGTCAGCCAGGACCACGTCTTCGTCGGCGACGAGCGAGTCGAGTTCCGCCCCCGAGCCAATGTGAACCGGTTCCGTTCGATTTTGCTGCTGCGTCCCGCCTTGGGCGTTTTCACGGAGTTGCTCGAGTTTGCGTTCCCGGATTTCGTCGATGGTCGTATCGTCACTCATTCGAGTCGGTATACGGTTTCGACCGACTTAATTATTTTGTGTGAATCATACAATACTGTTCGACGGCTCACCCTCCGACTGGGAGACATCTTCGATTCAACCCCTTTTTAGCTCCAGACGTGATAGAGACCGCCAATGACGCGAATCGTCGTGGTTGACAACCACGGACAGTTTACCCACCTTGAGGGACGTGCGCTCCGCGAACTGGACGTCGAAGTCGAGGTCGTCGACAACCAGACGCCGGCGGATGACGTGACTGCTGACGGAATCGTTCTCTCTGGAGGACCGGACATGGACGACGTCGGTCGAGCACCGGAGTATCTCGAACTACACGTCCCCGTGCTCGGAATCTGTCTCGGAATGCAGCTCATCGCCGCGGAACTCGATGGCAGTGTCGGTCCTGGCGAATACGGCGGCTACGCCGACGTGACCGTCGAGATCGTCGACGAAACCGACCCACTCGTCGGATCGCTTGCGCCCGAAACGCGGGTGTGGGCCAGCCACGCCGACGAGGTCACGGAGCTCCCGTCTGGGTTCGTCCTGACCGGCAAGAGCAACGTCTGCGGAATCGAATCCATGAGCGACACCGATCGGGACCTCTATGGCGTTCAGTGGCATCCCGAGGTGGCCCACACCGAAGACGGAACCGAAGTCCTCGAGAATTTCCTCGAAATCTGTCGGTAAATTCGAGAGAAGGAGGAGCGTATTCCTGCCGTGTGTTACATCGAGTGTCGTAGGGGCCTCAGCTCGTTCCGCGACCCGACTCGAGCAACCCGGCGATAATTCGCACCTCTTCGTCCTCCGTGAAGCGGTCCGATTCGACGCATTCCCGGACGATCTTTCCAACCAGTTCCGGATCGTAGAACACCTCGTGACCCGGACAGTCCGCCCCCTGAACCGAACGTTCGAGGGACTCGAACCGCTCAGTCAGGCCCTCGAGAGCCGTCTCGAGACGGTCGAACTCGGTATTCAAGGCTTCGAGCTTGCGAGTCGTATCCCCGGAATCGATCCCCGCGTCCCCAGGCTCATATTTCGACGTCGGGGATTCGTCGGTCAATTCCTGTGCCTCCGATTCCGGGTCGACGGTCGACTCCGACGTCTCCGGGGAGTCGTCGAAGAGCCGCTCGACGAATGCGGCCCGATCGGGCCATTCGAATCCGTCGACCGCGTTGACTCGCTGACTGATAGTCGCCCGACTCACGCCGATCTCGTCAGCGAGGTCACCCTGTGTGGCCTCGGGGTCGTCGTAAATTTTCCGAAGGACCGTTCGCTGTTTCGCCGAAAGGTCCGCACGGGACGGGACGTCCGGCTCGTCTTCATCCAGGTCAGTCGTTTTCGTGTCGGAACGTTCCGCGGTGGTACGTTTCACCTCGCTCGTTCCCGCGTCGGAACCCCCCGATACCGTCGTTCCCGCGTCGGCCGTCGGTTCGTCCTCATGCGGCGACTCATCCTGTGTCGAATCCACCGTAGCGGCACCTGTCGTCTCGTTCGAATCGATGTTGCTTTCAGACATGGCTGTGGTTTCGATCGGTTGGTTCGCAGGGTCGTGTGATTCGGACGATTCCTGTATCGAAGAGGCCTCATCGTGGGTATCCGGAAGACCCGACTCGGCTCCGTCACCCTTCGACGTGGCTGGATCGCCGTACTCCTCGAGGACACGCTCGACGAGGGTCGCCGAGGCCCCGGAGATTTCGTCTGCGAGCTCCTCCATGGATGCCTCCGGTCGTTCGGTCGCTTCGTCGAGAATCCGCTTGTGGATCAACGCCCGCGGCATCGGTCCGGTACCGGACCGATTCCCATCGCGTGGTCGGTGGACGTGCTCGTCCCTCATACCCCCCTCGGACATCATTTGATACGTCCGGGTTCAAAGAATTAGAATATTTCGCGCATAGTCACTGCTCGAGAAGTTCGTCGACGGCGGATTCTGCGGCTTCGATCGCCTCGTCGATAACGGCCTCGGGATCCGCGTCGTGATCCTCTGGCGGGTTGAGATAGACGTCCACCTCGAGGACGTTCGCTTCGAACCGGACCGTTACGTCGAGGTCTCTGAGTTCGGTTGTCGAATACCGTGACAGGATCACACCCTCCGCAGCCTCGGCTGCGGTCTCGACGACCGTCTCGTCGCTCGGCTCCGCTGACACGCTCGCTCAGGCCCCGCCTGCGCCCGGGCCCCCGGGGCCCATCGGTCCGCCGCCCGCTCCCTGCAGCATCTGTTGGAGTTCTTGCTGGAGCGACTCGAACTGCTCCTGGACCCGCTCTTCCTGTTTTTTCAACGTCTCGACGCGAACTTCGAGACTGTCGACTTTCTGTTCGAGCTCCTGGTTGGCTTCGTCGTAATCCGTCTCGACGAGAAGTTCGCCGACCTCGCGGTACATCATCGTATCCTGGTCGTCGATCTCTTCGAGGGTTTGCAACGCCGTCTTCGACTCCTGGAGCGTCGTTTCGGCTTGCTGTTTCTGCTGGGCTACCGTTTGGGCCGTCTCCTGGAGATCCTGGAGTTCCTCGATTTTCTCCTGGGCCTCCGGCGGCAGGTTTCCTTGCATGATCGATTCGAAGCGTTCGATACGGAAAAACCCCCGACATTCGGTGCGTGCGCCGTCGAACTGGGGGATAGCCAGATTCGGTTCATACGTCGATAGCGGGCGCGATTCCGGACTTTCACGCCGGCTGCGATCGGCCGTCTCGATCCGGTACGACTCGTTTATTGCATTGCACCATCTCGGCCGTCCCCACCGACGCGATTCGTCCATCGCACATCGCACCAACTCGGCGATTTCCATCCAACGCTACTCGGACAGTATCAACGTACACGATTCGGACGGTTACACCTGCCCCGCTTTGATCTTCTCGACGTGCGTCAACATTGCCAAGTAGGTCGCGAGCAGGGTGAAAACCACAGCCCCAGCAGCCGCCACGCCCAGCGCATCGCCACCCAGATACATCATCGCATCCCGCGCGGTCGGCAAAACTGTGTGATGGAGGTCGCCCCGAATCGGCACAAAGTAGTCGACAGTCGTGTCGACGGCGTACCACAGGAGGGCGAGCCCGACCGCCCACGGTGGGAAGTCACCGATCCGGTGCAACAGGAACGCCTGGACCACCATCGCCAGGTGGCTCCAGAAAAGGAACTGCTGCATCGCCGGATGCAGGTACCCGAACTCGTTCCAGAACGCGAGCTGGACGTAGGCCGTCCACAGCCCGAGTTTGACGTTCCCGAAAAACGCGAGCGTGGTGAGCCACTCCTGGGGGCGACCGAGTTTCCAGGCTGCAAGCGCCGCCGCGATCAGCACGGTCGCCATCGGGCTATCGGGCACGAACACCCACATCTCGATCGGCGTTCGAGAAAACTGCGACCCGTAGTAGTAAAACCCGAAGGCGGTGCCGGCGAGGTTGATTCCGACGACGAGCCACGCGAGTTGTAACCCGAAATCTTCGATCCAACGTGGCAGTGGTGCCACGTACCAGGGGAGCCGTTCGTCGGATTGGATGGCCGTGTCCGTCATCGGCGTCGTTCGTCTGGTAGCACGGGGGCTACTATATACTGTTGACGTTCCCGGCGGAGGGTCTGAATGTTCCTCCGGGTAGGCAGGCCTACGGGTTCGGCGCCCGAGGCGGGAACAACACGGGTTAAGTGAATCCGCAGGCAAGGAGGGTGCATGTCCGAAACAGACCTCGAGGAACTTCGTCGCGGAACGGAACTCGTAAAGCGCGGTTTCGCCAGGATGCAGAAGGGCGGCGTAATCATGGACGTCGTCAATCGCGATCAGGCCCGCATTGCTGAAGACGCCGGCGCCGTCGCCGTCATGTCGCTCGAGGCCGTTCCGGTCGACATTCGAAAACGCGGCGGTGTCGCCCGAATGGCCGATCCGGGTGCCCTGGAGGCTATCATCGACGAAGTGTCAATTCCGGTCATGGGGAAGTGCCGGATCGGGCACACCGCCGAGGCTCAGATCCTCGAGGCGACCGGTGCCGACATGCTCGACGAGTCGGAGGTGCTCACGACCGCCGACGAGCGCTACCACATCGACAAAGAGGACTTTACGGCACCATTCGTTTGTGGCGCCCGGAACCTCGGCGAGGCGCTCCGTCGGATCGACGAGGGGGCGGCCATGATCCGCACCAAGGGCGAGGCCGGAACGGGTGACGTCAACCAGGCGGTCACCCACCAGCGCAACATCAAACGCTCCATCCGGACCCTAACAGGGATGACCTACGAGGAACGGGACGAGTGGGCCCGCGAAAACGACGCGCCGCGGGAACTTACCCACGAGACGGCGGAGATGGGTCGACTCCCGGTAGTGAACTTCGCCGCCGGTGGAATCGCAACGCCCGCCGACGCCGCCCTGATGATGCAATTGGGCTGTGACGGGATCTTCGTCGGCTCCGGCATCTTCGGGGCGGAAGACCCCGTCGAGATGGGGAACGCCATCGTCCGCGCCGTGAACAACTACGACGACCCCGAGACGCTCCGGGACATCGCCAAGGGCATCGGACGCGGGATGAAGGGGCAGGCCAATGAGACGATGCCCGAAGACGAACGCCTCCAGGATCGAGGCGTGTGACGACCTCGCAGTCTTTATCACGACCCCAACGCATCCCGCGATATGGACGTCACTGTCGTTCGCGGAAACATCGCCGACCGGAGTGCTGACGCGCTCGTGACGGCGGCGGGGACGAACCTCCTGATGGATACCGGCGGAACCGGCACGGCCCTGCTCGCCGCTGGTGGGGAAGCCCTCGGGGAGGCCGCCATCGAGAAGGGGCCGATCGAGTACGGCGACGTCGCGGTTACCGATGCCTACAATCTCGACGCTGAATACGTCATCCACGCCGCGGCGGCCGCCTTCGGAGGCGAAGCCCGGGCAGAACACGTACGGTCTGCTGCGCGTCAGTCCCTCGAAACGGCCGACGACCTCTCGTGTCGTTCCATCGTCATGCCGGCAATCGGGTGCGGGACCGCGGGATTCGAGGTCGAACGCGGCGGCGAGATCATCCGCGAAGAGATCGCACAATTCGATCCGAACGGACTCGAGGAACTCGAACTGATCGGGTACACGCCGTCGGAATACAAGACGCTCGAACGGGTCTTCGACGGTCACTGAGACGCGGACGATCGGTTCGGCGAGTACAATCCCGCGATGAAATTGTGATGATGAGAGCCGTCGCCGATTCAGTCGTGTACCAGCACGTCCACCACGTCGGGACCGGGGGTCGCGAGTGCCTCCTCGAGCGTCGGCTCGATATCATCGGGCGTCTCGACGAGGTGACCGCGCGCACCGTGACTTTCCGCATTGGCCGGGATGTCTATCGGCGGCTCGAAATCCATGCCGACGAAATCGTACTCTGCCTCCTCGCCGCCGAGTACGGAGAGCGTGTTGTTCTTGAGAATGCGGTAGTTCCGGTTATCGGGGATGACGACCGTCAGATCGAGGTCGTAGCGTGCGGCCGAATACAGCGTGTGCGGATAGTATAGGTACGAACCGTCACCGATGAAGCCAACGACGTCGCGCGGGTCGTCACGCATCGACTCGGCGAGGGCGCTCCCGACGGTGGCCGGGAGCCCGTAACCGAGTCCACCACCCTTGTTCGAGATGTACTGGGTCGGTTCGAGTCCCCAACGTGTCAACATCACGTACTTGGAAGTAATTCCCTCGTCGACGACGAAGGCGTCACCGGCCACGGATTTCATCGCATCCACCAGCTGGGCCTTCGACGCCCGCTGATCCTCGCCGTCGCCGACCCCGATCCGGGCCATTCGCTCGCGAGCCAGTTCACGAATCTCGGAGACCGTCTCGAGTCTGTCGGCCCTGGTGGATTGGGGGAGTCGGTTATCGACTCGGTCCGCAAGTGCGTCCATCACGAGGCCGGGGTCGCCGAGCACCGCGGCGTCGGCGACCTGATTCTTGCCGACCTCCCAGGCGTCAGACCCGATGTGAATGCAGGTCGTCGAGTCGCCCACAAGCTCGCCCTCGTAGCGTGTCGTCGTCGTATGTGTCGAACACCCGACGAACACCAACGTGTCGGTGTCCATCAGGGGACGGGCGAGGTCGGCAATTGGCGGCATATACGAGACCCACTGGGGGTGGTCCGTCGGGAACGTGATCTCGGCGGCGAGCATCTCACCGTGAACCCGCAACCCGGCCGCCTCGGCGAAGTCGACGGCCGCATCGATCGCGTCCACTCCCGCCCGGGCGACGTGATCGCCGAGTATCAACACGGGTTCGTCCGCTTCGACGAGCATGTCTGCGATGCGATCGATCTGTGCCGGATCGCCGCCGCCCGCGTTCGGGATCGATCCCAGGCGTTCGGGCTCGTCGTCGGTTTCGGAGAGCATGACGTCGAGCGGTAACCCGAGAAACACGGGACCTGTCGGCGGAGTCAGCGCGACCCTGAACGCACGGCGGAGCATCGTCGGCAAGGAAGCGACGTCGAGCACCTCGTCACTCCACTTCGTGAACTGGTCAATCATGTCGACCAGGTCGCCGCTGAGGATCGGTTCCTCGTGTCTGAAGTCGGTGCTGTGATTTCCGGCAGTCACAACGAGTGGCGAGCCGGCGACCTTCGCGGCGTAGACGTTCCCAAGGCCGTGTGCGAGTCCCGGGGCGATGTGAAGATTGACGACGCCTGCAGGGTTGACGTTTGGATCATCGTGGGCGTGATATCGACGGGCCTGAGCGTACCCCGAGGCCATCCCGACCGCGACGTCTTCGTGAAGCCCGAGGACGTACTCGAGGTCGCTTTCCGAGATGGCGTTCATCACCGGCAACTCCGTCGTTCCGGGATTGCCGAAGACGTGTTCGACGCCATACTGCTCGAGGGCGTCGGTGAACAGCTCGGCACCCGTATATGCATCCGACATGGCTTACGGTGGCTCGGCCAAGGGTATATAATTCACTCTCCGGGATACGAAAAACCGACGTTGTGGCGACCGTCAATGACCCAAAACGGAGCGTTTTACGGGCATAAATCCGATCCCGGTCAGTCGCCACCCTCGCCGATTCGTGGCACGCCCTTCGCCACGACCGTCTCCCCGATGAGATACGAGGACGCATCGCTCGCGAGGAACTGGGCGAGGTCGGCGATCTCTTCAGGCTTGCCGATCCGTCGATCCACCGCCTCGCGATCGATTTCACCGGCCTCGACACCCATCTGGGATGCCACACCCGGCGTCGCGACAAGTCCCGGTGCGATACAGTTGACGCGGACGTCCCTGGGAGCGTACTCGACGGCGAGTGATTTTGTCATGTTGATGACCGCTGCCTTTGCGGCCCCGTAGTGGCTCATTTTCGGCGAGCCATCCGTCCCCGCAACGGACGCGAAATTGACGATCGTCCCTCCGTCGCCGTCCTGCATCACACGACCTGCCACCTGCGAGCAATGAAACGTCCCGTGGAGATTGATGTCGACGATGGTTTTCCAGCCGTTGGGTGAAATGTCGTCGAAGTCGGCCATAAACGACGCGCCAGCGTTGTTGATCATCGAATCGAGTCCGCCGAACTCCTCCACCGTCGCCTCGACCAGGACTTCGACTTCGTCCCGGTCGCGAACGTCGCATTCGATTGCGATCGCGTTTCCGGGACGTTCGCCGTCGTTGATATCTGCAGCGACCTCGTCGACCTTCTCCTGGGACCGGGAGGTCACGACGACGTTCGCCCCGCCATCGGCGAATCGTTTTGCGATGGTTTCGCCAATCCCCTGGCTGGACCCAGTGATAATTACCGACTGGCCGTCGACGCTGAACTGTTCTAGCATCCGTACCACCCTCCGCCGTGTTGACCCAACATATGCACCTGTTCGTTTCGAGTCGGCACTATTAAAACGGCCTGAAGGGGCGAACGCGTCGTAGAGCCCCCAATCGCACCAACGTTATTCGATAAACTGGAATCAACGTGTCGAAATTCACTACACCAAACTGTTATTGTCGAACCCCGGGATACCTCGAACGCAATGGATTTCGGACTTTCCGACAAAACCGCCCTCGTAACGGGCGGTGCTGGACGTATCGGGAGCGAAGACTGTCGCGTACTTGCAGACGAAGGTGCGGAGGTCGTCGTCCTGGACGTCGACGAGGATGCGGCGACAGAGGTCGCAGATGAGATCAACGACGGGGGCTACGACGGTTCGGCCCATGCGGTTGCCTGTGACCTCACAGATCGAGACCAGATAGTCGAGACGATCGCCGACCTCGAATCGGAGACCGGCGGCGTCGACGTCCTCATCAATAACGCCGCAATGGTCGACGCACGAGCCCAGATAAAGGATTACGACGACGACGTCTGGGAACGTGACATGGCCATAAACCTCACCGGCACCTACAACATTACCAAGGCAGTCCTCCCCGGGATGCTCGACCAGGAGTGGGGCCGGGTCGTGAACATGTCCTCGATGGCCGGCTGGCAAGGTGGCTTCGGACAGGCGTCGTATTCCGCCACGAAAGCCGCCCTCATCGGATTCGGTAAAACGGTTGCACTGGAGGGCGCGAGAAAGGGCGTCACGTCGAACGTCATCGCACCCAACATCGTCGTCGAGGAACTCGCAGATCTCGACCTCGAGGAACTCGAAGAAGTAGACGAGTACTTCGCACGGATCGCGAAGGCGACGCCGATGCGAAAGCTCGGTCGCGAGCGAGACGTGGCCGATCTCGTGGCGTTCCTGAGTTCCGAACAGGCCGGCTACATTACCGGCCAGGTCGTGGGCGTCACCGGCGGCATCGACCTGTTCAGCTTCTAGGACGACAGGCGCGTC
>JBKGZK010000079.1:0-9242 GCA_046545615.1 Natronomonas sp.
TGGTTCGCGGCTCGGTCGTTCTCGTCGGAGTCCTCGGTACGTTTTCGATCCTGTATTTCTCGATGTTCCCGGACATCTCCGCGGACGCCGAAGAACTCGTCGAGGCGTTCCCGGAGAGCCTGCTGGAATTTTTCGGGGTCGAAGCCATGCATACGATCGAGGGGTTCATCGCGGCCGAGATGTACTCCTTTTTCTGGGTCATCCTCGTCGGGATCTACTTCGCCTACGTTAGTGCGGGCCTGATCGCGGGGGACGTCGAAACCCGAAAGATGGATCTCACGCTTTCGAACCCGGTGTCGCGAGAATCAGTGCTCGCCCAGAAGGTCGCTTCGCTCTGGGTACCGCTCGTCGTGTTGAACCTCGGCGTTTCGCTCATCATGTACGTGGGATCGAGCCTCATCGACGAGACGTTCAATCCGGTTGCGCTCGCGATGGTACACCTGCTCAGCGTCCCCTACCTGCTCGTTTGTGGCGGGATCGGGATCGTGCTTTCGGTAGTCATCGATCGAACGAGAACAGCCCAGGGTGCCGCGCTGGGTCTCGTGTTCGTCCTCTGGCTGATCGATCGTTCGTCCAGTCTCGATCCGGACTACGAGTGGATCGGTAACCTGACACCGAGTCGGTACTACGACGAGACGGCGATTCTCGTACGCGAGGAGTACGCGTTCTTCGACGCCACCGTCCTGCTTGCGGCGTTCGTCCTCCTCGTTCTCGCCGCGACCGCACTGTTCGTCCGTCGGGACATGTAGGCAGTCCCAATCTGGAAGCGACGGCATGGATAAGACACACCCCACTGTGAGATCGTCCTTTACAGCAGGAATCGATCTTCGTCCTCGCTCATATCGACGAACGAGTCCGCTGCCTCGACAAGCTCCTCGGCGGTCGACGACCCGAAGCAGAACACTTCGGTTCGCACGCCTTCGTGGCGGAGGTGCGTACACAGCCTGGCGAAGTCGCCGTCTCCGCTACAGAGGACGAAGGCGTCGATGCGTCGAGCGAGCGACACGGCGTCGAGCGCCATGCCGAGGTCCCAGTTCGCCTTCTGGCTGCCGTCGGCGAACGTCTTGATGTCCTTGATCTTCGTCTCGAATCCGATGTCCTCGAGCGCGTCGAAGAACTCCTCCTCGGCGGGCGAATCCGCACGAATGACGTAGGCGATCGCTCGCACGAGTTCGCGATCGATCACCGCGGCGTCCAGCAGGGCAGTGTAGTCGACGTTTCGGGAGTAGAGACTCTGGGCCGTATGATAGAGATTCTGCGCGTCGGCGATGACGGCGACTCGCTGGTCGCCGTGAATCGGTGCCATACCGTGGACTGGTTCGGCCTCGCAAATCAACTTTGGTATCGAGCCGACCCGATGGGGCTTCGCCGCCGGTTAATGCAAAAAGGCCCGCTGCCCGGTGAAGGCCATCGCCACGTCGTGTTCATCGGCGGCCGCGATCACCTCGTCGTCGTTAACGCTCCCCCCGGGCTGAACGACTGCCTCGATACCGGCTTCGGCAGCCACTTCGATGCCGTCCGGGAACGGGAAGAACGCGTCCGACGCCATCACTGCCCCGTCCGCGTGCTTGCCCTCTGCAGTTTCTTCAGCCTTCATCGCCGCGAGGCGAACCGCGTCGACGCGAGACACCTGGCCCATGCCGATACCGACGGTCTCCGTTCCGGTCGCGAACACGATGGCGTTGGATTTGACGTGCTTGATGGTCTGCCAGGCGAAACACATGGTTTCGAGCTGGTCGTCGGTGGGTGCTCGCTTCGTGACCACCTCGAGGTCGGCCGGATCTATCGTCTGTCTGTCGCGTTCCTGGACGAGCCGGCCACCGACGAGGTCAGTCTCGACGACCGACTCGTCGGGACCGTCGAAATCGCCGACGTCGAGGACCCGGAGATCCGCTATCTGCGTCAACACGTCCAGCGCGTCGTCGGTGTAGCCGGGTGCGACGACGACTTCCTTGAACGAGTCGACGATCGCTTCGGCTGTCGCCGCGTCGCAGGGTCGGTTGAGCGCAACGATCCCGCCGAAGGCGCTCATCGGGTCGGTCGACAGTGCCCGTTCGTAGGCCGACTCGAGGGAATCGGCGGTGGCACACCCAGCGGGGTTGGTGTGCTTGATCACCGCGGCGGCGATTTCGTCGAACTCCCGGACGAGGTTCAGCGCGGCGTCAGCATCGTTGTAATTGTTGTACGACAGGGCCTTTGCTCCCTCGTTTCGCTGATCTGCGGCGACGACGCTCGGTGCCGAACTCGCGAGATCTTCGTAGACGGCCGCGTTCTGGTGTGGGTTCTCGCCGTACCTGAGTTCGGTTCCCCTATCCTCGGCGCTAAATAGACGTGCGGGGAACGTGCCGCCCTCGTCAGCGTCGATGACGACGGAACTCCCATCGACGGTGACGGCGTCCGCTGCGAACCACCGGATCGCACGTGGGTAGGCCGCGAATTCGGCCTCGTAAAGGACACGTCGTTTCAGGTCCTCGGGGTCATCGCCCTCGTAGACCGGGACGGACTCCTGGGTGACGATCGGACCCCCGTCGACCGTCTCGTCGACGACGTGCACCGTACACCCGGTGATGCTGACGCCCGCCTCGAGTACCTGTTCGTGGGCGTCGAGACCGGGAAAGGACGGGAGGAGCGACGGATGGACGTTCAGGGTTCGAGGTGTGTTCTCGAGAAACGTCTCGGTGAGGATGCGCATGTATCCGTCGAGACAGATCATGTCGACCTCGTAATCGTCTAGACGATCGAGAATACGTTGCTCGTGGTCCTCGCGGGATTCCCCGTCGGTGCGTTCGACGATTTCGATGGGAATGTCGCGTGCGTTCGCCTCGTCGACGATTGGTACATCCGCATGGTTGGTCACGATTACGGAGAACGTCGCCCCGCCCGGAGCGGTATCGGCAACGTGCAGCAAATTCCGACCGCGGTTGGACGCCATACCGGCCAGTTGCATACCCGAACTCGCCCGCGCCGAACGCAAAATCGTTGCGGTTAGCCCGACATTACGTATCACTGGATCGAACTTGAGGAGTGTCGAATCCTCGTCGACTCGCGACCGTTCCGAACTGCTTTACACCGTGGGGCGACTGGAAATCGGCGTGATGGAGTTCGGGTTCGAGTTGCGCGTCTGTGCCTGGGCCGAACGCGCCTGGCCCCTCGAAGACGGCGTGCCGATCGTGTCCCGGCAGCTCGGAACCAGACGAAGACGGTGGGACACCATCGTCGTGGAGACGACCCCAGAACACCTCGAACGCAGAGCCCCATTCGGCGGGGACCGACTCGATTCTGATCTCCTCCACGTGGCACGTCACGCGCCCGTGTCATGGACCTATTATCGCGACGCGCTCCCGGATCCGGGCTATCCCTGGCGGTACGTACGCGAGTCGATCCACGAAGCGGTCGATCGCGAGATCGTCGACTCGCGTAAACGCAACGGGCGGATCGAAATCCGTCGTCGGTATCGGTATCCCGACTGGGTGGATCGGCTCGTGGCTATCGAGAACAAACCTGACCTCGACGCCGCCGCGGCCCGTCGGCTCGCGGATCAGCTCCAGGTCGACGTGGCGCTTGGACTCGCCGATGAAGTGTGGCTCGCGACCGAGGCCACCGGTGCAGAAATCGAACCGGCGCTGCTCGAGGCAATCCCGGTCGAAGTCGGGATCCTGGCGTTTTCGCCCGACGAGCGCGGGCGGTATTCGCCGGAGGTTGTCTGGAATCCGCGGCGGCTCGCGGTTGACGAGCCAGGTACGCGAATCATCGAACGACCCGGTGGCGGCGATCGAAACGTCTCGGCTGCGCGGTTCGAGTACGCGGACGCCGACTGGAAACGAGGCAAGCGACTCGAAATCGCCGAACGAGCCTACGAACGCGGCTGGCGGGCATACGTGAAAACGATGCGCCCAGACTGTCGACACTTCGAGGTACGCGATCCGGTCGGGCCGTTTCCATGGTGTGCCGCGAAGGACCGACCCCAGACCGCCGCCGAGTGCTCCGGCGGTTGTCCCGCGTTCGAACCCGAACCGCCCGCCTGGCGACGGCGAGGCTGGCCGATTGAAGGAGGACCCGGGCAGGCGATTCGGCGCGTGCTCGAGCGCAAACGCGAACGACGACGATGAAAACTACAAATTGAAACCCGTGGCTATGCATCGGGCGTCTCTTCGAGCACCTCGACATCGACGTCCCCGCGGTCGAGTGCGAGCTGAAACGTCGGTACAGTCTTTTGAATCACGGTTACGATTCCCTTGTCCTCGAGGCTTCTGAGCCCGGACCGGACCTCGTCCACGGTCGGATCGTCACCCGCGTCGCGGAGGTCATGGAGGACGGAGACCACGCTCTGGGGGTCCTCGTCTGGCCCGGACAGTACGTCGATTATACGAGCCTGGATGGGCGTGACGCCGACCACGTCGTCGGTCTCGACGCCTACGAGTGTCGCGGCCTCGGGGGTGGCCCGAATCAGGCTATCCTCGTCCCGGTAGTAGTACTCCTTGAGTTCATCCTCGAGGTACCGGTGGACTTCGCTGCCGCTTTCGAGCCCCCACCGGTCCTGGAGCTCGCTGTTTTTCGTCGGCTGGAGCGAGACGAGGTCCCGCAGCCGGTCCGTGGCTTCCTCCGAGAGCGTCATACTTCTCCGTAGATTCCGGACCCTACAAAAATGAACGCATCCCTCCCGCGGCCATCGATCCGCTTCGCGCACCCGCCCCATCTCGCCAGTCGAGCCCTAGGGTGTCGGGTTTCTGCCGCTCCGAGAGGGCGCTGTCCGGGAACCGACCACCTTTTTGCCGGACGGCCACCGCATCCGACTATGGAAACCATTCATTCTGACTGGGGACGGTGGCTTCCGGATGCCGTAGCCGACGCCGAGCCCGACGGCGTGGACCTCTGGTATCTCGGCTGCAACGGGTTCGTTCTGAAGGCGGCAGAGGGCACGACGATATTTATCGATCCCTACCTCGGCACTGGCGATCCACCACGAACCGTCCGCATGATCCCGGTCCCCTTCGCACCCGAAGACATCGTGGACGCCGACGCGGTCCTCGCAACCCACGAACACACCGATCACGTTCACGGACCATCCCAGGCGCCGATCCTTGAAGCGACCGGCGCGACGTTCTATGGAGCCTCAGCGTCGATCGACATCGCCCGCCAGTGGACCGATGACGTCGATATCGATTCCCACCAGATCAAGCACATTTCGCCAGGCGACAGATTCGATGTTGGGCCGTTCTCGATTACGGTCGAACCTGCCCACGACCCCGACGCAGTGGATCCGGTTTCATACGTGGTCGAACACGAGACGGGAACGTTCTTTCACGGCGGAGACGCGAGACCGAGCGAGGACTTCTCGTCGATCGGGGACCGGTATGACATCGACCTCGGCGTCGTCGCCTTCGGCTCCGACGGGATGCTTCTGGACAAGGAAACCCGGGAACCAACCCACACGACATGGTACGCCGACGAGAACGAGGCCGCCGCGGCTGCCAGACAGCTCCAGCTGGATCGGCTCGTGCCAACCCACTGGGACATGTGGAAAGGGTTGACCGCGGATCCCGGCAGCCTCTGGAATCACGTCCGGACTTACGATCACCCTCGCACGCTCGAGATCGCTGAAATAGGGGACCGTCTCTCGATGTAACGGATACGATAAACCAAAACGAGACGGCCTACCGATGACACATCGATGGCAGGAATTTTTATCCTGTCGACTCATCGTATCGATATGGCAACGCACGTTCTCGTCCCGATCGACGGCTCACAGCCATCCTGGGCAGCCCTCGAATACGCGATCGAAAACTTTGCCGGGACTCGAATTACCGTAATCCACGTGGTGGATCCAACGGAGGGATTGTACGCAGGCATCGAGGGAGGCTATTACGATCCCGACGCCTTCGATCGAGCCACAGAACAGGGCGAGGACCTCTGCGAGGAGGCGAAAACGCGTCTCGAAAACGCGGGAATTCTCGAGGAGACGGAGTTCGAAGGCGTCGTCGAATCTGGTCGCCCCGCACGGACGATCCTCGATTACATCCACGCCGAGGGTGTCGATCACGTGGTGATGGGTAGTCACGGTCGATCAGGCGTCACCCGAGTCCTCCTCGGAAGCGTGGCGGAAATGGTAACCCGACGGTCACCCGTCCCCGTCACGGTTATTCGATAGTCACGACGGAGATATCGAGCGACCACTCGCTCAGTAAACGAACGGACCCTGTCGAAAACGGTTTGTACCGTTCCACGCCGATGGACGAATAGAATCGAGTCAATGTCCGATCCACACGACGTACTCAGGGAGGATCCCGTAATGGCCGACCTCGTCGACCGTCACGGCCCGATTGAAGTGTCCCCTGTTGAGGACGAATTCCGAAGGCTGTGTACCTCGATCATCAACCAGCAGCTCTCCACGGCGAGCGCCAGCGCCGTCAGAAAACGCGTATTCGACACGCTCGAGGGTCACGTGGAGCCAGAGACCGTGCTCGCCGCCGACCGATCCGCCCTCAAAGACGCCGGTCTGTCCGATGCCAAAGTCGAATATGTCCGAAATGTGGCCGAAGCGTTTTCCGAGCAGGATCTCTCCCGCGAGGGCCTATCGGGTCATTCGAACGACGAGGTCATCGAGGCCCTGACCCAAATCCGCGGAGTGGGCGAGTGGACCGCCCGGATGTATCTGATTTTTGCCTTGGCCCGCCCGGACGTGCTGCCGCTGGGCGACCTGGGCGTAAGAAACGGTATCCAACAGATCTACGCGAACGGTGAAGAGCTGAGCCGCTCGGAAATGCGCTCGATTGCTGAGCCCTGGCGACCCTATCGGAGCTACGGGACGCGATACATCTGGCGTGAGTACGAGTCGGATTAGCGAACCGAATCCAGGAGGAGTTGCTGTTCGACGCGTTTGACCTCGTGTTGGACGTCCCGCACCGCGTCGATGTTCGCCGAAATCGACGATATTCCACGATTGACGAGGAACTGTGCCATTTCCGTGTTCGAACCAGCCTGCCCGCAGATGCTCGTGTCGATGTCGTGTTCGCGACAGGTCTCGATCGTATCTTCGATGAGTGAAAGTACTGCCGGGTGGAGTTCGTCGAAGCGGTCGGCAACGTTACCGTTGTTCCGGTCGACGGCGAGCGTGTACTGGGTGAGATCGTTCGTTCCGAATGAGGCGAAGTCGATACCCTCGGATGCCATCGATTCGATTGTCAGTGCCGACGCGGGCGTCTCGACCATGACGCCCCAGGTTCGGCGATCGGTGTCGATGCCGGCCTCCTCCATCAGGTGCTTTGCCTGTCGCACGTCCTCGGCGTCGTTGACAAGCGGGAACATGATCTCGACGTTGTCGTAATCCATCTCGTAGAGTTGACGGAATGCCTCGAGTTCGTGGGCGAACACCTCTGGCCGATCCAGCGAGCGTCGAATGCCGCGATAGCCGAGCATCGGGTTGTGTTCGTGTGGCTCGTCCTCGCCGCCCTCCATCTGACGGAATTCGTCGGTCGGAGCGTCGAGCGTTCGGACACGGACGGGGCGAGGATAGAACTCGTCGGCGACGACCCGAACGCCCTCGACGATTTCGGAGACGTAGGCATCGGCACCGTGGTCCTCGATGTAGCGCTCCGGCGTCTTGTTCGTCGAGAGGATCATGTGCTCGAGTCGGAGCAGTCCGACCCCGTCCGCGCCTGTCGCAGCCGCCCTGGCGGCGGCTTCGGGAATCGAGACGTTGACCTTCACCCTGGTCGCGGTCATCGGCTTCACGGGATTTTGCGGTCGGACTTCCTCGACGGGATCGGTTTCTTCCTCCTCGTCGACGGCTCCCGCCGTGACGGCCCCCTTGTCGCCATCGATGGTGATGACCTGGTCATCTGAAAGCGCCTGGGTACCGGTGCCACAGCCAACAATGGCGGGGACGCCGAGTTCGCGGGAAACGATGGCCGCGTGGCTCGTCATCCCGCCTTCGTCCGTGATGATCCCCCGGGCACGTTTCATCGCCGGCACCATGTCGGGCGTCGTCATTTCTGTCACGATGATGTCACCTTCGCCGACCTTGTCGAGTTCGTCCAGTTTCTGGACGATCCGGACAGGACCGGAGGCGATCCCGGGTGACGCACCAAGTCCTCTGACGAGCACGTCGCCCCCGTTTTCGCCGTTCGCGACCGGGGTCGCCGATTCGTCGATCGTCGTAATTGGACGCGACTGGAGCATGTACGCCTCGCCGTCGACGATGGCCCACTCGATGTCTTGCGGAACGTCGTAGTGCGATTCGGCGCGCTCGCCCATCTCGACCAGTCGCTCGATGTCGTCGTCCGTGAGTACCCTGGCATCGCGTTTGTCCGCTGGCACTTCATCCTCGACGGTTTCGCCCGTTTCCTCGTCGCGAAACATCATCGTCTTCTTTTCGGCAACCGCCTCCTCGATGACCTCGCCGGTCTCGCGATCGATCACGTAGTTGTCCGGCGACACGGAGCCGGAGACGACGGCCTCCCCAAGTCCCCACGCGGCCTCGATGATGATCGTGGGTTCGCCAGTCGAGGGGTGCGACGTGAACAGGACACCCGACTTCTCCGCGTCGACCATCTCCTGGACGACGACGGCGATGTCGACGATGTCGTGGTCGAATCCCTGCTCGTTCCGGTAGTAGATCGCCCGCTGGGTGAACAGCGACGCCCAGCACTCTTTGACCCGCTCGACGACGTCGTCACGGGTAACGTTTAAATAGGTGTCCTGCTGGCCGGCAAATGAGGCCGTCGGCAGGTCTTCTGCCGTGGCCGACGAACGCACGGCAACGAACGCCTCGCCGTTGCCGAGATCGTCGTAGGCGTCGAGGATTTCCTGGCGGATGTCCTCGGGAAGGTCCGTTTCGAGAATGAGTTCGGAGGCCGCGGACTCGGCCTCGGCCAAGGCCGACGAATCGTCCGAATCGACGTCAACGGCATCGAACAACTCCTCGTCGATCCCGGTGTCCTCGATAAACGCTCGATACGTGCCCGCGGTGACGACGAACGCCGGGGGCACCGGAAGCCCCGCTTCGGTGAGTTCGCCGAGCGAGGCCCCTTTGCCGCCGACCGATCCGAGGTCGTCGGCTCCGATCTGGTCCAGCCAGAGTACAGCCATCTTCTATCTGGGACAACCGCTACGTTGCTAAAGAAGGTTCCGAACCGAGCGTTGAGGCGGATCGTGAACGACCGTTCCATCCCGGTCCCTATCGGTCGATCGGCCAGGGAATCGACCGACGACGAACACCCTGGGCGGGCCAACCTGGTTTAGAC
>JBKGZK010000080.1:0-8711 GCA_046545615.1 Natronomonas sp.
CGAATCCGGGGATTATTTGAGACTCTACACCCGTACCGTTGGTATGGGAACTGGCCACAGACCGGGATCGATCGGAGGCGTGCGACCATGAGCGAGGACAAGGACGAGTACTTCGATCGTCTCGTCGACCTCGACGCGCTCGAGGCCTACTTCGAGGCTGAGCTCGGCCCCGCCGATTCGTTCGAGGTGGAACGTCACGAGGAGGGCCACTCGAACGAGACGCTGTTCGTCACATGGGATGATCGCGACCTCGTCGTGCGACGACCGCCGCCGGGTGAGACGGCCGAGACGGCCCACGACGTCCTGCGCGAGTATACGGTGATCGAGGCGCTCCAGGAGACGAACGTCCGCGTCCCGACGACGGTGCTATCGTGTGACGATCACGACGTCATCGGGTCGGACTTTTACGTGATGGAACGCGAGGAGGGCGTCGTCATCAGGGACGAAGAGCCCGACCAGTTCGCCGACTCGAATCTTCGACAAACGCTCGGCGAGGAGATGATCGACACGCTCACTGAAATCCACGAAATCGACGTGGCGTCGGTGGGACTCGACGAGTTCGGGTACCCAGAGGGATTCACCCAGCGACAGGTCGACCGCTGGGAGCAGCAGTACGACTGGGCGTTCGAGGTGACGACCGAGGAACGCGAGGTTCCGGAGGTTCACGAGGTGTCGGCATGGCTCCAGGATAACGTGCCCCAGGACCACCCACACACCCTCGTTCACGGTGATTACAAGCTCGACAACGTGATGTTCGGGACCGAGGCTCCGCCGGAGATCATCTCGATATTTGACTGGGAGATGTCCACGCTCGGCGATCCCTACACCGATCTCGGGTGGATGCTATCGTACTGGCCGGACGAGAAGGATCCCGAGGACGAACTCGGTGCGTCGGGTGGCAACGAGTTCCTTTTGCGCGAGGGCTACCCGTCACGCGAAGAACTCGTTGAACAGTACGAAGACCAGACTGGTCTATCATTCGAAAACGAACGGTTCTATCGGGCTCTCGCCGTGTACAAACTCGGTGCGCTGGGCGAGATGTTCTTCCGTCGGTACCTGCAGGGCAACTCCGACGACGACTCGTATCCGCTCTTTCGGGAACGAGTCCCCGCACTTGCCCGACGTGCCCTGCGCATCATCGAGGGCGATCAGCCGCTCTGACAGTATTCGTCGCGAGGCCTTGATTCCGGTTGCGAGTCAGTGCTGGGCGGTTCCAATTGCGGCCCCAAGTCCGGCCGCAATTGCCGAAAAGAATGCGGAAACGACAATCCCACCGAGAAGCATCGTCGAAAAGATCGGGTTCACCCCACTACCGATCGATCCCAGCCCGATAGCTGCGAGTGCGAAGAAAACACTCCCGAGGAAGACCCCGCCAGCCGAAACGCCAATGGCGGGCGTGATGTCGTAAAACCACGAACCTGCCACGAGCCCCACGACACCGCCGAAAAGCGGCATTAACAACAGCGTACCGGCTACGATCTGGAAACGAACGAGACCGGCGAGCCCCGGCGTGTCGATTGGGTCGCCTGCAGCGTCGAGAAGGAAATGTGGTTGTGCCCAGCTCCCGACCACGTACGACACGATACCGACGGCGAAACTGACCACTGCATAGAGCAACACCACCGCGACGAACGTTTCCATCGATCTGTTCATCGGCTCACCGCATCGACGCCGCCGACCGGATTAAATCCAGTGGTTCCGTGCTGTTCGATACTGGGCTCGAGACGATCCCCAGCTCGTTCTGCCATTCCTGTACATGGATTCCCACCGTTCTGATAACCCATGGGACATCACCGCAGGACGAGGAAACTTCCGATCGCCACCGCGGCGATCACCCCGAGAAGTCCGAGGCCAATCAACCATTGGTCCCTGCCGGGATCCTCGGCCGGCTCTGGGCTTGGATCCGGTGTCGCTCCCGACTCGTTCAGCGTCACCGTCCCCGTGTATACATCGAATTCCGTATGGATTTCAATAGATGTGTTCCCGTCGGCCGGTGCCGTATTGGTGAACGTGACCGTCTCTCGCTCGCCGACGTTGAGTGTCAAGTCTTTCGATTCGACAACCGTGTCTGATTCTCGAAGGGTCACCGATTGCGTTCCCTCGGCACTTCCGGTGTTCTCGACGGTAACCGTGATGGAATAGGATGCATTCGGTTCGACCACGAGTTCGGGTCCCGTTCCACCGACGATTTCGAACTCCGGACGACGTTTCACGGAGATCGCCGTCGAATCGGAATCGTCATCACTCCGGATTTCCATCGAAAGTTCTGGAACGTCCCCAGTTTTCGCTTCGTATGGGAACGAGACGTTCGTGGTTTCGGAGCTAACGAGTTCGATTGAAGTTTGATCGATGCGTGTTAGCTCAGACGGTCGAGTCTGGTTACTAGTGAAAACTTCGATTTGTTGCGATTGCGTGGTGTGGGCGTGATTGGTAACGGAGGCAGTTATGTCTACAGTCTCCCCTACGTGGATAGACTCGGGTGCGTCGATGATGTCTACGGCGAATATCGCTGGCTGAACGGACACCGTTGCGGTATCGTTCGCGTCGTTCGGCCCTTCGACGACCACCTCGAACTCCGGCAGGTCGTCGGACCCTGTTTCGTAGTCGAATTCCAGGTTTCTGCTGCCCGCGCCCTCGAACGTGACAATTTTCTTCGCCTGCTTTTCGTCGTGGACGTACAATTCGATCGCGTAGACGTTCGTTTCGTCAGGGTCGCCGCCGATCTTTCTGACCTCGACGGGAACAGTGAGCGTGGCTCCCTCGACGATGTCGAACGTCTCTGCGCCGATGTCGACTAGTACGTCGGCCTCGTGGACGGGCACATCCTGCGAGTCGGAGTCGTCGTCGCTCGTCAACTCGATTTCGATCTCGGGTGCGTCACCCTCCGTTGTCGTGTAATTGAATTCCGCGGTCTTAGATTCGCCGGGCTCCAGCTCGATCGATCGCGAGTAGGCCAAACTCCCATCCACGAGCAATCTAATGGTCTGCGTGTCATCGAGATGAGCCCGGTTTTCGATCCGACCGGTGACGATCAACTTCTCGCCCTCCGCCACCTCGTTTGTGTCGACGATTTCCACCTGGAAGTTCGAGCTGTCGAAGGCGTCAGGATCCGCGACGACGTTGCCACCCTTCGCGCGCTCGATGTTGACTCCACTTTCGGTTTCGATGTTGCTCCCGTTTCGGACGAGCCGTTCGACTGTTCGATCGTCCAGGATGGCACGAATGTCGGGTTCCATCCCCGGGATCTTTTCGACTGTCCCGTTTTCTGCAACTATGGCGTCACCGTGTTCGGTTTCGACGGTGTTGTCGCTTGCGACGACGACCGCGTCTTCACGATCGACATTGTTTACGTCGTATTGGGCCACGACGCCTGCGGAGATGTTTGCCAGTGCGACTGATTCACCGCTTGCAACCTCGTCACTTTTGTTGACGACGACGGAGTCGTCGGAGATCTCTGCCGCACCGGCTGTATTTGCAGCAGACAGGCAAACACCCAGCACGACGACAGTGATGACGACTGCCACCAACACCCACCGTCGAGAGCCACGGCTGGACGTCGCACCTGCGCGTCTCGACGGAGTATTACGATCGATCACGGTGTGGAGAGCACTGATCCTGGGCTGGTCTGGGACTCTATGGTGGATTGGGTACGCCGGGATATAAAAAGTATCAGTGGTTGTTACACGTTCGAGTCAGTTTTTCGCCGGTCTTGCGGGACCGGAGCCGTATCCGATTCCTGGTTTCGGTCGATTTCGTATAAGTGGATTGTGTGGTTGGTTTGCACGCTCGATATGACATTAAGCCCATCCAGTGACCCAAGTACACAATGGCTGGACGGACGACACAGTCTACGTCGACGACCGAAACGAAGATAGCGGACCTTCCCCCCAGTGCGAAACTTGTGATCAAAACCCTCGAATACGACGGTGACCTCACGCAGGAACAACTGACGGAAGCGACGCGACTCCCGGGCCGGACGGTGCGACACGCCCTGACAGAACTCGCTGATCGCGGTGTGGTCACATCGCGTATCTCCCTAATGGATGCCCGTCAGCGAATTTATACGCTGTCGACGGATTCAGCTCGTCGGGACGAGTAGCGACCTTGCATCGAATCCGACTACTGACTCCACGAGTGACCACATCTACTGCAAAGGGGTCCGGCGATTGGATCTCAGATTGTCGGTCGACCTTTATAACCGATCCGCGAAACCGTAGTCTGGTTACACGCCCGCACACGAAGTTTATTACCGGCCGACGTTTTTTCCTATGCAATGTCAAAAGCAGCGGTCGTCGTTCTTGCAGACACTGAATCGCACGCCGATCTGGGCCGGGTCGTCAACGCTCTCGAAACGGCGAAGGAGTTCTCCGAATCGAACGGTGACGAGGTAGAACTCATCTTCGACGGTGCCGGTACGCAATGGATCCCGGAACTCGAAGACGAAGACAGTGACCTATTCGAACTCTACCAGTCGGTCCGCACCGATGCGGCCGTCTGTGACTATTGCGTCGGGGCGTTTGGCGTTGACGCGGAGGTAAACGAAGCCGGTATCGAACGGCTCAACGACCACGACGGCCATCCGAGTATCAAGTCGCTGGTGGACGCCGGCTACGAAGTTATTACCTTTTAAGGCCACTTTCGGTCGGATCGACCGGCAAACGGATTGGCAGGAACACGAGTCACGGAGTGGTCATCGGATCATCCTCTGACTGTAAAAGAACGGCCTCTAACTCGATGGAACGAACTGCTCCATCGATGGTAACAGTCACTCCTCGAGCATCCACCCGAAGCGCTTCTCCCAGAACTCTTCGGTTGGGGGTTTCTTGCTCTGGCCGTGGGTCTTTTTGTCCCGTATCTGTCGCTCCAGTACGTCTCGGGCCTCGTTGAGGGCGTGACTTGCGCCGTAGCCCTCTCCGGAGGCAATGAAGAGCCCCCGATCCGTGTGCAGGCGGATTCGAGCGAGCAATAGGGGCGTCCCTCTAAGCTTCTCGTCGTGTTCGTGGAGGTGGACTTTCGCGTCCAGGACCGACATGTCGTGATCCTTGTCGTCGAAGGCGTCGAACATCTCGACGACCCGATCGTAGGACACGTCGTCGAGCAAGTCCGTCCCGTACACCTGGACGCCCCGGTTGCCGCCGGCCTCCCAGGTGAGCGATTCGAGGAGGTCGGTTTTTGTTACGATTCCGAAGGGCCGACCGTCCTCGCTTACGACAAGCGATGATGCGTTGATCTCAAACATGTTTTCGACCGCCGTCTGGAGGGTTTCGTCGACGCCGATGGTGTGGACCGGTGAGACCATAACGTCGCGAACGGGGAGATCGAGGATTCGGGTAAGCTCGCCCTCACGAGCCCCGTATCCGCCCCTCCGGGACCGACCAGCGCTACTCGTTACCTGTCCGCCGAAGGAGTCCGTTCCACTGGCGTCGCCTCCCTGGCTCTGGGTTTCGGAGCGGACGGTGAGGTCGGTGACGTCGTAGAGGCTCAGGATGCCGATCGCCTCGTCGTTTTCGACGACAGGGAGGTGCGTGATTACCTGATCCCTGAAGATGTGGAGTGCGTCGCCCAGGGTCGAATCGGGATCAAGCGTAACGAGGTCGGACGAATACGCCTGCGCGACGGTCGCCGCGTCGAGAAACGGCTCAACTTTCTCGAGTACGGCGTCGGCGGTGACCACCCCGAGTAACTCCCTGCCGTCGAATACTGGAAGTACCTTCGAGTCGCTATCGATCATCAACTGGGCAACGGTACGGACGTCCTCGTTCGGTTCCAGTCGCGGAACGTGCCACACTAACGATCCGATTTTCTCGTTCGGTTGGTGGTGCGAGGAGGCAATCTGACGCCTCGTGACAACTCCCTCGAATTCTTCGCCGTGGACGACCACGCCTTTGACGGTTCGATCGTCAAAGGTCCCGACGAGTTTCGAGATTGGCGTATCCGGGTCAAATGCTACGTAGTCTTTCGAAACGATATCTGCGATTTCCATAAGTGTCTGGATGTTCGCCTGCTGGTTTACCACTCTGTCGAAATCGGTTCCACCGGCCAACGGTCGAAAGTTGGATCCAACAGGGCAAGTATCCGACGGTCAATCTCAACTTCTGAAACTCACGATATCATTTTTCCTGCAGGTACGCGATGGCTTCCTCGTCTGAAACCTGGTCGAATCTATCGTAAAACTGACCAACGCCTCGGAAGCTTCGAGGCGTCTCAAGACAGACTACCTCGTCGGCCTCCAGTTCATCGATCGTCGACGGCGGACCGACTGGAACGGCAACGACGAGTCTTCCGACATCTTCACTGCGGAGTTTCCCGAGACAGGCGCGCATGGTCGATCCCGTTGCCACGCCGTCGTCGACGACTACAACGGTTTTCCCCGACAGATCCAGATCGGGCTGATCCCCCCGATACCGATCGGCCTTTTGACGAGCATTCTTTGCTTCCTCCTTTGTTTTTCGTTCGAAGTATTCGTCGTCGGCTCCGGTCCTGGTGAACGCATCCTCGTTTCGCCAGACGCTTCCGTCGCTTGCGACGGCACCGATGGCATACTCGGGATTTCCCGGTGCGCCGATCTTCTTGGCAACGACGACGTCGAGTGGAGCCTCGAGCGCGTCAGCGACGGCCCGTCCGAGAGGGAGCCCGCCACGAGGAATAGCGAGAACGACGTCTGCCTCGACCTGGCGGTCATCGAGTTCCGCCGCCAATTTGTCTCCCGCGTCTTTCCGGTTCCGGAATCGGCGGTTTCGTGGCATTGGTTCAACTTGGCTTCCCGAGGGTATGTAACGTACGCCTGTTCTCAACCGGCAGGAACTACCGGAGACATCACATCGATCCGCCTGAATACTATGATATGAGCACTCACACGGACGACCTCGTATCGATCCCAGTCGACGATGTGGAACTCGAAGGCATGCTCGAGATTCCAGCGGACGCCTCCGGTGTGGTCGTGTTCGCCCACGGGAGCGGTTCGAGTCGAAAGAGTCCGCGAAACAACTTTGTCGGCGAGGTCATTCGCGATAGAGGACTTGGAACGTTGCTGTTCGACTTGCTGACCGAAACGGAGGATCAACGGCGCGAAAATCGATTCAATATCTCATTGTTGACGGACCGGCTCGTCGGCGTTACCGAGTGGCTACGAAAGCGACCGGACCTCGGTGAGGCGTCGCTGGGCTATTTTGGATCCAGTACGGGAGCCGCGGCCGCGCTCCGGGCAACCGCGCGCGTCGGTGACGAGATCGATGCAGTGGTCTCTCGCGGAGGCCGTGTCGACATGGCAGAGGCGGTACTCGGAGAGATTTGCGCACCGACGTTATTCATCGTCGGCGGAGCCGACACGGAGGTGCTGGAACTCAATCGTCGAGCGGCAGAGGACCTCACTTGCGAAAAGGAGGTGCACGTCGTGGACGGAGCGGGTCACCTCTTCGAGGGCGAGGGCGAACTCGACGAGGTCGCGTCGGTGGCGGCAGACTGGTTTGCCGAGCATCTCCAGTGACGAGGGAAGTGGAGCCGTCCGTACCACCTGCTGTATCCCTAACATTCGCGATTTTCGACCACCGTCTCCGTCACTCGCTGTATCCCTCTCTGGCAAAGCGCGTGGTTTCGTAGATGTTGATGAGTTCCTCTATGAGTTCGGCATAACTTTCGCCTTCTTCGCGGTGCCCGTCGAGTCGCTCTTTCAGTTCGTCGTCAATCTCGATTTCGTGGCTCATCCTCGATTACGAATACGTACTACCCCACCAAGTAAACCTGCCTCCATCTATGGGGCTAATACCGTCGTCTCAATCGACCCGAACGACATCCACTCTCGCAGAGTGGGAATAAATGGGGGCTTCAAACCGATAGGGACTGAATATGGTAGTATGTACGAGAGACTGCTGGTTCCGACGGACGGTAGCGTGGCGGCGAATGCCGCCGCGAAAGCGGCTATCTCGATTTCTCGCCAGTTTGATGCCGATTTGTTCGTCCTTCACGTGACGGATCCGGAGGCTCCCGCGAGGGTCGATGACGTGTTCGTTCGTGAAGACACGGTCGAACACGTCGAGAAACTCGCATCGGCTGGCGACGTCGAGACGACAGTAACGGTCGTTGACGTTGAGGATTCGATACCGAGGACGATCGTGTCACATGCACTCGATCGCGGCGTCGACGGTCTCGTTATGGGAACGCACGGACGAGGGGCGCTCGACCGATTCGTGCTTGGGAGCGTCACCGAACGGACCATGGCCATTTCGCCACTGCCGGTCCTGACGGTGCACGAAGCCACCGAAACGAGCGACAGATTCGATCGAGTGCTGGTCCCGACCGACGGGAGTACATGTGCGGACGCCGGTGGTGACCACGCCGCGAGACTCGCGGCGGCGACAGGTGGCGAACTCCACGTCATTCACGTCGTCGATCCTGACGCGGTCTGGGACGACGTTGCGGGTGAAATGCGGGTCGACGACCTCGATGCTGCGAAAGAACGGGCGGTCGAGGGAGTCCTCTCGAGTGCAGAACGGTTCGAGGTTACCACCGTCGAAACCGCTGTCCTGAGCGGCACACCCTATCAGGCTATCGTAAACTACGCAATCGACAACGAGATCGACTGCATCGTCATGGGTACCCATGGCCGAACCGGTCTCTCGCGCTACCTTCTCGGAAGCGTGACAGAGCGCGTGATTCGAACGGCTCCCGTTCCAGTGGTGACCGTAAAGGACACCGACGCGGATGAACGGTCG
>JBKGZK010000081.1:0-8676 GCA_046545615.1 Natronomonas sp.
CCGAACTACTGGTCGCCGTCGTCATCCGGCGACCCGGCGTCGAGATACGCCGACTGGACCTCGACGACTTCCGTAGAATCCTCACAGGCTGCATAGCGTTCCAGCGGCTCCTCGTTGAGTTCGAGAAACGTGTGTCCCCACCGAAATTTCGAGAGAAGGTCTTGGGCATGCGACGGCTCGCCCAGGATGTAGAGCGCTCCCGCAAGGGCTTCCACCGTTGTAAGCTGGAACGGGGTGCCGAAGTTGACCGGATTGCCAGCGATGAGGAACGGTAAGGCCCGGCTGGGACCCTCGAGGGCGAACGCTTCTGCCTCTGCCGTCTCCCACGAGCAATCGAGGGCGACGAGTCGGTTCGCGGCCGCCCCGTGGACTGTTTCGTCTGCGTCGGCGGGCGAGAGGGCACGATCGGCGTGGGGGTCAAGCACGATTCCGGGTGGCGTCGCTCGGGCCGAGTGGTGGAGTTCGACCAGATCGAATCGGGCAAGTTTCCTGGCGGTGCACTTGTCGGGATCGTCGTCGCCCTCGTACCGAACGTGGAGTTCCACACGATGGGTTCGCCGCCCGCCGGCAAAAGTCACTCGCAGGGGGTAGACGATCCGAATCGTCACCCACAGGGGGTCGTCTCAGCCCTCTCCGAGGGCGGATTCGCCGATGGACTCGTCACCCTCGATAACCTCGAGACCGCCCATATAGGGCTGAAGCGCATCGGGGACGTCGATCGTTCCGTCGCCGTTCTGGTAGTACTCCATGATCGCGACCACGACGCGTGGAACTGCGAGCCCGGAGCCGTTGAGCGTGTGACAGAACTCCGCCGATTCGTGGCGTTCCGGTCGGTACTGGATGTGGGCCCGTCGGGACTGGAAGTCCTCGAAGTTCGAGACGCTCGACACCTCGAGCCACCGGCCGCCGAGGTCGGGACCGGACTCCATGTCGTCCGCCGGGGCCCAGACTTCGACGTCGTACTTTCTGGCTTGCGAAAACCCCATATCACCGGTACACATTTCGAGAACCCGATAGGGCAACTCGAGGCGTTCGAGTACCGCCGTGGCTTCTGTGAGGAGACCGTCGAGACGATCGTCGCTGTCCTCCGGACGGACGAAGTTCACGAGTTCGACCTTGTTGAACTGGTGGACGCGCACGATTCCACGCGTTTCGGTTCCGTGCTCACCCGCCTCACGGCGGAAGTTCGGCGTGTAGGCCTGGTGTTTGATCGGGAGGTCCGAATCGAGGAGGATTTCGTCGCGGTACATATTGGTCACTGGAACCTCCGCGGTCGGCAACAGCCACAGATCGTCGTCTCCGTAGGACTCAGCATTCGACCCGCCGATCCGGTAGGCGTCCTCGACGAACTTCGGGAACTGTCCCGTGCCGCGCATCGACGCAGAGTTCACCGGAATCGGGGGAAAGAGGTCGGTGTAGCCGTGTTCCTCCCGGTGGAGGTCCATCATGAACTGCACCAGTGCGTGTTCGAGGCGGGCGCCCTCCCCCTTAGCGAAATAGAATCCGCCCCCGGCGACCTTGACGCCACGCTCGAAGTCAAGGATTTCGAGGTCCTCTCCGAGATCGTAATGTGGCACGACCGGGTCGGGCAATTCTCGTCGGTCGTCGAATCCCCAGCGATCAACCTCGACGTTGTCGGCTTCGTCCTCGCCGACGGGAGCGTCCTCCTGCGGAACGTTCGGAAGTTCGAGGAGAGCCGCCTCGAGTTCGGACTCGAGTCGATCCGCACGGTCTTCGACCTCGTCGATCTGGGTTTTGAGTTCCTGGGATCGTACGATTGCGTTCTGGGCGCGATCGTCTTCACCCGCTGCTTTGAGCTCGCCAATTTCGGATGAAATCTCGTTGCGCTGGTGTCTGAGGTCGTCACCCGTCGCCTTCAACTCACGCCACTCCGCGTCGATGTCGAGCACCCGGTCGAGGTCGACATCTACGCCCTTCGTTTCGAGCGCCCGTCGGACCTCGTCAGGATGGTCGCGGACGAACTGCCGTGATAACATAGGCGACCGTTCGACCAGCCCGGAAAAAGTCGTGTCGGTCCGTCCGACGTATTGACGTCGGTGACGAACCGGTTTTGTACCGTCCGGTTGAATCCCGGGTATGGCAATCGGCGACGTGTTCGAGATCGAATCGGTGCCGGGGTGTTACTACGTCGACACCGGAATGTACGACACGACGGGCTACGGCTCCGTGTATATTATCGACGCCGATCGACCGGCGATCGTCGACTCCGGACTCGGGACGAACGACGACCGAATCCTCTCGGCTCTCGAGACAGTGGGCATCGATCCGACCGACCTCGAGGTGATCGCCGCCACGCACGTCCACCTGGATCACGCAGGTGGAGCGGGATCGCTCTCGGCGGAGACGGGAGCAGATGTCTATGTCCACGAATCCGGGGCCGGCTTCCTCCGCGAGCCCGGACCGCTCTGGGAGGGTACGAAGTCGGCGGTGGGCTCGCAGATCCAGTACTACACCGAACCCGAACCGGTCGATCCCGACCGGCTCGTCGAACTCGAAGAGGGCGACGTGGTCGATCTCGGAAGCACGACGCTCGAGACACACCACGCACCCGGGCACGCGTTCCATCAGGTGATCTTCTACGATCCCGACGCAGACGTGGTCTTCTGTGGCGACGCGGCGGGATTGTGGGCACCAGGGCTCGATCGGGTGGCTCCCACCTCCCCACCGCCTGGATTCGACCTCGAGAAGGCGGTCGCAGACGTCGAGATGATCCAGGACCTCGAACCGGAAACGCTGTGTTACGGACATTTCGGGGCCGTTCCGACGGGTGACAAACTCGCAACTATTGCCGAAGCGTTACCGGAGTGGGTCGATCGAATCGAATCGAAACGCGCCGAACTCGATTCCGACGAGGCGGTTATCGAGTTCTTCGTCGAGGAAACGGATCTCGACGAGGCCTGGGGCGAACAGCGGGCCGCGGGACAGGTAGACCTCGACGTTCGGGGCGTACTCACGTACCTGGACGGTCGGAACTGACGGTCGTCGGTCGTCGGTCGTTCCTGGGGGAAGTGCTGGATTGGTATTGTCCAGATTTTGCAATACAAATTTAGGGATCGACCCCCTATAGATCGCATGGACGAAACGGAGTACGTCGAACACGTCGAAGCCCAGCGACGACGAAAGGAGGAGTATTTCGCGAACAATCCACACGCCCCGATTCCACCGGAACACCAGGGTGACGCCTTCCCTGGACTGGAGTACTTCCCCCCGAACCCGGACTATCGGTTCGAACTCCCACTCGAGGAGCACGGGGAGAAAGAATCCGTAACCGTCGGAACCTCGGCGGGCGGCGAACAGGAGTACCTGATCTGGGGGCGCTTCGAGTTCACGGTCGACGGCGAGGCATGCGAACTCCAGGCGTTCAAAGGCGACCCGTCGGAGGATCGACTGTGGGTGCCGTTCCGCGACGAGACGAACGGGGAGGAGACCTACGGGGCGGGACGGTATATCGACCTCGAGGCGGAGCACCACCGGACGGAAGACGGGCTCTGGATACTCGACCTGAACGAGGCATACAACCCCACCTGCGCATACAACGAGGCCTACGAGTGCCCGCTCATTCCCACAGAAAACTGGCTCGAGTGCCGGATCGAGGCCGGGGAGAAGGACTACCCCGGCGAACCGGCCGAAATCCCCGGTCACCACCACTAAATCGGTTCGTCGAACCCACCTCGAAGGAACGCCGTATTCTCACCGCAGTTCGAAGATGTGCATCGGCCAGTCAGTTTCGTACTCGATGGCCACAGCACGCTCTTGGTCAATTGGGTCGCGAATTTCGAGTTCCACCGTGTCGCCGATGGCGACCTCGTCGTAGTCCGCCGCCACGCGGCCGGTGAGTCGGCCGCCGGAATCGAGTTCCACGACGGCAATCGTGTATGGCGCGTCCTCCTCGAACGGTTCTGGCGGGGTGTGGACCTCGGTGTAGGTGTATATTGTTCCCGTTCGTGGTTGCGCTTCGACCAGAATCTCGCGGCTCCCGCAGGCGTAGCAGGCGGGCCGGGGTGGAAGTAACACTTCACCACAATCCTCACAGACGCCACCGAGAAGCTCACCCTCTGCGAGCGCGTCGAAGAAGCCCGGAAGCGTCAGCGGGTTGTCGGCATCCAGCGGACCGTCACCGGCTCCGCGTGCGGTCATTGGGCCACCCCCTGGATGACGTGGGCGACGGTCACCGCGTCTGCGACCCCGCCCTCATTGAGTACCAGTGCAGTCTCCGCCCCCTCGACGGCCCGCTCGCCCGCACGACCCGTGAGTTGCTCGTAGGCCTCGATGGCCTGGAGCAGGCCGGTCGCACCGATGGGGTGGCCGCGAGCCTTCAACCCGCCACTCGTACTCAGGGCAACGTCACTCCAGCCGTCGTCGCGCGCTTCCGGTGGGAGGTAGCTTTGATAGCCCGTTCCAGGTGGGGCGAGTCCGGTCGCCTCGGCGAGCAACGCCTCTGATACGGTGAAGGCGTCGTGGACCTCGGCGATGTCGATGTCCTCGGAAGTAATTCCGGCCTCGTCGTAGGCGGTTTCGGCGGCAATGCGTGCGCCCTCGATGTGCGTCATGTCTCGCTCCGCCACGGCGATGTTGTTTGCAGCTGTGCCGGTGCCATCGATGGTGACCGCCGGAACGCCGAGTTCGGCGGCAGTTTCCGCACTCGTTACCAACACCAACGCCGCGCCGTCCCCGATCGGCGCACAGTCGTAGAGTTTCATCGGCGGGGCGACCGGCGTAGATTCGAGCACCGTCTCAACATCGATCTCCATTTGAAACTGTGCGCGGGGGTTGTCCACCGCATTGCGGTGATTCTTCACAGCGATATTTGCGAGATCCCGTTCGGTCGCGTCGGTGTCGTGGAGATATCGCTGGGCGAGCAAGGCGTACTGGCTCGGGGCCGTGACACCGGAGCGCTGTTCGAGGGCACGTTCGAATGCTGCCGAGAGCGCGTTCGTCGCGCCGCTGGTGCCGCCCGCCGTCATCTTCTCGACGCCGCAGGCCAATACGGCGTCGTGTTCGTCGTTTCGAACGTCCTTCACGGCATGTCTGAGGGCCAGTGCGCCGGCGGCAGCACACCCCTCGACGCGTTCGGCGGGCACGTGTCGGAGACCGGCCCACTCTGCGAGCAGGGTCCCCTGCATGATCTGGTGTTCGTACTGCTCGGACTGGTTGCCGACGTACAGGGCCTCGACGAGTTCCGCCGGGTCCGGGAGACCGTCGAACGCTTCCTCGACGGCGATCGAAAAGAGGTCCCGACCGGGTAACTCCGTGCGTCCGATCGGCGAGGCACCGATGGCCGCAATGACTGGTTGTGTCATGCGCTTCGTCGACGTTTCGACCACAACAGGTTAGGTGTTTTTGTCTCCCGTGGGGTGAAAATCGACGCCGTGGCTCGGGGCCGGTGATCTCGTGGGTGTGTCGATTACGGTCCGAAAAAAACGTCGAATGCGTCGATTAGTCGCCGCTGGCCGGCGTGGCCTCGCTGACCGCCGACCTGCTCCGCCAGTATCCCTGGGCGTACGCCCCGGCGAACATGCCGGCCAGCGCCCACAGGATGGTCAGGTTACCGATTCCGAGGCTGGCGTAGGCGGCCCCTGGGCAGATGCCCGAAAGGCCCCAGCCGACCCCGAAGATAGCCCCGCCGATCACGACGTTCCTGTCGAAGGACTTGAGTCGGCGTCCGTAGGTGTCGCCCGTGAGGGGAGCTCGATTCCGAATCCGGGGCATTACCGCAAAGGCAATACCGGTGACGATCGCCGCACCGAACATCACGAACACCAGACCGAAGTCGGTAAACTGGAGGAAGGAAAGGACGACCTCCGGACGCGCCATCTGACTGTAGGCGAGTCCGAATCCAAAGATCAGTCCCCCGACCAGGATCAACGGCATGAACAGCGGATGTCGTCCGTCGCTCATGGTGTCACCCCGAGAGCCATGACGAACTGAGCCGTCACGATCGCCACGATGATAAACGTCATCACGCCGACGATCGAGGTCTTCGACGCCGAGCCGACGCCACAGACGCCGTGTCCGGAGGTGCACCCTTTGCCGATCCGGGTGCCCACGCCGACGAAGAATCCACCGAGCAGTAACCGCCAGGGTTGGACGTCCGTGACCCAGGCGCCGCCCTGCCAGAAGACTGCGTACACCGCCGCACCCAAGATAATCCCGAGCGTGAACACGATGCGCCAGTCACGGGAGGCCCGGTACTGCTGGAATCGGGATCGATCGGAGACGAACGAGAGCGTCGACTCGAGGAAGGTACTCGCACCGGCTGCGATACCCGTACCGACGTAGATCACTGTCGCTCCGAGACCGACGAACAGGCCCCCCACGGCGTACCGGAAGACGCCGTTGGGGAACAACTGGTCCACGAGCGACAACGCGATGAGTTCTTCGATCATTCCTCAGAGATCGGTGCGATCAGTCACCCGTCAGTGCGTCCTGACTGGCTGCGCAGTTGTTCGGGCCGAGTTCGAGTTCGAACGCCTCGTCGTCGTCGGCGGACTGCTGACCGAGGTTGGTCGGGATGATGTCCTCGTAGTTTGCCGGTCGTGGCGGCATGTCCGAGAGGATCAGGTCGATGAATTCGTCTTTCTCCATCGTCAGCGCGTCCATGTCCTCGACGAGTTCGCCGATCGGCGCGGTGAAGGTCCCGTCCTGTGCCGGCTCCGCCGCATCGCTGAAGTGCGCGCCGCCGATGAGGGTCTCGTCGGGCAGCGAGAGCACGCGTTCCTGGAGCGAATCGTAGAGCTGGCTGGCGGCTTCCGGTGCGCCGTCGTCGCCTTCCTCGAGGTCGGGTCGGGCGACGCTCTCCGTGAACAGCCCGTCGCCGGTCGCGAGCAGACTCTCGTCGATCAGGTAGGAGGTCATGCCGGATGTGTGACCGGGCGTGGAGACCGTCTCGATCGTGACATCACCGACCTGGAACACCTGGCCGTCCTCGGCCAGGGTCATCTCGTCGGCGTAGGTCACGCCTCGATCGACGGACGCTTCCGGAATGACGCCCTCAACGCCGAGGTCGTCGAGGTCGCGCACGCCGGAGATGTGGTCCGCGTGGATGTGGGTGTCGATGGCGTATTTCAGTTCGACGCCGAGTTCCTCGGCGTCTTCGATGTACCGCTCGGTGAAAGCCCGGAGCGGGTCGATCACGGCGGCCTCGTTGTCGTCGTAGACGAAGTAGCCCAGACACCCGCTCGAGGGTCGCTGGTACTGCACGAGCGTGCCGGCACCGTCGTAGCGGTCGACCTCGACCGCTTCGTAGATGCGGGCCCAGCCGTTCATGCCTTCTTCGAGGTGGTTCACGTCGTAGCCACGCTCTTTGAGTTCGCCGGCGACGTACTCGCTGGCACCGCCCTTCGCGCACAGGACGGTCACTTCGCGGTCGTTGGGGACCTGGTCGAGAACGTCGTCATCGATTTCGTCATCGAGGAACTCGAAGTAGGGGACGTTGATCGTCTCGACGTTCTCGCCCTCGATTCGCCACTCATCGTAGTCCGATTCCATGCGCGTATCGAGGATGGTCACGTCGTCGCCGTCGTCGATTCGTGCTTTCAGATCGTCAGGAACAATCGATTCGACTTCGACATCGGGTGTCGGGAAGTCCATATCAGCCATGTGTGCAAATGGTTGTATTGGACCCGCGTACTAAAGCGTTTTCATAGTAATCCACAAACTGCACAATATAGTATGAATTCATCCGCAGTTATTTTCTCACCTCGTGCGCGCTATTCGTTGATACTTTAAGTTGATATGCCCTTATATGAGGGGAGATCGAGGGGTAGTTGTGATTCGTTATCCTTTTATCCCCCGATTGAATATTGTGTCATAGCTCCAATATAGAGCATGGAAGAAAACATGAGTGAAGCATACGACGTTACGGAGACGCTCGACGTGAAAGGACTGTCGTGCCCGATGCCAGTGGTCAAGACCAAGGGTGCTGTCGACGACCTCGAGGAGGGAGACGTCCTCGAAGTTCTCGCGACAGACTCGGGCAGCGTAAGTGACATCGAAGGATGGGCCGCCGGAACGAACGGCGTCACACTCCTCGATCAGGAAGAAGAGGACGATCTCTTCAAACACTACGTGCAGATCACCGGGTAAGATGAGCACCGACACGCAACCAGCCGACGATTCGGTCGACGCCGACGTGGACGTCGAAGCCCTCCGCGCACGCGTCGACGAACTCGAGGAAGCGGTCGCCGACGCCGACGACGGAGCGAAGAAGATGACCATCGTTTCGACGCAAGGCACCTTCGACATGGCGTATCCGCCGCTCATCCTCGCAAGCACCGCGGCTGCCTTCGACTGGGACGTCGTGGTCTTTCACACGTTCTGGGGGCTCGACATTCTCCACGAGGAGAAGTCGAAGAACCTGAAGCTGAGCGCCGTCGGTAACCCCAACATGCCGGTTCCGAACGTGCTGGCTGCGCTACCCGGAATGGACGCCATGGCGACGAAGATGATGGAAAAGAAGATCGACGAAAACAACACAGCGACGATCCAGGAGTTGATCGACCTGTCGCTCGAACAGGGCGTCGAACTCCAGGCCTGCCAGATGACAATCGAGCTGATGGACTACGACGAGGACGACTTCTTCGACGGTGTGACGACCGGCGTCGGCGCGGCCACCGCGCTCCAGCACATGGCCGAATCCGACGTCCAGCTCCTCGT
>JBKGZK010000082.1:0-8532 GCA_046545615.1 Natronomonas sp.
TGGTGGTCCTCCCCGGGCGCAAACGGTATCGTCAGACGTCGAAGACCACGTACGCTTCCCACCCCCCGTTCGTTTCTTCGAGCGACATCTCCGAGTAGGTAACTGCCTTGATTTCTCGGGCGGCGATGTCCTCGAGCGGGATTCCGCCGGCGGTGCACTCGAGGGTCCATTGGAGTCCGTCTCGCTGGATGTCGACATCGTGGTCTGCAGGGAGGACGTTACGAACGTCGCGCTGAAAGATCAACTCGTCGAGGAAATCGAAGAGCAACGACTCGCGACTCTCAGCACGAACGGCGATCGAGAATTGCACTGTGGGATCCGGAGCATCTTCGAGGTGGGCTGCGGTCAGGCCATCTGCCACGGCTGAAAATACGTCCTCCAGACTCTCACCTGTCGCCGACACGGCAATATCTGCAGTGTGATCTCGGAGTTCGAATCCCATGCGACAGTGGGAACCGTCTCCCGCCGAGGTCGAAAAGCTTCCGTCCACGTCGGGCAAGTCCCGCTTCTGGCGGTGGAGTTATATTTGACCATGAATTACATTCGTGTCAGTGAGCGTCACCATCGATCTCCGGGTCGTCAATCCGGGTGACGATCGATACTTGGCGGATGCCTGGGAGCTGAAAGAACGGATTCGCCGTCGTGATGGCGTTCTCAAACAGAGGCGGGGATTTTTCGAAGACGCCTATCGGCGATCGACTGTCTACGTGCTGGTCGAACCCGGGACCGACGATTCGCTCGTCGGATTCGCCGCGACACGGCGAGATGGGTACGTCCTCTTTCTCGCTATTCACCCGGAGTTCCAGGGGGAGGGATTCGGGAGACGGCTAATCGCGGCCGTGGCGGACGATTTCGGGACGGTAAGCTGTCACGCCAGGGTGTCGAACGAAGGTGCACTTGGCTTCTACAAGCATCTCGGCTTCGACGTCCGACGGCGTGTCGACGGGTATTACGAGGACGGGGGCGATGCCTACTACCTGCGACTGGGTGACGACGGACTCGCGAGCAAACTCTCGCGCATCGTCAGAGGACGCTGACGCCCGACGCAAACCTTTTTCATCACACTCGCGAAGCCGAACTATGGACCGCCGAACCCTGGATTACCTAAAAGGACGGTTCGGCGACCACTATCGTCGGTCGAACGTTCTCCCACCAAAGGCTGCGAACGAACGCGAGTGGGGGTACATCCCCTGGAGCGAGGGGACCACGACGATGGTGCGCCACAATTCGTTTCTCGACCTCGCGGGTGGCGGCTCCCTCGGAGAATTCCTCTCGACGGAACGACCGCGACACGTATATTTTTCGACCGGACAGTACGATCACCCCGGGGCGGACGGCATGGAGCAGAAAGGCTGGCGCGGATCGGACCTGGTATTCGACCTCGACGCCGACCACCTCCCCAGCGTCGATCCGGAGGCTGACTCCTATGGAGAGATGCTCTCAGTCTGCAAGGACGCCCTACTCCGGCTACTCGATCTCCTCGAAGTCGATTTCGCGTTCCAGGACGTCACCGTCGTCTTCTCGGGGAGTCGAGGGTATCACGTCCACGTTCGAGATCCGGACGTGCTGGAACTCGGCCGACGCGCCCGTCGAGAAATCGTGGAGTACGTCCTCGGTACGAATCTCGAGTTCGACGACGTCCTCGGCGGTGAGACCGTCGCCGGGCCCGCAGGCCGTTCCTCACCCGCTCTGAAACGAACCCTTCCAGACGGTGGCTGGGCGAGCAAAACCAACGATCGGTTGAACGAATTCCTCGACGAGTTACTCGAACTCGACGAAGACGAAGCTATGGATCGCCTCCAATCGTTTCGGGGAATTGGATCCGGAAAGGCGTCGGCGGTTCTCACGGCCGCCCGGGCGAACCGGGAAGTCATCCGCGAGGGTAACGTGGACGTCCATCCCGCCGTCTACAGTCTCGCTGGTTCCCTGTTTGAATCGGTCGTCGAAGAACGGTCGGCGCCGATCGACGAACCGGTAACGACGGACGTCAACCGGTTGATCCGCCTGCCGGGGAGTCTCCACGGTGGCAGTGGCCTCGAAGTCCTTCCACTAGATCGAGACGCCGTGTCTGACTTCGACCCGCTGGTCGATGCCGTCCCCGACACGTTCGTGGGTAACGACATCACCATTTCCGTCGAGGAGGAGTCGGTCGTCGAACTTCGGGGGGAAACCTTTAGGCTCTCGGCGGGTCTTAATACCGTTCCAGAGTACGTAGGCGTGTTCACGATGGCACGCGGGCGTGCCGAAAAGGCGAGGGAATGACCCGGAGACATACCACATGAACCTCGACGAACTCCAGTCCGTACAGGCAAAGGAACGACAGTCGAGCGATCTCCAGCATTTGCGCCCGTCGTTTTACGAAGAGGTCGGATCGTTCATCGAGGAGTTGCGGACCGAACGAGCCGAGGTGGTCGAAACCGCGGACGATCCGTTTTCGAAACCGGCAGTCGGCCGATTGACCAACGACATCGAGACGGCGACGGCCACCGTCGAGGCAATATACGAACGCCGGATCGGCAAAGTCGTGAAGAAAGCCTCGATCGCCGCGGCCGACATGCCGGTTGAAGCCGACGGCCTCACGTCGGAAGAACGGGCCCTCTTCGAATCACTGGTCGAACGCATCGAATCTAACCGGGAGGAAGTCCTCGCCGTACTCGCTAGCAACACAGAAGCGAGTACTGACGCAGAACCCGAACCGGACGACAGCGAACACGAAAAACGGAACATCGATGACGAACCGTTCGAATCAGAACCGGGATCGGGGACGGGCACGCCCGACGATGCAAACGAGGGGGCAATGGCCGCAGATCTGATGGGTGCGTCCCCGGGTACATCCCAGGGCGAATCTGCCGAGAATTCGGGCGGTACCGACTTCGAACCGGACGAGGATGCGTCGGATTCGGCACCGATACCTGAAGGAGACGCATCCACGGCGCCTGGACAAGGTGCCACTGGTCGATCGTCGGCGGGCGACGCCAGTGAGACCGCCGAAATGAACGCTCCCGGGATTCACGAAACGGATGAAGACGGGACGACTGAAGAAGAGACGGATACCACCTCCGAGGTAGCCGACGTTCCCCGTACGACGGTACGAATCACCTCCGACGTCGGCCGGGTGGTCGGGACCGACAACCGCGATTACCACCTGGGGACCGACGACGTCGTGACGCTCCCCGAGCCGAACGCCCGGGTACTGCTCGAAAAGGACGCGGCAACGCGCGTCGACTGACGAGCCACGTCGTCAGCGGACGTGGACGCCCGACGGTCGAAAGCTATTGGACGTGCGCATCCACAGGTATTGTATGACAAAAACCTTCGACGCTGGCGACGTCACTCTCCACCGGATTCGAGAACACATCTGGGAGATACCGCAAGAAGGAGAGATGCGTGTTCCAGCACGGTTATTCGCGAGCGAAGCCTTGCTCGAGGAAATTGCGGGTGATCTGACACTCCAACAACTTAAAAACACCACACACCTTCCCGGTATCCAGAAGTACGCGATCTGCATGCCGGACGGACACCAGGGATACGGCTTCCCAGTCGGTGGCGTCGCAGGTATCGACGCCGAAAACGGCTGCATCTCGCCTGGAGCGGTCGGTTACGACATCAACTGTGGTGTCAGGATGGTGAAAACGAACCTCGAATACGACGACGTTCGAGGTCACGAGACACAACTCGTCGAGGCCCTCTTCGACGCCATCCCCTCCGGACTCGGTGGTGGCGGGGTCTTGGAAAACGACATGGACGCACTCGAGGGAGCGCTGGACCGCGGCGTAGACTGGGCCCACGAAGCCGGATACGCCACGCGCGATGATCTCCGCCACTGCGAAGACGAAGGATACAGGCCGGATGCCGATCCCTCAGCAATTTCCCAGAAGGCCAAAGAGCGTGGTCGTGATCAGATCGGGTCGCTCGGGTCCGGCAATCACTTCCTCGAAGTTCAGCGGGTTACTGACGTCTTCCTGGACGACGTGGCCGAGGCCTACGGGTTGTGGGAGGACCAGATTGTGGTGTTGATCCACTGCGGATCGAGGGGACTCGGCCACCAGACCTGCACCGATTACCTTCGGAAAATTGAACAGGCCCATGCGGGATTACTTGAGCAGTTGCCTGACAGGGAACTTGCAGCTGCGCCAGCCGGATCGCAACTTGCTAACGAGTACTATGGGGCGATGTGTGCCGCGATCAACTTTGCGTGGGTAAATCGACAGCTCATCACCTACCAGACGCGGCAGGTCTTCGCGGACGTCTTTGAAACCCCGTGGGAAGACCTGGAGATGGAACTCCTCTACGACGTGGCACATAACATCGCCAAAAAGGAAGTCCACGAAATCGACGGCGAACCTCGGGAACTCTACGTCCATCGTAAAGGCGCGACGCGGGCGTTCCCCGCCGGTCATAACGAGGTCCCGGAGGCGTACCGTGATGTAGGTCAGCCGATAATCATCCCGGGTAGCATGGGGACCGGGTCGTACGTCCTTCGCGGCGGCTCTAATTCAATGGAACTCACGTTTGGATCCACGGCCCATGGCGCCGGACGGCTGATGAGTCGGACGCAGGCTAAACAGGAATTCTGGGGGGAGGACGTCCAGGACGATCTCCGTGGCCAGAAGGTGTACGTGAAGGCCCAGAGTGGAGCCACTATCGCCGAGGAGGCACCGGGCGTCTACAAGGACGTCGACGAGGTGATGCGAGTGAGCGACGAACTCGGCATTGGGGACAAAGTGGTCCGGGTATTGCCGGTCTGTAATATAAAGGGATGACGTCCTCTCACCGGCTCTGGTGACTATCCATCCCCCAGAAGAGACTCGGGTCAATCGTCGCCGTCGGACGGAACCGGCTCCCCACGGATCATTTCGAGGACACGTTCGTGAAACGCCCGGAGGACCTCCGATTCCTCTTCGGCGAGGACAACGTCACTCGAGGCAAGCGTCGCCAATCCGAATGCTTTGGGGGAGGGCGATTCAACGCGGTTGATCACAACGTCGACGCGGCCAGCTGATGTGGCCTCGAAAAAGTTCTCTATTGGGCCGACGTCGAGTTTGTCCTCGAGGATTTCGCGGTAGGTCTCCTCGAGGACAACGAACCCTGGGCGGTCTCGTGCGAACCCGAGTAACATCTCGCTCGAGACCTGCTGTTGACTCGCGGACTTCTCGTAGCCCTTGTACCGCTTCAGGATCATTAACGATCGCGTGGCGTTGATCCGGAAGTAGCGTTTCAAGAGATCGGTCCCTTCGAGTGCGGCTCGAAGGTCTGTTCGGACGTCCGACCGACGAACGTCGTCTATGACACCCGCGAGATCGATTTTTCGGTTGAGCGGCATCGAAAGGGTAAAGCCGTGATCTGCAACCGCGACCCTGACGTTCGTGTTCGCCTCCTGGGCGCATCGGTACGCGAGCAGCCTCGAAAGCCCGTCGTTGAATTTTCGACCGTAGTTCGAGTGCACGTAATAGTTTCGGCGGTAGTCCTCTCGATCGAGCTCGACTTCGATCGCGAGGCGATCCTCTGTCGAAACGCTTTCGATGCCGGCATATCGGTGCTGTGTGTCGAACATGCGCGTGAGCGCACGCACCGAATTTTCGTCCACTGGAAACGACCGCAGCCAGTTGCGGATCGCCGGGGGTCCGCCGCCACGGAGTCTTTCGAGTAGCTCTCCTTGGAATGTGAGAATTTCGCGGCCCAGGTCATAACTGAGCGGCAACCGCTCGGAAAACCATGACGGAACGGTCGCCCGGTCGTCGGTCGGCTGGACGTACACGTTTGATCCCCGTCGATACAGATACTGGTAGTTGGATCCGCCGAGGACGAACACGTCGTTCGGTTCGAGCGTGTCGAGATACGACTCGTCGAGCTGCCCGATCCACGCCTCGGACTCCCTCGTGAAGACGTCGCAGGTGAACGAATCTGGGATCGTTCCGAGGTTCGTCATGTAAATGACTCTGGCGAGTCGTCCCCTTTTGCCGATGAGCGGTGTCCCAGGGTCGTATTCCTCGTAGTGGTGCTCGCCTCCCGGGGAGTCGTTCTCGTCGCGCCAGATTTTTGGATAGACGTTCCGGTCGGTCATTCCCTCGTAGTCGGCGGTGAGGTATCGAAACAGATCCTCGAACGCGTCGTCGTCATAATTTCGGTAGGGATAGGCACGACGGATAATCTCCTTGACGTCCGCCTCGGGACGGATCTCGTTGATCGCCATCCCGTAGACGTGCTGGACCGCCACGTCGTGTGCGTTTTCCGGTACGAACACGCGGTCGACAAACCCCTGAGTGGCCTTTCGGAGCATGACCGCACATTCGACCAGTTCGTCGCGATCGAGGGCGATCACGCGTCCCTTGACGGTCTCGTCTAGTTGATGACCCGCCCGCCCGACTCGCTGCAACAAGGCGGCGACGCTCTTCGGGGATCCGATCTGGACGACCAGGTCCACGTGGGGCATGTCGATTCCGAGTTCCAACGAGGTCGAGGTCGTCACGACGTTGAGGTCGCCAGCCTTCAGCCCCGATTCGATCTCCTGACGGCGGGACTTCGAAAGCGACCCGTGGTGGCACCCGGAATTCGACTCGTCGAACGAACCGCGCTCTCGGAGGTTGTAGAGTACCCGTTCAGCACCCGACCGGGTGTTCGTGAACACGATGGTGTTGGTGTGCGACTCCACGAGCTCAATGAGTCGACTGTAAAACCGATTGGTAACCACGTCGCGTCTGGTTTCGATGAGGTCTGCCGCCGGACATTCGAGCCTGAGGTCGAACTCCCGCGCGAAACGCGCGTCGACGATCTCGTAGGGTCGGGGCGATCCGTCTTCTCTCCCGACGAGAAACTGGGCCATTGTCTCGAGTGGCTCGACGGTCGCCGAACACCCGATCCGTGTCGGAGAGGCGTCGGCGATTTCCTCGAGTCGCTCGAGGGAAACAGACAGGTGCGTCCCGCGTTTGTTGTCCGCGAGCGCGTGAATCTCGTCGACCACGACGTACTCGACCGAACTGAGTTTTTCCTTGAATTTCGGACTGTTGAGCAAGATGGCAAGCGTCTCGGGGGTGGTATTGAGGATGTGTGGAGTTTCGTCGAGCATCGCGTTCCGATCGGCGTCGGAGGTGTCACCGTGGCGGATAGCGTGTCGGATAGACACGTCTTCCCCGCGATGTTCGAGGCGGTCGGAAATCGCATCCAGGGGCCGCTTGAGATTTCGATGTACGTCGTTGGCGAGCGATTTCAGCGGCGAAATATATAGACAGTAGACGGTGTTGTCGAGACCGTCACCCGCACGAGCTCGAGCGAAGAGATCGTCGATGATGGCCGTGTGGGCAGCGAGGGTTTTGCCCGATCCCGTCGGAGCGCACACTAGACAGTTCCGACGATCGTCGATGAGTGGGATTGCGCCCTTTTGTGGGGGCGTCAAAAGTCCCCCGTTTACGGGAACGAACGAACCGAATTGGTCTATCCACCATTCCCGCACGATGGGACTCAATCGGTGGAATGCGTCTGCATCGTCGATGTGTACGATGTCGGAATCGAATGGGTAGTCGAAGTCCGAGAGGAGCGACCGCACGTCGGCCTCCGAGTCATCGAGTTGCTCGTTCTGGGGACCTTCATCTGTGGATGGGTCCCGCGGATCGCCTCCCATCAAATTTTCCTATGGTGGCCACCGGCAAGTATGCTGGTGTCTCGTGTCGGTGCCGAATGGTAGTCTCTCCGTTCGATTCCAATGGGCGGCCGTTAATCCCTCGATCGATCACAGCACACTTGCCGATTCCCGATGAGTGGCACGTATGAACGTCACATTTCTGGGCACCGGTGCAGCGATGCCGACTGGCGATCGATTTCAGTCCGGGCTGTTGCTCCAGGGGACAGGAGTCGAACCGTTACTCGTCGATTGCGGGAGTGGCGTCCTGCACGCGCTCGAACGAACCGACATTGGTTACGAAGCCGTCTCGACGATCCTGTTGACTCACCACCATCCCGACCACGTCGACGATCTGATCGCGATCCTCGTCGCCCGGTGGCTGTCGGGCGAACCCGACGCTACGATCGTCGGCCCGCCCGGAACGACTGACCTGTTCGATCGCTTGCTCGACGTTCACGATCACCTCCGGGATCGCCTCTCTCCCGAAATCCGTGAAGTCGATCCCGGGACGTTCGAACTCTGTGGGTACGCGATCGAGGCCACGCAAACCGTCCATTCAGCCTACTGCCTAGCGTATCGATTCGAAACCGACGACGCGTCCTTCACCTTCTCGGCAGATACCGAAGCCAGCGAGGCGGTCGCCGAGCTTGCAGACGGCTCCGCCGTGCTCGCACACGACTGTTCATTCCCCGACGACGTGGACGTGAGCAATCACCCCACGCCGGCTCAGCTGGGCCGGGTGCTCGCCGATCGAGATATTGGACGCGTGTATCTGACGCACCTGTACCCTCACACCGAGGGCCGCCACGCTGAAATGATCGCGTCGGTCGAATCGAACTTCGACGGCGACGTCCGTATCGCCCACGACGGACTGACGGTATCGGTCTGCCAGACGACGTGAGCGATTTGGTCGT